>JAYVGI010000001.1:0-3754 GCA_043772355.1 Polaromonas sp.
TTACCGACCTGCCCACGGCCCGCGCGGCCACCGCTTTGGCCCTGCAAACGCAGTGGGCGGCGCAAAACCAGCGCAAAGATGTGCACAGCAGTGTTTACACCTCACCACAGGCAGCGCTGGACGCAGCGGTGGCAGCGGCCAGCGCAACCGATAGAATCGTCGTGTTCGGCTCGTTCTACACCGTCGGCGGCGTTTTGCAGCATGGCACCCCGCGTTTAGGCGGCAAACACTTGGGCGCATCACCCGATGCGGCCGCACATTAGTTGGGCAGGATCTTCATGGCTTGGTTTAATTTTGGCAACAAGGACAGCGGTATGGGCACCAAAGCATCGGTGCAAAAGCCGGTTGAAACAGTAGACGCCATGCGCCAGCGCGCCAAATACCGCTTGATTGGCGCGGTGGTGCTGGTGTTGGCAGGCGTGGTGGGCTTCCCCATGCTGTTTGACAGCCAGCCCCGGCCTGTGGTCGTAGACATGCCCATTGAGATCCCCGACAAAGCCAAGGTGCGCCCCTTGGGTGCTGCCCCAGTGCCGTCCACGCCCGCGCCTGCCGCCAAGGTAGACGACAGCGCCAGCTTGTCCGGCAAAGAAGAGATAGTGAGTTCATCCAAGACAGACTCTAAATCAGCGGATAAAAAGCCTGCAGCCTCTGTAAACAATGCGCAAGGAGCTAGCAAAACCATAGCTGCAGGTGCAGCCGTAGTTGCTGCCGCAGCAGTGGCTGCCGGAGCTTTGAAGAGCGCGGCTGACGACAAGAGTAAACCCAAAGCGGTTGACAAACCCGCTGACAAATCTGCGGATAAAGCATTAGACAAGCCCGTTGAAGATGCAGCCAAAGCCGCTGCCGCCAGCGACAAGGCGGCCGCTGACAAAGCCAGTGCCGACAAACTCGCTGCCGACAAAGCGCGTAAAACCGCAGAAGAAGACAAAGCCAGGAAACTCAAAGCCCAAGCTGCTGAGAAAGCAGCCGAAAAAACCGCTGCAGATAAGGCCGCCGCCGACAAAACCGCAGAAGCCAGCCGTGCCAAAGCCTTGCTTGAGGGTGCGCTAGCGCAGCCCAAACCTGCAGCGACGGCAGCCGCCACAGCAGCCGCTACGGCACCCGCCGCAGCAGGTGACACACGCTACATCGTGCAGTTTGGGGCCTTCAGCGATGCTGGCAAAGCCCTGGAGGCGCGGCGTAAGGTGGAAAAAGTGGGTTTAAAAACCTACAGCCAAATAGCCAAAACACCGGACGGTGAGCGCATCCGCGTGCGCGTAGGGCCGTTCACCAACAAAGACGAGGCTGACAAAGCGGCCGCCAAAATCAAAGCGCTGGATTTACCTGCGTCGATTTTGACGCTGTAGTTTTGACCTTGTTGTTTTGAATTTTTAATGTTGACAAATAAAACTGGCTGTGTGTTCGCTACCCGTGTGACCGCTACTTTTTACCCGCACAGCGCATGAACATCGGCACACTCGACTTGATTTTGCTGGCCGTGCTGTTGCTGTCCATGCTGATCGGCGTGTGGCGCGGGCTGGTGGTCGAGGTGCTGTCGGTACTGGGCTGGATTGCAGCGTTTGTGGTGGCGCAAATGTTTGCTACTACTGTGGGGCAGTGGTTGCCGATGCAAGGCGATGTGCCGCAACTGCGTTACGCGGCAGGTTTTGCACTGGTCTTTATTGGCGCGCTGATGGCATCTAGCCTATTGGCCTGGTTGGTAAAGAAAATGCTGGCTTCAGTGGGCTTGAGCGGGCTTGACCGGCTGTTAGGCGCGGCCTTTGGTTTGGTGCGCGGCGCTGTTATTTTGCTGGCGGTGGCCACGGTGGTATTGATGACACCGATGAAGACGAATGCGTCGTGGCAGCAATCCATCGGCGCAGGGGTTTTGTCCACCGTACTCAAGGGTTTGAAGCCGGTGTTGCCAGACGAGTTGGGTAAATTTATCAGCGCTGCGCAATTGCCGCAGTTGCAAAGGGGTTGTGTATGTGTGGAATCGTAGGCGTAGCTTCTAGCGCGCCGGTCAATCAGTTGATTTATGACGCGCTGCTGCTTTTGCAGCACCGTGGGCAAGACGCAGCGGGCATCGTCACCCAGCTGGGTACCAAGTTTTATATGCACAAGGCCAAGGGCATGGTGCGCGACGTGTTTCGCACCCGCAACATGCGCTCGCTGCCCGGCAACATGGGCCTGGGCCAAGTGCGTTACCCCACAGCGGGCAATGCCTTCAGCGAAGAAGAGGCCCAGCCGTTTTACGTCAACGCGCCCTTTGGCATCGTGCTGGTGCACAACGGCAACCTCACCAATGTGCCCGTGCTCAAGGAGCAATTGTTCAACACCGACCACCGCCACATCAACACCGAGAGCGACACCGAAGTGCTGATCAACGTATTGGCGCATGAGCTGGAGTCGTCCACGCGCGGGCTGCCACGCGAGGCCGAAGGACGAAGCCCTCGTCAATTCCAGGCCACCGATGTATTTGCCGCCGTGCGCGGCGTGCATGCGCGTATCAAGGGCTCCTACGCCGTGGTGGCGCTCATTGCGGGCCATGGCCTGCTGGCTTTCAGAGATCCGTTTGGCATCCGCCCGCTGTGCATGGGCAAGAGCGCCGACGGCACCGTCATGCTGGCCAGCGAGTCAGTCACGCTGGAAGGCACCGGACACCATTTTGTGCGCAACATCGCACCCGGCGAGGCCGTGTTTGTGGACCTGCAAGGCAATGTGCACACGGAGCAGTGCGCAGCCAAAACGCAACTTAACCCCTGTATTTTTGAGTTCGTTTACCTGGCCCGGCCCGACTCGGAGATGGACGGCATCTCGGTCTACCAAGCGCGTCTCAATTTGGGCGAGGCACTGGCCAAGCGCGTCATCTCGACTGTGCCACCCGACCAGATTGACGTGGTCATCCCCATCCCAGAGTCCTCCCGCCCCAGTGCGCAGCAGCTTGCGCACTTGCTAGGCCTGCCCTACCGCGAAGGCTTTGTGAAAAACCGTTACGTAGGCCGCACCTTCATCATGCCCGGCCAGGCAGTGCGCAAAAAATCCGTGCGCCAAAAACTCAACACGATCAACAGCGAGTTCAAAGGCCGCAATGTGCTGTTGGTAGACGACAGCATTGTGCGCGGCACCACCAGCAAAGAGATCGTGCAAATGGCCCGTGACGCAGGTGCCCGCAAGGTCTACATGGCCAGCGCCGCCCCGCCGGTGCGCTTTCCCAATGTCTACGGTATCGACATGCCCACCAGCGAAGAGCTGGTAGCGCATGGCCGAACGAACGAAGAGATTCGTCTGCTCATTGGTGCGGACGCGCTGATTTACCAAGAGGTCGATGGCATGAAGGCGGCGATTGGCAAACTCAATCCTGCGATTCAAAACTTTGATGCGAGTTGTTTTGACGGTGTGTATGTGACGGGTGACATCAATAACGACGACGTGAAGCGCATCAACGAAAACCGTGTGGGTACGCAGGAGAACGAAGACGATACCTCGCGGTTGGCGTTGCCTAATCCGAGTTGATGCCCTGTAGCGCGGAAGTCGCACTCTTCTGTGCACACTCTGGCGCCTGTTGTGCGGACGTATAGGCTGTGCTCGCTCTGGCGCTTGTTGTTCCGACGTATCTCTGTGCTCGCCCTGGCACTTGGTGTGCACAGCTCCGCGGCTGTCCCCCGGCCTGCGGCCTCCTTGTATGCTTCGAATCAGGGAGTTTATGTGAAAGTTTCAGGAAGTTATGCACAGCCCGCCGTCTCCGTGGGACACCAAGCCCGTAAAGGAGCAT
>JAYVGI010000002.1:0-4895 GCA_043772355.1 Polaromonas sp.
ACAGGCGATATTTACGATCCGCAATGCCCACCGGTGCCACTGGCAAGACCTGCCTTGGGGCGATAGGGACGCGCTGATAGCCGCCCAGGCATCAACGGGATATTGGATTTTTCCACCGCCCTAAGTAGTCTTCATGCATCAAGGCAAAGGACGCGTTGTAGTTGGTGTCCAGGTAAATAACCTGGGGGCTGCCGTCCTCCAGCGTAATCTCTACCATCAGGTCGTTGGGTAGCAGCACCCGCGCACCAAACTCTGCGTTCACATCGGTGGTGACGCGGTTGGCGGTATACAAGTGCACGGCCATACCGCCGGCCAAATACACAGCCAGCGGCTGCTGCAATGCCAAGCGCTGCTCTAGCTGCACAAACAGCTCGCGCAAGCCTTTGGCCAGTGCGGTGTGGGTATAAAACGCGGGCTGGCTGGGCATAGAGGGTGTTAACTCCACGCTAGGCGCTGGCAAGCTGGCGGCTGAGCATGTCGCGCAGGCGAGGCAAGCTCAGCACCCAGCCGTTGTGTACCACCTGTACCACCGGTAATTTGTCTGCGGGATGTTGGGCAAAATAAGCGTCACTCAAGGCCCTTAATCGCGCGGCCTGCACCGGCCAGGCGGAGGCCAGCACCATGGCCGCCACGCGAAACACATTGGCCTCCTGCGCACCGCTGGCCACTATGGACGGGCTACGCACTGCCGCCAAGCAGCTGGCCAGCCAATGCGCCTCTATTTCTCGTGCTGTCATCAATCAAGTCCTGTTCAATGCAGATACCAGACACATGCAGACAATGTACTACGAAACCTCCCCGCTAATGGGAACGCAACATCACGCCCCGGGATAGAAGGGTTTCCCTAGGGATGCAGGCATGTTCACGCGGATCCAGGCCGGGTTGCGCGAGATGAGGGCCAGCACCACGATGGTGGCAATGTAGGGCAGCATGGTGAGGAACTGGCTGGGCACGTCTACGCCGATGCCCTGCAAGTGGAACTGCACCATGGTGACCCCACCAAACAGATAACTACCAAGCAATACCCGTGCCGGGCGCCAGGTGGCGAAGGTAGTGAGGGCCAACGCTATCCAGCCCTTGCCAGCTGCCATGCCCTCCACCCACAGCGGTGTGTAGATGACCGACAGGTAGGCCCCGGCCAGCCCGCACAGCGCGCCGCCCACCACCACGGCGGCCAGGCGGATGCGGCGCACGGGGTAGCCCAGCGCGTGGGCGGCGTCGGGGTTTTCGCCTACGCTGCGCAGCACCAAACCGGAGCGGGAGCGGTACAAGAACCAAACCAGTGCGGCGGCCAGCACCACAGCGGCATACACCATGGGGTGCTGCTTGAACAGCGCGCTGCCCAGCAGGGGAATGTCAGACAAAAACGGCACAGCAAACTGTGGCCGCTCGGGCAGCTTTTCTTGCACATAGCCAATGCCCGCAAAGGCCGAGAAGCCTGCGCCAAACAAGCTGAGCGCCAGCCCGGTGGCGTACTGGTTGGTGTTAAGCCAGATCACCAGCACACCAAAAATAGCCGCCAGCAGCGCGCCCGCGCCCATCCCTGCGGCAAAGCCCAGCCAGTCGTTGCCGGTGTGCAGCACGGCGGCAAAGCCCGCCACGGCGGCGCACAGCATGATGCCCTCTGCACCCAGGTTGACGATGCCCGCTTTCTCGTTGATGAGCAGGCCCAGCGCGGCGATGGCCAGCACGGTGCCTGCGTTGAGTGTGGCAGCCAGTAGCAGGGCATATTGCTCCATCAGGCACCTCCTTTGGCATTATTGGTTACTACATTATTTATAGCTGCTCCCGCAATATTTTTCTGGGCTACAGGCCTAAAAGACTTATAAAACCGCACTTTATAGGCCATCAAGGTGTCGCAGGCCAGCAGGCTGAACAACAGCAGGCCCTGGAACACGCCGGTGATCGATTTAGGCAAGCCCATGCGTGACTGCGCCAGCTCGCCACCGATGTAGAACATACTCATCAAAATGGCCGCGAAGATAACGCCCACCGGGTGCAGCCGCCCCACAAAGGCCACGATGATGGCGGCAAAGCCGTAGCCTGCCGGCACATAGGGCGTGAGCTGGCCAATCGGCCCAGCTACCTCCAGCGCGCCCGCCAGGCCTGCCGCGCCGCCCGACATTAAGAGGGCCGTCCACAATGCCCTTCGCGAGCTAAACCCAGCGTAGCGCGCTGCCGCCGGTGCCAGCCCGCCCACCAGTTGCGCAAAGCCTGCGCGGGTGCGGAAGAGGAAAATCCACAGCCCCGCTGCGCCCAGCAGGCCCAGCAGCAGGCCAATCGTCATACGCGAGCCGTCCATCAGCTTGGGAATTTTGGTCACCGCTTCAAACGTTTTACTCTGCGGAAAGTTGTAGCCCTGTGGGTCTTTCCAGGGGCCGAAAACCATGTAGCTGAGCACCATGTCGGCCACGTACACCAACATCAGGCTGACCAAAATCTCGTTGGCATTGAACTTGTCACGCAGCAGTGCGGTAATGCCCGCCCACACCATGCCGCCCAGCACGCCCGCCAAGATGACGGCTACTACTATCCAACGCCCAGTGTCTTTGTCCGCCAGCAGCGCCACGCCGCCTGCAAAGATGGCACCCATGACAAACTGGCCCTCCGCGCCAATGTTCCACACGTTCGACCTGAAGCACACCGCCAAGCCCAGCGCGATGATGAGTAGCGGCGTGGCTTTGACCATCAGCTCGCCCAGCGCGTAGCTGCTCTTGATAGGCTCCCAAAAGAAGACTTGCAGGCCACGCACCGGGTCTTTGCCTAACGCTGCAAACAGGATGACGCCTACGAGGACGGTGAGCAGCAGGGCCAGCACAGGCGAGGCGAATGTCCAAAAGCGCGAGACTTCGGCGCGGGGTTCTAGTTTAAGCATGGGCCCCGCCTCCAGGCAGTCTTTTGGGTGGAGCGACACCCTTTAGCAAACCCATCCCCACCAATGAACGCATCTGCGTAATGGCAATAGTGTTCAACTGTACGAGGCGGGCACAAGCAGCCAAACCTTGATGAATCAACACTGAGTTGATACTTTCCAGGTTAGACAGTACGACCAATTGCTCAAGGGTAGCAGCATCACGCATATTGCCACCCTGCTCTGGGTTGGATTGCCGCCACTGCGCGGCGGTCATACCAAACAAGGCGACGTTCAGCAAATCAGCCTCAGACGCGTAAATGATGCTGGTCTGGGCTTGTGTAAGCTGCGGGGGGATTAACCGTTCTTTAATGGCATCCGTATGGATTTTGTAAGTAACCTTTGACAAAGTGCGTTGGAAATTCCACTCCAACGAGCTGGTGCGAGACTCTTCATCTTTGAGCCTTTGAAACTCTTTGATGAGGTAGATTTTAAATTCGGCACTGATCCACATGCCAAACTCAAAGGCGATGTCTTTGTGGGCGTAGGTTCCTCCATACCTACCCGCCGTGGCCTGTAGGCCTATGGCCTGGGTTTTTTCCACCCACTCTTTCACACTGAGTTTGTAGTTGTTCAAGCCCGCTTGGCTTTTAATTATGGCGAATTCGCCATAATTAAACCCAGGGTTGTAAACCGTCTCCCAAATCCCCAAAAACTCCACTGTGTTTCTGTTCCTCAACCAGTCAGAGATAAAAAAGTCACCATCTTTGGCTTTGAGCATATCGGTGAGGGAAATGTAGTCTTGTCCGTGCTTGGAGATAACGGTGATCTCACTACCTTTAACTTCTATTTTTTTGACCATGACTTTATGCGCTTGTCCGCTAGTTATGCACGGCGAAGGCAGACGACGGATTGGCTTCGGCACTCTTATCCCACAGCCCACTCATCCACTCGCCTATCTGCTCCACCGTTGCGTCCTGGATGTTGACCGACGGTGATATGCGGCCTTTGGCCATGACCTGCAGGCGGTCTGAGATTTCGAACAATTCGTCTAGCTCTTCGCTCACCACCAGCACGGCGCAGCCTGCGTCGCGCAGGGCCAGTATCTCGGCGCGGATTTGTGCCGACGCGCCTACGTCTACGCCCCAGGTGGGCTGGGAGATGATCAGCAGCTTGGGTGCGGCTTCTATTTCGCGGCCGACGATAAATTTTTGCAAGTTGCCACCTGACAGGCTGCGGGCGGGAGCATCTGGCCCACCGGCTTTGACGTTAAAGCGGGCGATGATTTGCTGGGCTTGCGCGCGCAGGGCTTTCACCTTGATCCAACCACCCTTGCCTACCGCTTGGTCGCGGGTGAGCAGCAGGTTGTGCGCCAGACTCATGCTAGGTACGGCACCTCGGCCCAGGCGCTCTTCGGGTACAAAGTGCAGGCCCCACGCGCGGCGTTGTTGGGGGGTGTAGTGGCCTACGGCTTGCATACCTTCGGTGTCTTGTTTTTGTCCATCCGTTTCGCGCCTCTCAAAGCCGTCTTTGTGCTCAGTGCCATCCGCGCTAGTGGGCTGACTTGCAGCGCCTCGCATTTGAATGCTGTCCGCCGCAGCGCGCGTGTCTTCACCACTCAAGGCATACAGCAGCTCTTTCTGCCCATTGCCCGACACGCCAGCTATGCCCAGCACCTCGCCCGCGCGCACGGTGAGGCTGATGCCATCGAGGTCTACACCAAATTCGTCGGCGCGATGAAGACTCAAATTTTTTACCGCCAACACCTCGCCCCCCGCCACCACAGCACGGTGCACCAACGCAGGCGGCTCGCTGCCGATCATCAGGCGCGAGAGGGATGCATTGCTTTCGCGCCTCGGGTCGCACACGCCCGCCACCCTGCCGCCGCGCAACACGGTGCAGGCGGTGCACAGGGCGCGAATTTCGTGCAGCTTATGTGAGATGTACAAAATGCTACAGCCCTGCGCGCTTAAAAGACGTAGCGTGTCAAACAGTTTTTCTACCGCCTGCGGTGTCAGCACCGAGGTCGGCTCGTCCAATATCA
>JAYVGI010000003.1:0-5870 GCA_043772355.1 Polaromonas sp.
CCAGGCCAGCGCCCGCTCGCCAATGGGGATCATGCGGTCTCGCTTGCCCTTGCCCTGGCGCACCATCACCGTGCCGCGCTCAAAGTCCAGATCAAACACACCCAGGCCAATCAACTCCATGCGGCGCATGCCGGTGCTGTAGAAAGTCTCCAGCATGGCGCGGTCGCGCACACCCATGGCGGTCTTGGCGTCGGGCACATTGAGCACCCGCTCGGCCTCGTCACTGGTGAGGATGTGCCGGGGCAAGCGGTGCTCTTGGCGGGGCAGCTCCAGATCTGAGGCGGGGTTGTACAGGATGCGGTTGTTTTTAGTGAGCCACTTGAACCAGGCGCGTATGGGAGTGACGCGCGTGCTCTGGCTGCGGTTGCTCAAGGGCTGGCCATCCTTCTTGCGGTGCAGGAACAGGTGGCGCTGGTAGCGCTCCAGTATCGGGCGGGTGATCTCCTGGGGGCGCGTGAGCCCACGCTCATCGCACCACTGGATGAAGTAGCGCAGGTACAGCTCGCGGTTGTCCACGGTGCGCGGGCTGTAGTTCTTCTCCAGCATCCACTGCAAGAAGGGCTGCATCTGGTGATACAGGCTGGCCGGGTCGTTGGCCGGGCCGATGACTGTGGGCGGGGTGGTTTGTCCCTTTTTGGCCATGGTGGACGCCCCCTTAAACAACAGCGGCTAAGGAAGAGGTTTTGCCGTTTCTTCCCATATGCGGTTTTTGCTGGAATTCGTGCAAATCGCCCTGCAAGCCTTGTGCAGCCTCAATTGTTGGGGTCTGACTTGGCCCTAACTTGGGGGTAACTTGGGCCTGACTTGGCACTGACTTGCCATCCTCTGGCCCTGACTTGCGTGCAGCGTTGTCGATGTTTTGACTCAGGTCGGCCGTGTCCAGCAGGCCCATCAGGTGCGCTTGGTTGTCGTTTTTGCCGTCGTACAAAAGTTCATATTGCAGGTTGTGCCCACGGCTGCCGCCGTGCACCAGCAGGTATTCCATTTCTGTCAGGCGGGTGCAGTGGATTTTGAGCTGGCCATCGCTCCAGTGCGTGGCCTCGCGCACGTCGCGCCGGGTAAAGCGCACCTCGCGCGCGGGGATGCCTTGAACCTTGGCCATGTCCTGCACCATGCCGTGAATCAGGCGCAGCAGCGTGCGCGTTTGCGGCGGCAACTCATCGAGCGTGCGCCCCAGAATCTCATGGGCAAGACGGTTGGCCAGCGCAATATCCGCCTTGGTGACTTCGATGTACGCCAGCATCTGGCCCCGGTGTTCTACCTGGCGCACGGGCCTTTGGTGCTGGTGTAAGAGCGCAATGGAGCGGATCAGGCTCAGGTATTTCATGTGGTCCCGGCGCATGCGGGTCTTGTCATCCAGGAAGGTGAGCTCATTGGCATAGGGGTTGACCACATGGATGGCCTTTAACAGGCGCTGGGCGTTCTGGTGCAAGGCGGTGATGCTGCGCTTGTCGTTGTCTTGCAGCAAGCCGTCCAGGGTTTGTTTGGCCCGCTGGCGCGCGTGGATGGCCTGGGTCTGCTCACGGCTCTCGTTGACCGTGAGAACCAGGCAGCGGTTTAACAGTTCTTCGTCCACGTCGATGGCCGTGGTGGTGAGCATCAGCATCACCGGGCCTTGCACCCGGTATTGCTTGGTGACCAGGTTGCCGGTGGTCTCGTCTTTGCCCGTGCTGGCTATGGTGAGTTCACCATCGGATTGCAAGAGCTTCAAGGCATAGGCGGCTTGTCTAACCCCTTCTTCTTCGGCAATGGCCAGGATTTTGTGAGACAGGCTGGTCTCGCCCAGGTAGAACAGGCTTTGGCCGGTCATGGCGCTGTACTGGATGCGCTCCTCCTCGGGGATCAGGTTCAGGATGGCTTCCATCAAAGAGCTTTTACCGGCGGCGCTGGAGGACTGGATCAGCACCGCCAGCGGCGCATCGAGCTTGCGGCTGACGGCGGCCAAGTAGCCGGCCAGCAGGTTGCTGGATTCACCGACGATGCCGCAGGCTTGCATGTCGGCGGTGATGCGGCCCACCAGATCGGGGGATTGCAGCAGCGCCAGGGCGGCGGTGTGTTCGTCGTCCGAGAGCACGGGCGCGGGGTTCTGCGGGGCCAGTGCGGCGGTAATGGCCGCATCTTGCAGGGCTTCGAGTTGCAGCAACACTTGGCCCAGGTCGCGCTTGATGGCCTCATCGGAGACACCCAACTCGACGGCGGCTTGTTTGACATACGCCGCCCTTTGCTTGGCGCTGTACACGTCCAGCGTGTCGACGTAGTAGGCCGCCGGTACTTCACCATGAGCACCATCCGTGGCATCGGTGCGCACCTGTGCATTCACGCGCATTTGCTCGGGCGCGAGGTTTTTTTGCCAGCCACGGATGCGCCAATGGCGCGTTCCCAGTGTCAGCAGTAATTCGCCCTTGCTGTTGGCTTCGGCTAGCGGTGCGGCAATGGGTGCGGCGGGTGGTGTGGCTGTGCTCGCGGCAGTGGGCGTGGCTTGCGTCAGATGGGTGGAGGCTGGCAATGGCGGCAACTCGGGTGCAGGCGCAGACACGCAGGCGGACACGGGGATAGCGGCTAAGGAAGGAGTTTCAGCCGGCGGCGGTGCTGGCTGGGTGGCTGGCTTTTTTTGTTTAGTGGCGGCTGTTTTTGCCTGTGCCGCCATGGGCGTTTCCATGGGCAGCGCCAAGGGTGCAGATTCGCTCGCCTCTTGTTTCATTTCACTCACCGCCACGCCCGGACGTTTCCCCTTGCCCAGCCAATCGGCCTGCTGCAACAACAGGCCCAGGCTCTTGGCCGCTGGAGTCACCTTGCGCGCGTAGTCGTTGGCATCCATACCCTTGGGGAATAACACGCGCCAGGTCTCAATGCCAGCCTCCAGCAACTCAGTGGCCAGCTTATCGGCGGCGGCGTTGCCTGCGTCGTCCCGGTCATAGGCGATCAGCACGCGGCGCGTGCCGTGGTGCTTCAAGGCCTGCCAGTGGTCTTGCGTAAAACCATTGACGCCAAACGCGGCGATGACGTTGCGGTGACCGGCACACCAGAACGTCATGGCATCGATCAGGGCTTCACACAGGATGATTTCCGTGCTGGCCACCAGCGCGGCTTCATTCCACACACCGCGCAAAGGGCGCGACAGGTACAGGTGCTTGGCATGGGTGGCCGGTATTTTGTTATTGGCCACAATGCGCCGCCCATAGAGCTGCAACACCTGGCCCGCGTGCTCTGCCACGGCACCACCCGCCAAGCCCGCCACCGGCACCACCATGCAGCCATTCAAATGTTCATGGCCCGTCTCGCGCAACACACCCAGCGCCTGCAACTGCGCACGCACCGCGCGCCCGCCCTGGGTGTGACCGGGAGGCAGCCGGTAGGTCAGGCTTTTATTGGCATAGCCCAACTGGAAGGTTTCAATGAGTTCGGGGTGGTTCATGCCGCGTTCCTGCAAATAGGCCAGCGCTTCGGGCGAGGTCTTGAGGTTGGCGTGGTAGCTGTCCACCACCTGGGACAAGAGCAACTGTTCGTCAGCGTCGCTGACCCGCAGCTTGGCAACTAAGGGAGCAAGGTGGCGGATTTGGCTTCTGGCAACACCCAAGCGCTCACCCTCCAGCGGCGCGCCGGTCTTGAGGATTTGCACCGCGTGGGGCAGTGACACGCCTTGGGTTTTCATCACCCAGTCCAACACGCTACCCGCCGCGTTGCAGCCAAAGCAGTGGTACAGGTTCCTCACCTCGGTCACCACCAGACTGGCAGTGGCGTCTTCGTGGAAGATGCAGCGCATGGCCCAGTCGCGCCCCCGCTTGGCAAGCACATGACCCTGCGACTGGATCAGGCGCAACAAGCTGACTTCTGTCTTTAGCCGCTCTAACTCGCTGTCGGGGATGCGGGGCATGGGGAACCTTCAAAGAAATTGACTGACGCGATGATATACGATTATCGTATAATTAAACAAGCCGATGACTGAATCGGTTCTAGCATGAGGCCTTCTGTTGTGGAGAAGGCCCATGAGCAAACGAAAGACACCCGTGATGCAAAGCTTTGGTGAGCGCTTGGCACAGTTGCGCAAGACCGCTGGTTACACCCAGGTGGAGTTTGCTGCTGAGCTGGACATTACCCAGCGCATGGTGGCGTACTACGAGGCACCCGACGCACAGGCCCCGGCCCATTTGTTGCCGCAAATGGCCACAGTGCTGGGGGTGAGCGTGGATGTGCTCTTGGGCTTGAGTGAGCAGCGCACCCCCAAGCGCATTGCCACCAACCGCCTGGAGCGCCGTTTGCTGGAGATCGACAAGTTCGACCCCAAGGCCAAGCGCCAAATCACGCAGCTACTGGATTCGTTCATCGAGGCTGAGAAGCTGAAGCAACAAATGAAGGCGCGCACCAACCCAGCTACGAAACCGCGCGCACCGCGCAATCAACCATCCAACGCCCAGGAGGCCTAAACATGACCACGCTTCAAATTGAATTGCCCGATGGCACCGCACAGGCAGCACGCGCTGCGGGCTTGCTGACACCGCAGGCGCTGGACCGGCTGCTGACTGAGGCGCTGCGCAAGCGCGAGGCGGCCAATTCGCTGCTGTCGATTGCCGATCGCGTGGCCGCCGCAGGCATTGCGCCCATGACCATGGAAGAGATCAATGCCGAGGTGAGGGCTGCGCGCGCTGAACGCGGGCCGTTGAACTAAACCCGATGCGCGCAGTTATTGATACGAATGTGCTGTTGTCGGCTTTGCTGTGGGGTGGCACACCGCATGCACTCATGGAGCATGTGCGCAATGGCGCGGTCACGCTGATCAGCAGCCCGGCATTGTTGGCAGAGCTGGCCCGCGTGATTGACCGGCCCAAGTTCGATGTGATTTTGCTGCGCACCAATACGTCACGGGCGCAGACGTTGGCCGAGGTGCGGCTATTAGCGGAAGTGATTGATCCGCCACCCCTGGCGCAGCCGGTGTGCCGCGACAAGGATGATGACGCGGTGTTGGCGCTGGCCATTGCCGCGCAGGCCGATATCGTGATATCGGGCGATGATGATTTGCTGTGCCTGGCAAGCTTTGAGGGGATACCGATTTTGATGCCAGCGCAGGCGTTACAGAAGGTGCTGGAGTCGCTCTAGACGGCACCGATCCAAGCAGCTCCCCAGGTGATCACAGTTTGTGACCACCCCCAGAACCCCAGCCGCACGGCGCAGGGGTTGGGCGAGAGCTTTTTATTTAGCAGCTAACTATTAGCAGCTATACAAACACTCCTGAATTGATAGCTGCTTGCGCACATTCCACGAGGGCTAGCGGCCTGTTTTACTTGCAAGAACCTGCCAAGGCAGGCAATACAGCCCACCGGATACACGGCGCGCAGCGCCGTGTATGGGCTCGGGGTTTGGCGCGCCAGCTACTCAAGGCTTGTTCCACCACGGGTAGCCCACCCGCCGGTAATAGTCCATGGCCATGCTGCGCTCGTCGCTGCCGTTGCTGCAATAGCCGTCCGTGCGCGGATCAGCGGCCCAGCTCATGAGCTGGCACAGGTCGGCAATGAAGCCGCGCAGCACCAGCTCGGGCGTCACGCCGTCGCTGGCGCACAGCGCCAGGAATTCATCGGGCAGGGCCAGCGTGATGGTGTTGAGGGTGGATTTGGATTTACGGGGCATAAGAGACTCCTTGGGTGGTTGGTGAACACGGGCGGTGTGGGTGATATCCGGCACGCCGCGCGTGCAGGGGTACCCCACCCCTCATGTGCGACACGGGCGGCGGCGGGGACAGGCTGTCAAGGCTGGCCTCAGGCCACCGCCACCAGGCGGCGCGCAGCGGCCTTTACTGCCTGGCACCGCTGCTGCACCCTCGCCCCCAAAGAGGGATGGGGTTTGGTGCGCCAGGAACGGGCCTGCAAAACCTTTAC
>JAYVGI010000004.1:0-16838 GCA_043772355.1 Polaromonas sp.
TTTCCAGATCAATAAGATGCGTTGTTGCGTCGCCTTGCCGTGCTACAGCACTCTCGTAGGCTCCGCGCCTAGCCTCTTATCGATCTGGAAATAGAATAACACCCAAGATAATCATCAAGGGCATCGCTTGCAATCCAGGCAAGTCATTGCGTTCATGAACGCACATCTGGGTGAATCCATTGCCGATAGCTCCTACGATGACATTCGGCGTAAGGATTTAATACTTCCCGTCGAGGCGATGATTGTGCTCAAGAGTGCGGCCAATCCCGATGCGAACACCAATGACGGCACGCGAGGCTATGCCGTTGCACCTCAAGCTGCGCAAGTGATGCGTTTGTTTGGTACGCCGGGCTGGACATTGGCTTGCGCAGCGTTTTTGAAAGGCAAGAGTACTTTAAGTGCCCAGCTATCTCGTGATCGTCAGTTGGCACATGTGCCTATCAAATTGGATGCGGGTACGGTATTGTCTTTCAGCCCTGACGCGCACAATCAACTGCAAAAAAAGGTGGTTGAAAAGTTTTTGCCTATTTATGGCTTTGGTGCAGAAGTGCTGTGTGTGGGTGATACAGCGAAGAAGAATTTGTACTTGCAACAAGCCCGCTTAAAAGAACTCAAATTCTTCGAACTGTCGCACGACAAACTGCCTGATGTGGTGGCGTACTCAGCAAGTAAAAATTGGTTGTATCTCATAGAGGTGGTCACCACTGCTAACCCGATAGATGAGCTGCGCAGGCGAACTCTGGCAGGATTGACGAAGCAATGCACAGCTAATGTGATTTATGTGACGGCATTTCCTGACCGCGAAACCTACCGTAGATTCGCGAAAGACATTGCCTGGGAAACTGAGGTATGGATTGCTGATGCACCCGAGCACATGATTCACTTTAATGGGGATAAGTTTTTAGGCCCCTACAAGGCTTGAACACAGGCGCGGGGTTTCTCGTCTCGCAGTCGCCACCGCAGTAATCGGGTAAACGCAAACCGCATCAACTCGATGTCTGGCGAGCGATGGATAGCGACAAGGTACAGTGAAGTATTTGAGTTTTTTGGTACCCCAATGCAAAACGCCGACGCAAGGTCGGCGTTCATAGCAAGCAAAGAAGACTTTAAATCATCATGGTAGACACGGTCTTGGTGTTCAGGTAAGCCTCTAGCGCTTCCATGCCACCTTCCGAGCCGTAGCCCGAATCCTTCACGCCGCCAAAAGGCATCTCGGGTACAGGAGCCGCAGGCTGGTTGATCCAGACCATGCCGGCCTCGATGCCGTGGCTCAGGGCGTGGGCGTTTTTCAGGCTCTTGGTGAAGACGTAGCTGGACAGGCCGTACGGTAGGCGGTTGGACTCGGTGATGGCTTCTTCAATCGTGTCAAAGCCGCGAATGCCGACCATCGGGCCGAAGGGCTCGTTGTTGAACAAGTCGGCGGTCAAAGGCACATCGGTGAACACCGTGGGTGCAAAGAAGTTGCCGCTGGTGCCGATGCGTGCGCCGCCGGTTTCCATCTTGGCGCCAGACGCCAAGGTTTTCTCGGTGATCTGCTTCATCGCGTCCAGGCGGCGGGCATTGGCCAGCGGGCCCATGGTGGTGCCAGCGGTAGCACCGTCACCGACCTTGATTTTTTGCGTGAATTCGAGCATGGCTTTG
Source organism: Polaromonas sp. (assembly GCA_043772355.1). Classification (GTDB taxonomy): domain Bacteria; phylum Pseudomonadota; class Gammaproteobacteria; order Burkholderiales; family Burkholderiaceae_C; genus JAAFIP01. The sequence goes on from JAYVGI010000004.1 coordinate 1,642, forward strand.
GTGAACTCGGCTTTGACGCTGTTGTGCACTAAAAAGCGAGTAGGGGCAATGCACACTTGGCCCGCGTTGCGGAACTTGGCACCCGCAGAGGCTTTGACAGCCAAGGCAATGTCTGCATCTTCAGCGACGATTACCGGGGCGTGGCCGCCCAGCTCCATGGTGGCGCGCTTCATGTACTGGCCGGCCATGGCGGCCAGTTGCTTGCCTACGGCGGTGGAGCCGGTGAAGGTGATTTTGCGCACGATGGGGTGGGCAATGAGGTACGACGAAATCTCGGCCGGGTTGCCATACACCAAGCTCACTACGCCAGCGGGCACGCCAGCGTCGATAAAGGCGCGCACCAGTTCGGCAGGCGATGCGGGGGTTTCTTCGGGCGCTTTGACGATGATGGAGCAGCCGGTGGCCAGCGCGGCCGACATTTTGCGCACGACTTGGTTGATGGGGAAGTTCCATGGCGTGAAGGCTGCCACCACGCCTACAGGCTCTTTCAGCACTTGCTGCTGCACGTTGGCGGCGCGTGGCGCGACGATGCGGCCTGCGATGCGGCGGCCTTCTTCGGCAAAGTACTCAATGATGTCGGCCGAGGCCATGCATTCCACTTTGGCTTCAGCCAGTGGCTTGCCTTGCTCCAGCGTCATGAGCATGGCAATTTTGTCAGCGCGCTCGCGCATGAGCACGGCGGCTTGGCGCATGATCTTGCTGCGCTCGATGGCGGGCATGGCGCGCCAGATGATGAAGCCTTTTTGCGCGCCAATGAGGGCGGCGTCCAGGTCAGCGATAGAGGCATGTGCCACGCGGCCAATTTCGCTGCCGGTGGAAGGGTTGACCACGGCCAGCGTTTTGCCGCCCTGTGCATCGCGCCATTGGTTGTCGATCAAAAGTTGGGTGTTGTTGTAGCTCATCAGTCTCTCTCTGTCATGGGTGGGGGAAGGGGGATCACCATTATCTTACGTTTGTTTGGGGAGTGGTTTTGGGGGGTGTCGCGTTGGTTGGGGAGATTTTCTGGCTCGTTGTGCAAGTGATTCGTGTATTGGTTGGTTTGCATAAGGTTCTGTCTCAGGGCTTCTTCAATACGCTCTCCCACTTGCACACATGGTTGTGCGCTACCGGTAGTTACGGGAGGTGACTCGAAGAAACTACCGGTGGCGCGCTGCTATGGTCGCTGCACAGTTGGGTGTATATCGACAGACCGATTTCTGGTACTCCAGTATGAGGGCTGGCGATAAACACCCAACTGTGCGTACGAGACTGACAAAGCCCGCCAGTTAATATCACCATCTGTCAGCAAAATAACCCTAAGCAGCGTTACCACCCAAGTGCCCCAACTCAAAACTCACATCACCTTGCTCTTGTGTACCCTGCTCATCAGCAGCGCAGCCTACGCCAAAGTCATGGCAGGCATCGTCACCCACGTGAGCGATGGCGGCACGCTGTGGGTGCGCTTGCCGCAGGGTGCAGAGCCAGTGAAAGTGCGCTTTCAAGGACTGGATGCACCGCAATCATGCCAAGAATGGGGGCCCCAAGCCACCCAGGCGCTTAAAACCAAAGCGCTGAACCAAATGGTCATGCTCAGCACCCGCGCCCGCGACGACGTCGGCCGCCTGATAGCCCACGTGCGGATGGACGGCGACGATCTGGGTGCATGGATGGTAGCGCAAGGCCATGCCTGGAGTTTTCATGACCGTACCGACCCCGGGCTCTACGCCGCGCAAGAGCACAGCGCCCGCACTGCCAAACGCGGCCTGTGGGCTGCTGCTGTGGCAGTCGATCCACGCGAGTTTCGCAAACAGCACGGCCCGTGCCGTACGCCGCCTGCTGGCAAATGACCACGTCGATGGGAGATGCACAGAGCCCGTAGCCGGTCACGGTTTGGCACTATGCTGACTCACTAAAGCATAGCGCTCCGTCTAAGCAGGACAGTGGGGTACACAGGGTAGAGGGTGAAAATGAAGCTTTTCAAGCTGCACAGCCTCTATAGGCAGCAAATCTTCCTCACAGACCGTCTGCCGACGATTTTTTGCAAAACAGAAACTCCTCATTCCATAGCGGCTACCGTATGTTTCTTGCTGGCTATAGCGCGATGAGATCTAAAAATAGCGCTCAAACAGGCAAATTTTCAGTTTTCAGCCGATTCGCAGGCTCCTAAGGCTTCCTGAGCGCTCCAAAACGGTGATTTGGCGCTATTTTTGTAGGTATCAGCTATTAGCCAGCAATAAATATACCTGAGCAGCTACGCAATACATAGCGATCACATTCTCGTGGAAAGCGGGTTTTCGTGGTTTTGCGGCTAAAACGCTCGTTGAGTGCCGCCAAAGCGCGCGCGAGCAACCCATGGCTGCCAGTTAAGATCGCTGCATGTCAGCGCCATAAACTCTTGAAACATCCCGGCAACATGCTAAACCTCACAACCCGCACCACGCTCCTCTTGTGCGCCTTGCTCATCAGCAGCGCCGCCACAGCCAAGCTCCTCACTGGCGTGGTCACCCATGTGACGGATGGCGATACGCTGTGGGTGCGGCTAAGTGAGGGCGGCGAGCCGGTGAAAGTGCGCTTTCAGGGCATGGACGCACCCGAGTCCTGCCAAGACTGGGGGCCGCAGGCCACCCAGGCGCTCAAGGCCAGGGCAGTGCGCAAAGAGGTGGTGCTCAACACCCGCGCCAGAGACGACTATGGCCGCATGCTGGCCCGCGTGCGGATGGACGGCGAAGACCTGGCTGCCTGGATGGTGGCCCAAGGCCATGCCTGGAGCTACCACTACCGGCGCGACCCCGGGCCTTACGCCATGGAAGAGCGCAGCGCCCGCACCGCCAAACGCGGTCTGTGGGCTGTGGGCACGCCCGTGGAGCCGCGCGAGTTTCGCAAACAGCACGGATCTTGTTACGTGCAACCCAAGGGCAAATAATTACCTGGTTTGCGGTGCTGTATCGTGGCTTTCAAATAAGCCAACACGCAATGAGCGCGTAAAATTGCCCCTATGTCCTCAGAGCCGCATCCTATCAACCTCACCCATCATTTTTTGATCGCCATGCCCTCTTTGGTGGACGACATGTTCGCCAAATCGGTTATTTACCTGTGCGAGCATACGGAGCGCGGTGCCTTGGGCCTGGTGATCAACAAGCCCAGCGACTTGAAACTGCCTACCCTGTTTGCCAAAGTAGACCTGCCTCTGCGCCGCGAGGACCTGATTGAGCTGCCGGTGTACGAGGGTGGCCCCGTGCACACCGAGCGCGGCTTTGTGCTGCATGAGCAGCAAACTGCGCACAACGTGACTTTTGTGGACATGAAGGCCGTGCCTTTGACGCCGCATGACGGCAGCGCGCCTGTGGTGCAGATAGGGCACGACCCCAAAGCCTCGTTTTATGCCTCGTCCATGATGATTCCGGGTGGCCTGGAGATGACCACTTCCAAAGACGTGCTCGAAGCGCTGTCCAGCGGCGCAGGCCCGCGCAAGGTGCTGATCTCGCTGGGCTATTCATCCTGGGGCGAGGGGCAGCTGGAGAGCGAGCTGGCTGAGAATACCTGGCTCACGGTGCAGGCCGATGCCAGCGTGATTTTTGACACCCCCGTAGAGCAGCGCTATGCCAAAGCGCTCAGTTTATTGGGCTTGCAAGAGTGGATGATCTCCCCGACGGCGGGGCGGGCATGAGCGGCTCGGTTGCTATGGCCGCACCTACTCCTGCTTTCGTTCCTGTTGCCGCTCCTATCGCCGTTCCCGTCCCCGCTTCGCAGCAGTCCTTCCTGGCCTTTGACTTTGGCACCCAGCGCACGGGGATAGCCGTAGGCAACCGCCTCACCCGCTCAGCCCAGGCCATCAAAACCGTCAAAGCCGAAGGCGATGCGCGTTTTGCACCCATCGCCCTGCTGATCAAAGAGTGGCAACCCCATGCCCTGGTAGTGGGCGTGCCGCGCCACCCCGACGGCAACCCGCACGAGATGACCGAGCGCGCCCAGCGCTTTGCCCGCCAGTTGGCCGGGCGCTTTAGCCTGCCAGTGCATGAGGTGGATGAGCGCTACAGCAGCGTGGAGGCGGCGGCGCAGGGCGCTAAAGACTTGGACGCCGAATCTGCGCGTATCATTTTGGAGCAATTTCTAAGGGACATTCCATGAGCCAGTTGTTTTTAGATGCACAGGCGCTGTACGCCGAGCTGCTCAAAGGCGTGCGCAGCCTGCGCAGCGCCGATACGCATTTGGTAGGCATCACCTCCGGCGGCGCTTGGTTGGCGCAGGCCCTGCACAAAGACCTGGGCCTGGCAGGCAAGCCGGGCATCATTTCGTCGGCCATGCACCGCGACGATTTTGCCCAGCGCGGTCTGGCTAGCAGCGCGCAAACGCAAATTCCATTTGATGTGAACGGGGCCGATATTATTTTGCTGGACGATGTGCTCTACACCGGCCGCACCATCCGCGCCGTGGTCAATGAGCTGTTTGACTATGGCCGCCCGGCCAGAGTGCAACTGGCCGTGCTGGTGGACCGTGGCGGCAGGCAACTGCCCATAGAGGCCAGCTTTGCCGCCGCCCGCATCACGCTGCCGGCAGAGCAGCAGCTGGCACTCGCGCGCAGTGAGGGCGGCAGGCTCAGCCTTGAAGTACATAGCGCTGAGACATCATAAAAAGCAAACCAAGAGGCAAATCTACAATGCTCTACAAACGCAACCCCCAGCTCAATCAAAACGGCGAGCTGGTCCACCTGCTCTCCACCGAGGGCCTGTCCAAAGCCATCCTCACCCACATCCTGGACACCGCAGCCAACTTTGTGTCAGTGAGCGACCGCGAGGTCAAAAAGGTGCCGCTCTTGCGCGGCAAGTCGGTGTTCAACCTGTTTTTTGAAAACTCCACCCGCACCCGCACCACCTTTGAGATTGCCGCCACGCGCCTCTCCGCTGACGTGATCAACCTGGACATCGCCCGCTCATCGGCCAGCAAAGGTGAGTCGCTCCTGGACACCATCGCCAACCTCAGCGCCATGGCGGCCGACATTTTTGTAGTGCGGCACGGCGAGTCTGGCGCGCCCTACCTCATCGCCCAGCATGTCGCGCCCCATGTGCATGTGGTCAACGCGGGTGATGGCCGCCACGCCCACCCCACACAGGGCCTGCTGGACATGTACACCATTCGCCACTACAAAGGCGATTTTTCTAATCTCACCGTAGCCATTGTGGGCGACGTGCTGCACTCGCGCGTAGCCCGCTCCGACATCCACGCCCTTACCACCTTGGGCTGCGCCGAAGTGCGCGCCGTAGGCCCCAAAACCCTGGTGCCCAGCGACCTCGGCCAAATGGGCGTGCGGGTGTGCCATACGCTGGAAGAAGGCATCAAGGGGGCTGACGTGATCATCATGCTGCGCCTGCAAAGCGAGCGCATGAGTGGCGCGCTGCTGCCGTCGAGCCAAGAGTATTTCAAAAGCTTTGGCCTCACCCCCGAGAAACTGCAATTGGCCAAGCCCGATGCCATCGTCATGCACCCCGGCCCGATCAACCGGGGCGTAGAAATTGACTCCGCCGTGGTGGACGGCAAGCAAAGCGTCATATTGCCGCAAGTGACCTTCGGTATTGCGGTGCGCATGGCGGTGATGAGCATCGTGGCTGGGAATGAGGCCTGAGGGAGAAAAAAATGAAAATACTGATTAAAGGTGGCCGCGTGATCAACCCCGCCACGGGTTTCGATGAAGTAGCCGACATCGCCATAGCAGCCGGGCGCATTCTGGCTATCAAAAACATGGCACCAGATTTTGCCCCCAGTAAAACTATCGACGCTACGGGCTGCATCGTCGCCCCAGGTTTGATAGACCTGTGTGCCCGCCTGCGCGAGCCCGGCTATGAGCACGAGGGCATGCTGGAGAGCGAGCTGGGCGCAGCGGTGGCAGGTGGCATCACCTCATTGGTCTGCCCGCCCGATACCGACCCCGTGCTGGACGAGCCGGGTTTGGTAGAAATGCTGAAGTTTCGCGCTGAAAAGCTGCACTGCTCGCGTGTCTTCCCGCTGGGCGCGCTCACGCGCAACCTGCAAGGCGAAACCCTGACCGAGATGGCCGAGCTGACCGAGGCTGGTTGCATTGGCTTTGGCCAGGCCGAGGTGCCGCTGGCCAACACGCAGGTGCTGCAGCGCGCGCTGCAATACGCCGCCACCTTTGGCTACACCGTGTGGCTGCGCCCGCAAGAGCTGCATTTGGGCAAAGGCGTGGCCGCCAGCGGCGCGCTGGCCACGCGTCTGGGATTGGCGGGTGTGCCGGTAGCGGCGGAGACGATTGCGCTGCACACCATTTTTGAGCTGATGCGTGCGCTGGGCGGTGGGCAAGGCAACGGCACAGGCCCCCGAGTGCACCTGTGTCGCATCAGCAGCGCGGCGGGTGTCGAGCTGGTGCGCGCTGCCAAAGCGGCTGGCCTGCGCGTGACCTGCGATGTCAGCATCAACTCCCTGCACCTGACGGACGCAGACATCGGCTACTTTGACAGCCGCGCCCGCCTGAGCCCGCCGCTGCGCCAGCAGCGCGACCGCGATGCACTGCGCGCCGCCTTGGCGGATGGCACCATCGACGTGCTGGTGAGCGACCACAACCCGGTGGAAGCCGACGCTAAAAACCTGCCCTTTGCTGAGGCCGAACCGGGCGCGACGGGCCTGGAGCTATTGCTCAGCCTGGCTATTAAATGGGGCGAGGTCAGTAGCCAAAGCCTGTCCCAAACGCTCGCCAAAATTACCTGTGCACCTGCCGATGTGTTGGGTGCGTCGCTGGGGACTTTGCAAGCCAGCCTGGGCCAACTGGTAGCCGGTGGCGTAGCCGATGTGTGCGTGTTTGACCCGAATGCCGTGTGGAGCGTGGAAGGCAGTGCGCTGCAAAGCCAAGGCAAGCACACGCCCTTTGCCCACGACATGGGCGGCACCCCGCTGCAAGGGCGCGTGCGCTGCACTGTGGTGTCGGGTCATATAGCTTTTGAGCGCTAAATCAGAGCCCACTCTGCCCTACCCAAACGCTACTTATTTTATAGCTGTTCCCGCAATATTCTATCTGGCTAGAGCCTGATTGAGCCATTAAAAACACCATGCCATCACGCCTGTACGCACACACCGCTGCTTTCTGTAAGGCCGCGCGTTGCGTGGTGCATTTGGTGCGCGGCATGCTCACCATTACCCGCTTTTTTGGCAAAGCCACAGCGCAGCAAAGGGCGCAGCACATTGCCCAGTGGGCAAACGATTTTTTGCAGATCTTGGGCGTGCAAGTGCGCACCACAGGCAGTGCGGTTACTACGGGACCGCTGTTGGTGGTGGCCAACCATATCTCGTGGCTGGACATCTTGGTGATGTTGGCCGTGCAGCCAGTGCGCTTTGTGTCCAAGGCCGACATCAAGCACTGGCCATTGATCGGCTGGCTGGCCACCAACGTGGGCACCTTGTACATAGAGCGCGCCTCGCGCCGCGATGCATTGCGTGTGGTGCACCATATTGCCGAGGCCCTGCGCGAAGCGCCAGCGGGCACGCCAGTGCACACCGCCAGCATCATCGCCGTCTTCCCCGAGGGCACGACTGGCGATGGCACCGTGGTGTTGCCCTTTCATGCCAATCTGGTGCAGGCGGCGATTTCGGCCCATGCGCCAGTTCAGCCAGTGGCCCTGCGTTACCAAGATGCAGCCACCGGGGCTTTGAGTTTAGTGCCGGCTTATGTTGACGACGATAGCTTGGTCAGTTCGGTGTGGCGTTTGCTGGCTTCGCCCCCTGTGACCGCCGTCGTCCACTTTTCGGCGGTGCAGCACGCCCAAGGCCGCGACAGGCGCGCCTGGGCGTTGGATTTGCACGGCGACGTATCAAAATCGCTCGGCGCTTGAAACGGGCCTCTATCAAATCCCCGTCGCCTTGCGCAGGGTGCTCATTCGGTCCACCGGTTTGAGCACAATGGTTTTGATCTCCGCGCCCTGCAGCACCGTGAGCTTGACCTGTGCATCCGGTGCGGCGCGGTCCCATAGCTTTTTATAAAAAGCTTCCAAGGTGGCCACCTTGGCATCGTCAATGGCCAGCACCACGTCGCCCGCTTGCAGGCCCGCTTCTTGAGCGGGGCTTTCTTTGTTCACCCGCACTATTTGCACCCTGCCTGCCTGTTCACTTGATGTCAGCCCCAGCCAGGGCCGTTTGGAGGGCTTGCTGCTGCCGGTTTCGGTCATCTCCGCCATGATGGGTTTGAGCAAATCTATCGGCACAAACATGTTGCCCGGCAGGCGCGCAGTATTGGCCGTGGCCGTCCCCATGGCATCTTGCATGAACAAACTGCCAATGCCCAGCAGCTCGCCGCGTTGGTTAAACAAAGGCACACCGGAGTGGTTTTCTACGGGCGGGCTGGTGAACAGCGCGGAGTCGATGTGGTACTCCCAATAGCCCGTGAATGCGCGCTTGCTGACCAGTTGCGTCATGTTCACATCGGCATCTTTACCCGACTGCGCACCGATGCCTGCCATCAGCGCATCACCGGTTTTGCTGTCGCTCAAGTTTCCCAGCACCACGGGCGTGATGCCGCGCAAGGGCAGCAGCGGCATGATCAGCCCAAAGCCGGTGGCGATGTCATAGGCCACAGCGCGGGCGGGGATGGTTTTTTTGTCTTGCGTGATGATCTGGATGGTTTGCGCCTCCAGCATGAGATAGCCAATGGTGAGCACCAGGCCATCGCTGCCAATGACCACGCCCGAGCCTCTACGCCGCGCGCCCAGGTTTTCGATGGAGCGCGCGCCTTCTGCAGCTTCCACCTGCACGCCCACGACGGCTTGGTTGGCGCGGGTCAGTGCGTCGATAGTTTCTTGGGTGCTGAGCGCGGCGCTGGCAGTGGACGGTGGGGTGGCCGCTTGGCAGTGCGACCACAGACCCATAGAGAGTGCGAAGGCGGTGCAGCACTGCACCGCGATGCGGCAAAAAAAAGGTGACTGAAAATACTGGGGCTGTGTGCGCATGGCCTTCTCCATTGGATAAAGTAGATCGTGCGCTTATTTCAAATGTCCCGCAAGCCAGGTGGTGACTCAAGCATGGTGTGGCACGGCATAGCGAACACCGTGTAGCCAGCGGCATGGCGCTGAAAACCCGTCGCGCTAGAGGGGCAATAGCCTAAATACAACTGCTAACTTCTTTTTTCCTTCAGTTTTGTTTTTCAAATAAAGTTAGTGTGCGCACACTATGTTGTTTAAATTGAGCTAATTTGGTAGAATAAGCGGGTTAGCACAGCAGATTTTTGACATAAAGCGGGCAAATAAATCCACGATGTGAGACACCCACAGGCTGTCCACCGTTGATCCACAGCTCACCCACATGTTGCCCCCCAGGCGCTCCACAGTTATTGTGGATAACTTGTGTATAAAATCTTGTTGCTAGGCGGCAACGACTAAAATTTCATGTTTTTTTCGTGTGCCAGACGCGCTTTTTGCCTACAATGAAAGTCCAACTATCGCAGTTGCCAAAGATTGTTGGTTTCGGGGCGCGTCGCTTTACAGGACGCGCCCCTTTTTCTTGTGCATTTGTTTTACGAAGTGACAACACCTTGTAGATCAAGCACTTATTGAATTTGTTTAAGAACTTTGTTGATGAATCACATCAGAAATTTTTCGATCATTGCGCACATCGACCACGGCAAATCTACGCTAGCCGATCGCATCATCTCCCGCTGTGGTGGCCTTGAAGATCGAGACATGAGCGCGCAGGTGCTTGACTCGATGGACATCGAGAAGGAGCGTGGGATAACTATCAAAGCGCAGACCGCTGCGCTGCAATACAAAGCCAAAAACGGCCAGACCTACAACCTCAACTTGATCGACACACCGGGCCATGTGGACTTTAGTTATGAAGTTTCGCGTTCGCTGTCAGCATGCGAAGGCGCACTGCTGGTGGTGGATGCATCGCAAGGCGTGGAAGCGCAAACAGTTGCCAACTGCTACACCGCGATTGAGCTGGGTGTAGAAGTCACGGCGGTGCTGAACAAAATGGATTTGGCCAGTGCTGACCCGGAAGCCGCCAAACAGGAAATTGAAGAAGTCATTGGCATTGATGCGAGTGACGCGATTCCCTGCTCGGCCAAAACCGGCATGGGGGTGGACGAGATACTGGAGACCATCGTGCACAAGTTTCCCGCACCGCGTGGCAACCCGAATGGCCCCTTGCGCGCCATGATTGTCGACAGCTGGTTTGACACCTACGTGGGCGTAGTGATGCTGGTGCGCGTGGTGGATGGCCGCCTGGCCAAGGGCGACCGTTTCAAACTGATGGCCAACGGCTTGCAGTACAACGCTGACAGCGTGGGGGTGTTCACTCCCGCCAACCAACCGCGCCCATCACTGGAAGCTGGCGAGGTGGGCTACATCATTGCCGGTATCAAAGAGCTCAACGCCGCTAAAGTGGGCGATACGGTGACCAAGGTGGTGCTGGGCAGCGGCGGCGCGGCGGCATCGGCTACCGAGCCGTTGCCGGGCTTTAAAGAAATTCAGCCCCAGGTGTTTGCCGGCCTGTACCCGACCGAGGCCAACCAGTATGACGCGCTGCGCGACGCGCTGACCAAGCTGCAACTCAACGACAGCTCGCTGCGCTTTGAGCCCGAGGTATCGCAGGCTCTGGGTTTTGGCTTTCGCTGCGGCTTTCTGGGCCTGCTGCACATGGAGATTGTGCAAGAGCGCCTGGAGCGCGAGTTTGACCAAGACCTGATCACCACCGCACCCAGCGTGGTGTACGAGGTGCTGACGGGTGGTAAAGACCCCCAAACCTTGAAGGTAGAAAACCCTTCCAAGATGCCCGAGGTGAGCGCGATTGCCGAGATTCGCGAGCCTATCGTCACGGTGCACCTGTACATGCCGCAAGAATATGTGGGCGCGGTGATGACTCTGGCCAACCAAAAGCGCGGCATACAACTGAACATGGCCTACAAGGGCCGTCAGGTGGTGCTCACTTACGAGATGCCGCTGGGCGAGATTGTGCTGGACTTTTTTGACAAACTCAAATCGGTCTCGCGTGGCTACGCGTCGATGGACTACGAATTTAAAGAATACCGTGCCTCCGATGTGGTGAAGGTGGATATCTTGCTTAACGGCGAGAAGGTGGATGCATTGAGCATCATCGTGCACCGTGCCCAGTCGATCTACCGGGGCCGCGCGGTGGTGGCCAAGATGCGCGAGATCATCAGCCGCCAGATGTATGACGTCGCCATCCAGGCGGCCATTGGGGCCAACATCATTGCGCGTGAGACAATCAAGGCCTTGCGCAAAAACGTGCTGGCCAAATGCTACGGCGGCGACATTACACGCAAGAAGAAGCTCCTAGAGAAACAAAAAGCCGGTAAAAAACGCATGAAGCAAATCGGCTCAGTCGAAGTGCCGCAGGAAGCGTTTTTAGCCATCCTCCAAGTTGAAGATTAAGGTGAACGATTGATGTTGAATGTAATGCCCGCGCTGACCAGTGCGGTGTTGGCCATCTTGGTGGGCTATGCTGGCTCGTGGTATTTTGGATTGCTGGAGCGGTTTGGTTTGCCAGAAGGCAACTTTGCTCTGTTGCTGTTTTTAGCCACCGTAGTCACCGGTGCCTATTGGCTGGCAGAGCGATTTTACTTTTTACCCCAGCGTGAAAAAGCCGCCGCAGCCTTGGCTGAGCAAAGCACACTGCGCGAAGCCGAGTTGGCCAAAATGGGCATTGCCAAAACTGAGATCCACGTCAACGAGATGCAAGAAGCCCAGGGCAAGCTTCTGATGCAGCCCTGGTGGCTGGACTGGACGGCGGGCCTGTTTCCCGTGATTGTGATTGTGTTTTTGCTGCGCTCGTTTTTGTTTGAGCCCTTCAAAATTCCGTCCGGATCCATGATTCCTACCTTGTGGGTGGGCGATTTGATTTTGGTCAACAAATTCACCTACGGCGTGCGCCTGCCGGTCATCAACAAAAAAATCATCGAAATTAACAACCCGCAGCGCGGTGATGTGATGGTGTTTCGCTACCCACCCAAGCCCAGTTTTGACTATATCAAGCGGGTCATCGGCGTGCCGGGTGACGAGGTGAGCTACCTGAATAAGAAGCTCACCATCAATGGCAAGCCCTTGTCCAAAGATTTGCTGCAAGACTTTTTTGACCCCGATACCCTGCACTACAGCAAGCAGTTTGAAGAGGTGGTGGCCTCAGACAAGGGTGATATCAAGCACCGTTTGCTCAACGACGAAGACCGACCCGCGTTTGTGCCCGGTACCGATCCGTTTGCCTTCAAAGAAAATTGCCGCTACAGCGCCGAAGGCGTGGTGTGCAAAGTGCCTGAGGGCCACTACTTTATGATGGGCGACAACCGCGACAATTCACTCGATTCGCGCTACTGGGGATTTGTGCCCGAGCAAAATATTGTCGGCAAAGCCTTTTTTGTATGGATGAATTTTGGAAACCTCAAACGCATTGGCGCGTTTCAATAATTTACATCAGGATGGAACTATGAAATCTAAGCAACGTGGTATCTCGTTTATGGGCATTTTGTTTGTGGGCATTGTGCTGGCGTTTGCCGGTGTAGTGGGCGCGCAGGTAGCCCCTACCGTGATTGAGTTTCAAGCGATTAGAAAAGCCGCCCATAAAGCAGCCAATGAAGGCGCTACTCCCGCCGATGTGCGCCGTGTGTTTGACAGCGCCGCTGCCATTGATGACTTCAAAGCCGTGACCGCCAAAGATCTGGACATCAGCAAAGTGGGCGACAAAGTGGTGGTGGCCTTTGCCTACAACAAAGAAATCCATTTGGGTGGTCCGGCGTATCTGCTGCTCAAATATGCTGGCACCACTGCCAAGTAATCTCCATTAACCTTCGGAACACAGTCGCTTGGACAGCCCATCAACCAACTCGCACAGTGCGCTCCAGCAGCGTATTGGGCACCAGTTCACCAGCGCCAAGCTGCTGGCCCAAGCGCTTACCCACCGCAGCTTTAGCGCGGACCATAACGAGCGCCTGGAGTTTTTAGGCGACTCGGTGCTGAACCTGGCCGTCTCAGGCCTGCTCTATCAGGCGCTGGAAACATTGCCCGAAGGCGAGCTGTCTCGCGTACGCGCCAACCTAGTCAAACAGGAAACTTTGCACCAGCTTGCGTTGGAGCTGGGCCTCCCGGGCGTGATTCGCCTGGGCGAGGGCGAGCTGCGCTCTGGCGGGGCCAAACGCCCCTCTATCTTGGCCGATGCGCTGGAGGCCTTGATTGGCGCGGTGTACATAGACGCAGGCTTTGAAGTAGCCGCCGCTTTAGTGCGCCGCCTGTACGAGAAGGTGCAGATCAACCCGCAAATGGAAGCGGCCGCTAAAGATGCCAAAACCGAGCTGCAAGAGTGGCTGCAAGGCCGCAAAATGAACCTGCCTGCTTACACCGTAGTGGGCACCACTGGCGCAGCGCACAAACAGACTTTTGAGGTCGAATGCCTGATCACCGAGCTGGGCCGCAGCGAGCGCGGCCTGGGCGGTTCGCGCCGCGCGGCTGAGCAGGCAGCGGCGACGGCGCTGCTGGTGAGTTTGCGTAAAGCGGCTTAATGGCGCTTAATATTGCTTGGGGCCCCATGGCGCATCACAGTTTCACCTTGAGCGAATATCACCCGTTCACTCTGAGCTTGTATCGCCCGTTTGTCCTGAGCTTGTCGAAGGGCTCACGATGACTTCGACAGGCCCAGTCTGAACGGACACTCCTGCATCGATGGGCCGTGTCTGACTGCTAGGCACTTGAGCCACTCACCGACTTTTTATTTGTTGACCCAACTATCATAACGCCATGGCTACTTCACCCAAACCGAAAACCTCGGCCCCCAAGCTTGCTAAAACTCCTGTGGCTGGTGCATTGAAAACCGCGAGAGTGGCTAAAACCGCAACCGCAACCGCAACCGCAACCGCAACTTCGCTCGCGCCAGCGCCTAAGGCTGCCGCCAAGTCCGCAGCCAAACCAGCCGCTGCCAAAGTAGCTGCTCCCAAAGTAGCCACTCCCAAAGTAGCCACTCCCAAAGTAGCCGCCGCACCCGCCGTAGACACCTCAGAGATTGACAACTTTTTCAAAAAAACCAAAACGGTGAAAGCGGCTGATGCCATTGCCACCGCAGGTGCCGAGGGTGCGCAAGATGGTCAAGCCGACACCGCAGAGGCGCAGGCAGGCCTTGCCACAGCTTCCGCCCAAGGCCCCCAGCGCTGCGGCCTGATTGCCATCGTAGGCAAACCCAACGTCGGCAAGTCCACCTTGCTGAACGCCCTGGTAGGCCAAAAAATCAGCATCACCTCGCGCAAGGCGCAAACCACGCGCCACCGCATTTTGGGCATCCGCACTGAGGGCGTGACCCAGTGCGTGTTTGCCGACACACCGGGTTTCCAGACCATCCATGGCAATGCCCTGAACAAGTCGCTGAACAAAACCGTCAGCGGCACGGTGAGCGGCGTGGACTTGGTGCTGCTGGTGGTGGAGGCGGGCAGCTTTACGCCCGCCGATGGCAAGGTATTAAAGCTGCTCGGACAAAACGCCAAGGTGATTTTGATCGCCAACAAGTTTGACACCTACCACCGCCGCGCTGAGATTGCGCCCTGGCTGCAAGCCATGCAGGAGCAGTACAACTACGCTGAGATCATCCCCATGTCGGCCAAAAACGCGCGCGACATTGAGCGCCTACTGGCGGTGTGTGAAAAATACCTGCCCGAGCAGCCCTGGATTTACGGCGAAGATGAGCTGACTGACCGCAGTGAGAAGTTTATGGCCGCCGAGATGGTGCGCGAAAAACTCTTCCGCCTTACGGGGGATGAGTTGCCCTACACCAGCACGGTGGTGGTGGACCAGTTTAGTGAAGAGCCGGGCAAAACGTCCAACCGTATGGTGCGCATAGCCGCCACCATCGTGGTGGAGCGCGACGGCCACAAAGCCATGGTGATCGGCGAGGGCGGCGAGCGCCTCAAGCGCATCGGCATGGAGGCACGCATCGAGCTGGAGCGGCTGATGGATGCTAAGGTGTTTTTGCAGCTGTGGGTGAAGGTACGCGGTGGGTGGGCAGACAATGCGGCGCACCTTAAGTCGTATGGGTATGAGTGAATTTTTGATTCGCACGTTCTATGTTGCTCGGGGATAGTGTGTCTTGTATGTGCGGCGGGGATGGGGTGTCTCGTACGCACGGTGGGGTGTTTATCATCCGCCCTCATACTGGAGTACCAGAAATCGGTCGGCTGATAAACACCCAACCGTGCAGCGACCGAGCTAGCGTGCTACCCGTAGCTT
>JAYVGI010000005.1:0-13049 GCA_043772355.1 Polaromonas sp.
TTTTTTGGGCGACAGCGGATGCAGACAGCGCGCAAGCGGCTACTAAAAATGCAGCGTTACACAAGAGGATGCGGCGTGTGAACATGGTGACTTTTTTACAGATGGGGTGCGGGGCAGGCCGCGTAATTGTCTATGGGTAAATGATATGTACACTTATTATATGCATACATGGTATTTACCCTGATTCACGGCAATTTTCTTGTCTTGTCGCCCATAATTGAGTGATGCCAAGTTTTGATTTCACCCAAGCCCCAGGCCATTTGATTCGCCGTGCACACCAGACGTCGATCGCCTTGTTTGCCCGGGAAACCATGGGGTTTGACGTGACGGCAGTGCAGTTTGCGATCATGCAGGTTCTGCTGGAGAAACCCGGGACGGATCAAGTGACCGTGGCGCTGCAGGTCGCACTGGACGCTGCCACTTCGGGCGCTGTCATTGGCAGGCTGGAGGCCAGGGGCTGGCTGCGCCGCGAAGCCGATGCGGTAGACAAGCGGCGCAAGCTGATGTGGCTGACGGATGCGGGCCGCAAAGCGGCCAAGCAAATGACAAAGCCTGTACAGAAGGTGCAAGACAAATTGCTGGCATCGCTGAGCCAGGATGAGCAGTTGCTGCTTGTGGCGCTGCTCAAAAAAATCAATGCGATAGATTAGCGCCTACTCCGCACTGCATCCTGCAATCTGGCTGTCGTTCATCGAAAACGCTGCACTACCGAAAGTAGCCCGAGCAGCACCGGCTGGTGCAGCATGTAGTACACCAAGCTCCAGCCGCCCAGCCAAGCCAGCCAGCGGGCCGCCGCAGGAATGGCCGTAGTAAGCAGCGCGGGTCGCTCGCGCAGCAGCCATTGCGCAGCGGCCACGCCCCACCACATCACGCCCAGCCAAGGCAGCACAGGCACGTAGTCTTCGGTCAGAGGTTTCTTGGACACCAAGCCCAGCCAACTGAACGCCTTTGCATCAAGAAATTGCAGCCCAGGCCAATGAAATATCGCGGGAGAAGCTACGAAACTCATAGCGATGGCTAGCGCGCCAGCTATCCACAGCCAGCGCCCCCAGTGCGCCGTCAAGCGCACAACCACCAGCATCACCGCAATGCCGTGCAGCACGCCAAAGAAAATAAAACTCTTGGGGTACATCAGGTACGACCCGCCAGTCACAAGCAGCGCGCACAGCGCCACCTGCGCCCAGCGTCGCCAAAACCGCTGCCAGCTTTGCCCCTGGTGCAAAGCCACGGCCTGGCCTGCGCCAGCGCACAGCAAAAACAGGCTGACGATACAGGTGCGCTGCCAAGTCCACACCGGGTCACGGTAAAAGTCTTGTTGGATCCACTTGAAATAATTCAGATCAAAGCAAAAATGGTAAGCCGTCATCCACACCATGGCAATACCGCGCAGGGCATCCAGGCGGTCGTAGCGGGCGGTGTGGTGTGTGCTGGGCATGATTGCTAGGCAGTTTAAGCGATTGTTATTTCAGTCAGCACCAAATTACAAACACTAAAATAATGGGTCTATGTGATGGCAGCGACTGGGCCGCCTGGAACTACACGTACTCATTAAACAGTAGCACTGCGTCTAAGCAGGCCAGTGGGGTACACAGGATAAGTCCCAAAATGGGTCGGTTTACAGCATCAGCGGCGCTGTAGCCTGAGAATCTTCATTTTCACCCTCTACCCTGTGTACCCCACTGGCCTGTATAGACGAAGTGCTACTATTTAATGAGTAATTCCATTTTTAAATCATTATCTGTCCACTACAAATCAAGTAGACCCAAAATAATGAACTGTCTTACTGTGGCCGCAGCGCAAGCAACCCAACGCGATGCTAACCGGGCTGCGACAATTGTCGGCCTGCTTGCACCATCGCGGCGACCAAGGCCGCCCGCAGCGGGTGCTCCGGCGCTACCAATGGCAATAGCAGGCTCATTTTGAAGGTAATCGCCACCGATAGCGGCTTGACCACGATGCCTGTGCCTGCAAGCTCCAGCGCCGTCAAGGGGTTCACTACTGCCACCCCCAAGCCGCGCCGCACCATGGCGCACACAGCCACCGCGCTGGCGGTCTCCAAACTGAGCTGGCGCTGCACGCCGGCTTGGCTGAACATCTGGTCAATCTGCTGGCGGTAGGGGTCGTCTGGCGCCAGGCTGATAAAACGCTGCCCTGCAAAATCTTGCGGCTGCAAGACTTTTTTGCGGGCCAATCGGTGGCCCAGCGGCAGCACCGCCACTTCGTTCAAACTCAAAATGGCTTGCAGCGCCACACCCGTGGGCGCTTGGGTGGTTTCAGATAAGCCCAGGTCGTAACGCTGCTGGCCCATAGCCTGCTCCAGCCAAGGCGACTCCAGGGGCATGATGCTCACGCTGGCCTCGGGCAACTGGGCTGAAAAAAGCGTCAACGCGTGGGGCATAAAAGCCTGTGCCAGCGCTGGCAAACAGGCCAGGCGCAAGTGCCCCGTGGTTTGCGTGCGCAGTGACTGCGCGGTGGCCGCTATGCGGTCTATGCCTACAAACGAGCGTTCTACCTCTTGCATCAGCACCATGGCCCGCGCCGTGGGGCGCAAGCGGCCACTGATGCGGTCAAACAAGCTAAAGCCCAGCACCTGTTCCAGCCGCGCCAGCTCACGGCTGAGCGTGGGCTGGGACGACGCGGTCACCTCCGCTGCGCGGCTTAAATTGCCGTGCAGCATGATGGCTCTGAACATGGCCAATTGCCTATGGGTGAGGGCGGGAACGCCAGTGCTGGGTTGGGGCATGAAGCGTGACTATATCAAAAATGAATAGACAATCACCAAAAATGGCATTGATTGAATCTAATACCCACGGCATGATCGACAGCTATGAACCCCTTTACCAACTCCACCTTAGCCCAAGTAGCCCAGCAGCACGGAACCCCCGTGTGGGTGTACGACGCAGCCACCATCACCGCCCAAGTCAAGGCGCTGCGCCAGTTTGATGTCATTCGGTTTGCGCAAAAAGCCAACTCCAACACGCACATTTTGCGCTTGATGAAAAGCCTGGGCGTGCTGGTAGATGCCGTCTCACTAGGCGAGGTGGAGCGCGCGCTCAGTGCAGGCTACACGCCCGGTCTGTGCGGTGGAGTAAACAGTGGCCACTATGAAATCGTCTTCACAGCCGACCTGCTAGACCGCGCCACACTCTTGCGGCTGGTGGAGCTGGGCGTCCCCATCAACTGCGGCTCTGCCGACATGCTGGACCAAATCGGCGCCCTCAAGCCCGGCCACCCGGTGTGGCTGCGCATCAACCCCGGTTTTGGCCATGGTCACAGCAACAAAACCAACACTGGTGGTGAGCACAGCAAGCACGGCATTTGGCATACCGACCTGCCGCTGGCCTGCGCCAAAGTGCGCAGCAACCAGCTCAATCTGCTGGGCCTGCACATGCATATCGGCTCGGGGGTTGACTACGCGCACTTGCAGCAAGTGTGTGGTGCGATGGTTGACTTGGTCACCACCGCCTTGGCCCACGGCATGCCGATTCGCGCCGTGTCTGCCGGTGGTGGCCTGTCAGTGCCCTACCAAGCGGGCGAGCCTACCATTGACACCGCCAGCTACTTTGCCATGTGGGACGCAGCGCGCCAGCACATCGCCACACTGGCCGGCAACCCAGTGACCTTAGAGCTGGAGCCGGGCCGCTACTTGGTAGCTGAATCTGGCGTACTGGTCAGCGAGGTGCGCGCCACCAAGCAGATGGGGCGCAACCATTTTGTGATGGTGGACGCAGGCTTTAGCGACCTGATGCGTCCGTCCATGTACGGCAGCTACCACGGCATCAGCGTGTTGAGCTCCGATGGCAGTGATGCACCCGGCTCGCTGCAGGACACCGTAGTGGCTGGGCCGCTGTGCGAGTCGGGCGACGTGTTTACCCAAGGCGAGGGCGGTGTGGTGCTCACCCGGCCACTGCCCGTTGCCAAGGTAGGCGATTTGGTGGTTTTCCATGACACCGGAGCCTACGGAGCGTCCATGTCGTCCAACTACAACTCGCGGCCCTTGATACCCGAGGTGCTGGTGCAGGACGGCCAGGCCCGCTTGATACGGCGCAAGCAAACAGTAGCGCAGCTGCTGGAGCTGGAAGCAGTGTAGTTTGTGCAGCAGCAGGACTGAACGATGTTGAAGATGGCTAAATCGGTAGAGCCGTGATGTTGCTTAGCGTGCGGCATGCTAGACTGAACTTTTAATTTGCAGAGCACATTCAAGCCATGACAAGCCGTAGTCTCATCTGTCTCGATCAATTTTCTCGCCGCCAATTCGCTGGCCTGCTCGCAGCAGCTTCTGTGGGCTTCGTCGCACCGGTATTTGCGCAAGAGTTTCCCGCTGCCAAACCTATCAAGCTGGTGGTGCCCTTCCCGGCAGGTGGCAGCTCGGATGCAGCAGGCCGCCTGGTAGCGCAAGAGATGGCCACCTTGCTGGGCCAAACCATGGTGGTGGACAACAAAGGCGGTGCCAACGGCATCATCGGCACCGACGCAGTGGCCAAGTCTGCGGCAGACGGGTACACCCTGGTGCTGGTGGATATTTTCCACACCACCGCACCTATCTACACCCGCAAAATGCCCTACGACGCAGTGAAAGACTTCACCCCCGTAGGCCTGCTGGCCAAAACCCCTGCCTTCTTGTTTGCAAACCCCGCCTTTGTAGACAAAACTGTAGGCACCGCACTGCACACCGTCAAGGCCACGCCAGAGGGTATTCACCGCATCGTCGCCACCAAAGTGCTCGACGCAGCCAAAGCGCAGCCCGGCAAGGTCACCATGGCCATGATCGGCTCTGGCTCGGTGGTGGTCGAGCTGATGCGTGCAGGCTCGGGCGCGGAGTTTACCAACGTGCCCTACAAAGGCAGCTCGCCTGCACTGATTGACCTCATCAGCGGCCAAACCGATCTGATGCTCACCACCATGGCCAGCGCGGCGGTGCACCACAAAAGCGGCAAGCTCAAAATGCTGGCTGTGACCACCGCCAAACGCCACGCTGACTTTCCCGATGTACCCACCCTGGCCGAACTGGGCGTGAAAGGCATGGACTACGAGCAATGGTTCGGCGTGCTCGCCCCCGCAGGCACCCCCAAAGCCGTGGTCGACAAACTCAATGCCGCTCTGGCCAAGGCCGCCGCCACACCCAACGCCAAAGAGCGCTTGGCTGGCCTGTCAATGGACGCCGCAGTAGGCACGCCTGAAGACTTTAAAAAGCGCCTGGAAGGCGATGCGCAAAAGTGGGTGAAGCTGGCGGCTGATATGGGGATTAAGCCGCTGGATTGAGTCTACTTTGGCTGGGAACAATCTACAACCAGTACCGCAATCTTGTGTCGCAGTTGTTGTGGCACGGTGTCGGTCAATCGCTCTTGTAATTCCAGCGGTGTTTTAGGTTTTGTACCGCCATCGCTGGGTGCCGCAGTCAGTTTGCCTGTGAACCAAAATACCATGAAGATGCCGTACCCGTCGCTGGCAAGTTCGCGACCGTATTTGGCGATTAATTGCTCCGGGATAGCTTTCCATACATCAGAATGCATTTCCCGTTTGATTTCAATCGGAATTTGATACGGGGTTGCAATGACTTTGATATCAGCACGCTTTTCATCTGCATAGCGCCCCTCCGGCTCAGCACCAACACCATGCCTGACAAGCAGTCGCTGCAGATCGGATAGCAATGTATCGCGGCAATCGTCTTCTATTCTCGGAGTATCGCCATTCCAATATTGGTCGTAGTCGTTGGTGTTGCCATTTCTAATGTCGTGAATCAGTTGCTTCAGATGATTTACTGTGAGTGCCCACAAGTCTGCGGCATTGGCAGGCTTCAGGTTGGCCAGCGTAGAGACTACTTCTGCGACAGAAGAGGGCTTGAACAGGGCTTTGCGGCGTGTAATGCGCTGGTCATAGACTGCACGATTGATATGGTCAGACCACTGCTTTAGGTCTGGTTGCTTCTGTAGCGTAGTTAAAGCCTCTAAAGCTGCGTCGCTCGGGTTACCTGCCAGCGTAGAAATGAGTCCTTCCACATAGCGGCCCATTTCCATCTTTGGTGTGACCATCCCCGAGCCTTCTGTCCATGAGGGGCTGCATTTGGGTGCCAATAATTCAATCAAAAAAGATTGTGAGTCGACGGGTAAAGGAATTTGAGCGCTGTTTCGAGTTTGCTGTTCATGGACTAAGGTAAATAGATGGTCGATGCGTAGCTGCGACTTAGCAACAAACTTCTTCGCTGGTTCTAAATACAAACTAGGCGCCACTTGTAGCCCAGCAGTCAGCCAATAGACTCTCTGAGCCACATCCATCAATGCATTGCTAAGTTTGTGAGCAATTAAATTCTTTTGTGTAACGATGTCCAGGTGTCTGAGCATCGCAGCGATCAATAGGCGCAGGCTTTGCAGTTGTGTTTTGGCTGCTTTAATTGGCAATTCTGTAATTAAATTTGGAACGATCTGCTTGGCGACTTCAGCGTAGTCTGCATTGTGCGCCAAGGCATACAAGCCATCTACATTTTCTTTTTTGGCGGCAATTTGTAGGCCGATGAGAGGCTGCATGACATTGATGAGCGCATCCGACCGTAGCATGGCCAATTGTTTAAACCACTCGGGCGCATTGCCGAAATTGTTAGTTAGTCTAAACGCCGCTACCGTTTCAAGAGTGGACTGCGGAAGTTCGAGCGCTGATTTCGGGTTTTCTGTATAGCGAAGCTCCATAGCCGCCAGGCAAGGTGTAGCCAGGTTGTAGCGTTGGCCTTTAAGGTTGAGGTCAATGATGTCAGCTGCTGTTGGTAGATCAGTACGAAACAAGCAATGGCGCAAACCATGCAGGGCGGTACGTACCCATTCGTCGTCGTTATTTAATAACTCAAGCAAACGTTCGTCGAGTGATTTCTCTTTGCTTTCGCTATACAAGTTGAGATAAGCGTTTCCAATCTCAAACAATGCACCAAGATGAGCCAAGCCGCTAGAGAAACTTGGAAGCGTTTTGCGAAAGAAATCTACCTTCTGCGTAGATTCATGGGCGAGCCTTTCTTTGGCCTCTTTGTCATACTCTATTTCTTCTTGCTGATCTTCTGATGGTGGATAGGTACACTGTAGAAAATTCGCTACCCAATCGGCATCTTTGACATGTGCTGACGACCATTGCTCAAGCAGTTGAATCGCTTCATCGGTTTTTTTTTCATTCAAAATGAAACGGTACGATGCCTGAACCAAGTGTCTGCGCAAGTCGTTATCAACACATATTTGTGCCAGAGTCAAGTACCAATCCTTGGCATCGCTTGGCTCTTGCGCACCATAGACTACCTTGTAAATCCACCATAACTTAGTCCAGCCAGTTTCGCTAGAGTTGGCGTGTTGTTGCAGTCCATATTCAAATACGGCTTTGTAGATTGCTGGATGCTCAGTGAACCATTGCCCGAGTGCTGTTTTGTGTCGATTTTCTAAGGGGCAATAAAAATTCGAAGTTAGCCCTAGTGTCAGCCAATCATAGAGGCGCGGAACTTCCATCGTTGACCCGTATTCCGAAACGCCGCGTACTAGCAATTCGCCTACGATGACCGCAGAGCCGAGCCTGTCGTGTTGAGCACTGAGCCGGATATTGCTACTTAGCAAAGCATCAAGTAAGGCAGGTACATTTTTAAGGGAAGTATCATTTTTTGATATTTCATGCCAAAACTGCCAGTATGAACCGATCAGTTGATCGGATTTGGGTTGTCTGAAGTATCCCCAAATTTCTCTAGCAGTAAGTTGGCTAGGGTACAAGACGAAAAGCAGCGTACCCAAAAGTTCGTCCTCTGAGTCCTCCACCACATCGGTATGAATGTCATTCAGGAGCAGCGTTAGCGTCGACCAGTCTTGGCTATCGCGTGCATGGTTTGCAAGGATATTCAGTGCCTCTTTTCGCGCCATGGGCCAATAGCTTTTGTCGCGAACAATTCGCTCTAACTCAGGAGTTAAGGCTAGCATGGGGTCACCGTTCACCAGAGCATCCAAAAGACAATCTAAAAGAGCCAGATGAGCAGGGCTTGTGTCAGTAGACTGGAGCTGTTGTCTGAAATCGCTCTCCATGTCTTTCGTTGCCAATGCTCCGAATGGTTTGCTTGCCCAGTTTTGATTCCGAAAATAGCTATATCGCGTGGCTTCACTGCGCAAAGCATCCAGTACATGCAGTTTTTCAGATCGGTTGAAGTGACGCACATCGCCGTTGAGGACGGCACCCAAAGGGTCACGATCTATTAACTCTTTACGCAGGTTTGCGGGAGCCAGCGCTGCCAGCCATGCGTGCAGGCCGCGCAGCTCGGGCACTACGCCAGCATCCAAGCCCAGCATCAAAGCCAGCACACGGTTGATTGGCAAGCCTGCTTTGATGCGAGAAACGAGATACTGTGCGCCTAGGTACTCGCCAATGGTTCGGTGGACGGGTGAGAATTGGCCGCCACCATGGCCTCTAAATAGTCTGGTTTGTAACGCAGCACGGCAAACGCTTATCTCCGGTGCGTAAGAGCTGCTGGCCAGTTCGGGCAAAGCGACAGTACCGACTTGGGGGTCAGCCTGCCTTTGCAAAGCAATCGTGGCCTTACCCGACAGCAACAGTATGGCGCTCAAATAGCCGGCGGCGCGGAGCACTAGGTCATCGGGCAATGCGCTGTAGTGGTTGGCTGCAAGGTGGTCATCGTTATGCTCGTGTGCCAACTGGGCGCATGCCATTTCATAAGTCTGGGTTTTGCTATTTGGCCATCTATTTGCATTAGTAGATACGGCCTTGAACAACATACGCAGGGTTTGCGGGTTATCCAGCAAACCTTCTAGATCGTGGTCTTCGGCTTCACGAATAAACGCTGTGGCGGTGGCTGGATCTGATTGTTGCCAATGTGCGATCAAGTTGGTGCTTTGTGCGCGCGTCAGAGATGTCAGGTGCAGCTGTAAAAAGCTGCCCTGCGCAACCAGACGCTGTAGCGCTGCACTGTCGGTGCTGCCACGCCAGTCTGCTTCTCGGCACGAGATGCGAAACTTTGGTGTGCCTAGTTTGTCCAGCTTGGTACGTATCAGACCTAGCGCGGTTGACCCTGCTGCGTTGCCAGCGGTCATTTCGTCAAGACCATCGATGAATAGGGGGGCCGACCAGTTGGGCTGTAATTCCAATTCGACAAAGTCGCGCGCGCTGACGTAGGTGCCACGTTCTGCTTGGCTCAGTGTCTTAAATACATCTGTTTTGCCTGCGCCTGGGTCTGCCATCAATACCCAGGCATGCACATCGTTGTAATGCGCCATAGGTTCGGCCATGGACAACGAATCATCTGACTTTCGCGCGCTTGCGCTTCGCTCAAGGGCTAGGTGTTCTTGGGTGGTGTTCATGCCAATATAGCCACTTAAGCAAACCAATGCCCCAAGGGGTACGACAAGAACTCCGTCAGTTCTACTCCACCCGCTCCCACCAGCAATGGCTTGGAGCTGGGATGGCGCTTCACAAATTCCTGTAGGCCGCTGAGTTTCCCGGTTGAAGCCCCACTTTTTACTTCTATCGCGGTGAGCTGCATGGCGTTTGAAATCACAAAGTCCACTTCATGCGGGCTCTCGCGCCAATAGCTGATCTCTTCATTCGTAGCCGCAGTGTTGTGCAAGTGTGCTCCTATCGCGCTTTCAACCAAACGGCCCCAGTAGCTGCGGTCAGCCTGCGCCTGGTCAAAGGTGTAGGGCATTGCGCTAGACATCAAAGCGGTATTGAGCACGTTAAATTTAGGTGCTGATGCCCGTCGGCGAGCGATGCCGACGTGGTATTTGTGCAGGCCTGTCAATAAGCCCGCATTGCTCAGTAGATCGAGATAGCCTGCCAGCGTCGTTTCATTGCCCGCATCCTGCAGTTGGCCCTTGACTTTGCTCAGCGCGAGAATCTGACCCGAATAGCTGGCCCCCAGTGTGAAAAGCTGCTTGAGTAAAGCAGGCTTGTCAACCCGCGTCATTTGAAGGATGTCGGTATCGATGCTGGGCTGCACCAAAGCGGCTAAGACATAGTTGCGCCAGCGCTCTTCTTCACGGATCAATCGGGCACTGCCCGGATAGCCGCCAAAGTAAATGTACTCATTGAGGGTGAAATCGAATGCTTGGTGCATTTCAAGGAATGACCAATGGCTGACGCGCATGAGTTCGTAGCGCCCTGCCAAGCTTTCTGTCAACCCCTTTTGCATTAACAACGGGGAGCTACCCAGCAATATCACATGCATGTCAAGACCCTGCGCACGGTCTGCATCCCACAGGCCTTTCACAGTGTCTGACCAACGCGGTACCTTTTGTATTTCATCCAATACAAAGACAAACGGCTGGTTATCGTTGTTGGCTTTAAAAGCCAGACATTGTTGGCGAGCGCTTCGCCAACTGCGTATCAACCACGCCGCATCGCGTGGCGCACCGTCTATCTCATTGGTTTGGGAGGTCAAGTTGCCATAGGCTCCTGCTGCGGGTTCTTCTGACTGATCGACTGCCAGAAAATAGTGGGCGCAGTGCTCTAGCGCCTGGCGTACCAAGGTGGTTTTGCCCACTTGGCGTGGCCCGGCCACAATGGTGATGAACAACGGTGCTTGTTTCAGTCGATGGCGCAGCGCTTGGATTTGGCTTCGATAGAAGAACATAAATGATACTGAGTAAATTTACTCAGTATCATATCAATACTTACAAATATGTCAAATCGATAGGGTAAATACGGTTATTTTGGTGATTTGCAGTTATTTCGATTATCTTGGCGGTTGCTGGGGTCGCAACTTTTGTACCCCAGTCCATAGCCCCAGCACCACCGCCCCCGCCGCCATACCCGCCAGCGCATCCAGCAGCGTGGTGGCCACCACCTTGAACGCGCCCATGGGCATAGCCAACGCCTCGACCGCATGGCTCAACCACGGCCAGCCGTGTACCAAGATGCCACCGCCCACCACGAACATGGCGGCGGTGCCGACGATGGACAGGGTTTTCATCAACTTGGGGGCACACCACATGATGCAGTGGCCGAATGCGCGGGCGGTTTTGCTGCTTTTTTGCAGCAGGTGCAGGCCTAAATCGTCCAGCTTGACGATGCCTGCCACCAGGCCGTACACGCCAATCGTCATGATGACGGCGATTGCGGTGACGACGGTGACTTGTTTGGTGAAGGTGGCGGTGGCGACGGTGCCAAGCGCAATGACGATGATCTCAGCCGACAGCACAAAGTCGGTGCGGATGGCACCCTTGATTTTTTCTTTTTCTAGGGCCATCAAATCCACCGCTGGGTTTTCTAGCGCCTTTCTGATCTCTTCTTTATGCGTAGCGTCTTGTTCAGGGCTGTGCAACAACTTGTGGGCGATTTTCTCGAAGCCTTCAAAACACAGGTAAGCGCCGCCCACCATGAGCAGCGGCGTGATCAGCCACGGAATGAAGTAGCTGATGGCCAGCGCTGCGGGCACCAAGATCAGTTTGTTGATGGCAGAGCCCTTGGCCACTGCCCACACCACTGGCAACTCACGCTCGGCCTGCACGCCAGAGACTTGCTGCGCGTTCAGCGCCAAGTCATCACCCAACACGCCAGCCGTTTTTTTGGCGGCTACTTTGGTCATGACTGCCACGTCGTCCAGGATGGTGGCGATGTCGTCAATAAGGGCTAAGAGACTGCTTGCTGCCATGGTAGAAGATTGAATTTAGATTTACCGTGGATGCGGTAGGTGGAGAAATCGTTGACATCGACGGTGATGATGCTGTTGACACCCGTGGTTTCGGCCAACCAGACGAGGGCGACATCGGCCATGTCTGGCGGGTGGTCGGCATACTTGCGCGCCAGGGCCGCCATCCTGGCAAAGGCTTGCGCGTCCAATGCCGTGAGTTGGAGCCAGCCTTGGGCCACTTGGTCAAGCAGCATGGCTTTATCTGGTGTATGCAAAAAATAGCACGCCTCGGTGAGCACAGGTTCAACAGACAGTAGCTGGCCTTTGAAGCTTCTTAAAAAATGCTTTGCTGCCAGATGCCAAGTGTCAGTGGGGTCGTACAGGGCGATGATAAATCCCGCATCGACCAACACACGCTGCGCTAGCTGTGTACCGCTGGTCACTACTTTCATGAGCGGCTACGGATTCTTTGCATGGCCACTTCTCTGACCCGTGCATTGGTGGCACTGCTGTTGTGCTGATGGCTAGGTGGCGCGCCACCAATCAATCCACTGGCTGCAAAAGCTTTGTAGATGGGGCTGGGTTCATCGTCAAGTTTTTCGTTAACCGCTTTTTTTGAATAAGCTTTGTCTTTGGCAATGTAGTCCACGATGGCGTCGCTCATCACCCGGGTTTTGGTAATGCCCTTGCTCTGGCAATAGCGGGCAAGATCTTGCTCAATCTCGGGTGTGAGACGCACGGATGTTGTCATGGTGACCTCTGTATTACGTGAGATTTAATTGTAATACGGTGGAAAAAAATGTCAATTCACCATTTCTCAATCAACACTTAATTGGGCTGGAAGAATCTAGTGGGCTTCTATTTGTCATCTTGAAACAGTGATCAATTCACCCACTTGCGCGCATTGCGCCACAGTTGCATCCACGCGCTGTGGGCGGACTTGTCTTGGTCCGTCCAGCTCATCTGCACGTTACGGAAAACGCGCTCGGGGTGGGGCATCATGGCGGTAAATCTACCATCAGCGGTGGTGACGGCGGTAAGGCCACCGGGGCTGCCGTTGGGGTTGAAGGGGTATTGCTCGGTGGCTGCGCCGTAGTTGTCGGTGAAGCGCATGGCTGCGATGGCCTGGCTTGCGTCACCGCGCTGACTGAAGTTGGCAAAGCCTTCGCCGTGGGCTACGGCTATGGGCAAGCGGCTGCCGGCCATGCCTTTGAAAAACAGGCTGGGGGATTCGAGCACTTCGACCATCGACAGGCGCGCTTCAAAGCGTTCGCTCTGGTTGGTCGTGAAGCGCGGCCAGGCTTCGGCACCGGGAATGATGTCGGCCAGCTCGGCGAACATCTGGCAGCCGTTGCACACGCCGAGTCCGAAAGTGTCGGTACGGCTGAAGAACGACTGGAACTGCGCCGACAGCTTCGGGTTGAAGGTGATGCTGCGCGCCCAGCCAATGCCT
>JAYVGI010000006.1:0-23912 GCA_043772355.1 Polaromonas sp.
TTAAGACAACTACTCAAGCGGTCGCGTGTTTTCGCAGAATTTTTGCAGCGTAAATTCCTCCATCGCCGCAACGTGACCAAGGTGGAAAGGCATCTTCACAACGAAAAGCAATGCGACCAAGGTGGAACAGTAGTCTTCAAAACCACGTTGGCAAGCTCCGACCGAGAAACCATGCGCTATGCATTACGTAGCTGCTCCCGCATATTTTTCCGTGGCTAAGGGCTTATCTCTACCTTAAAGCCGATGAAAAACACCGTTTGGGAGCCGCGTTTACTTGCCCAGCAGGTCGGTGATTTTTTTACCCTCAAAGCGCTCGTGTACCGCCGCGTTGTCCGGCACGCAGTCGGGGCGGGACTGGGTTTGGGAGAGCTTTTCTATCGCTTGCCATAGGAGCGCAATCTGCGCCTCCTGGCTGCTGGCGTTGTCTACCAGGCTGCGCATGGCCAGGCTGAGCGGGTCGTCGTCCTGGGTAAT
Source organism: Polaromonas sp. (assembly GCA_043772355.1). Classification (GTDB taxonomy): domain Bacteria; phylum Pseudomonadota; class Gammaproteobacteria; order Burkholderiales; family Burkholderiaceae_C; genus JAAFIP01. The sequence goes on from JAYVGI010000006.1 coordinate 475, forward strand.
GCCGTAGGCGGAAAATTTCTTTTCATGGGTGGTCACATCAGCGCTGTGGCCGTCCTTGGACGGGATGATGCGCGCCGGAATGCCCACCGCCGTGGCACCCGCAGGCACGGGTTTGATGACCACGGCGTTGCTGCCGATCTTGGCCCCGTCGCCCACCTCAAAGCCGCCCAGTATCTTGGCCCCGGCGCTGACCACTACGTCTTTGCCCAGCGTGGGGTGGCGCTTGGCCCCTTTATAGAGCGAGGTACCGCCCAAGGTCACGCCTTGGTAGATGGTGCAACCGTCGCCGATCTCAGCCGTCTCGCCCACCACCACACCCATGGCGTGGTCAAAAAACACCCGCTCGCCGATGATGGCACCGGGGTGGATCTCAATGCCCGTCAGCCCGCGCGCGATGTGCGAGATGAAGCGGCCCAGCCACGTGAACCCATGCGTCCAGCACCAGTGCGCGCGCCGGTGCAACACCAAGGCATGCAGGCCGGGGTAACAGGTAAGTACCTCCCAAGTGCTGCGGGCAGCGGGGTCGCGGTCAAGGATGCATTGGATGTCGGAACGCAGGCGGGTGAACATGGGGCAAGTTTAGCGTTTTACTCGGAGAAATTGATCCGGGCCGATGAAGTCTTAAATTTCCGTTCGGACTGAGCATGGCGACGTCCACGCGAACCCTTGGACCCTTCGACCAGCTCAGGACAGGCCAAGCTCAGGGCGAACGGTTCATTTTTCGTGGGGCTGTGTGCGTGCCTGCAACATGGCTTTGGCTACCCCGCGCAGGATGTGAATCTCTTCCTCGTGCAACTGGGCCCGGTTGAGCAGGGCGTTCAGGCGCGGCATGAGCTTTTTGGGCGCTGCGGGGTCCAGGTAGCCGATGTGGACCAGGGCTTGCTCCAGGTGCGTCAGCAGGCCGCTGACGGCGCGGGCATCTGCCAAGGGTGTGGCGGGGTTGGCCCCCTGCACCGCGAAACCGCCCAGGGCCTGGCGCCATTCGTAGGCCACCAGTTGCACCGCGCTGGCCAGGTTGAGCGAGCCGAATTGGGGATTGGTGGGGATGCTGAGCGCGGCGTGGCAGCGGTACACGTCTTCGTTGCGCATGCCAAAGCGCTCGGAGCCGAACAGGAAGGCCATTTTTGGAGGTATATCGGGCGTTAGACTTGGAGAATGTTGCGGGAGAAGCTCTCTATTTAATAGCATGTCAAAGTAAGCACGCACCGCATAGGTGGGCGGCCCAAAGTCGCGCGGGGTCATGGCCGTGGCGCACAGATGGTCTACGCCGTCCAGCGCTTCGTCCAGGGTTTCGACGATGCGGGTTTTCTCCAGCACGTCGTTGGCACCGCTGGCGCGCTGGATGGTTTCTTCCCGGCGCAGCACATTGGCCCAACGCGGCGCTACCAGCACCATGTCGTCAAAGCCCATGACCTTCAGTGCGCGGGCGGCTGCACCCACATTGCCTGCGTGAGAGGTGTTGATAAGGATGAAACGGGCCATAGAGGGGCAGGATTCAGGGATCAGGAGTCAGGGAGAAGGTCACAGGATGCAGGTGGGGACGTTACGCGCGACCGGCCAGGCGTTTGAGGCCTAGCCACTGCTGGCTCCAAAAGCCCCGCCCGTAGTCCCGCCCCTGCTCCACCTGGTCGCGTACACCGGTGGGGTCAAAACGCTTTTCGTAGTTGGCGGTGCCAAACAGGCTGTCCCACCAAGGCAGCAGAACACCAAAGTTGTGTCCGCCCAGGACAGTGGCCCGCCCCTGCGCTGGCGTGGACTCATGCCCAATGCCAATGGCATGGTGCAGGCGGTGAAAGCGGGGGCTGACCCACAGACGCTCGCCCACTTGGCCAAACCACAGCTTCAAGTTGGCGTGCTGGAAACTCTCGCTGAGTTGGGTGAACGCGACAAAGGCCACAAACTGGCCTGGCGCTACGCCGATGGCCTGGGCGGATATCACCAGCAGGCTATCGACAATCAGGTCGTCCAGCAGATGGTTGCGGTTATCGCTCCATACCGTCATCTGCTGCTGGGCGTGGTGCAGGCTGTGCAGTTGCCACCACCAGTGAAATTGGTGCTGCCCACGGTGAATCCAATACGCTACGAAGTCCAGTACCACCAGATACGCTACAAAGCTGAGCAGCGGGTGGTCAGAGATGCCCAGCGCTTGGTCCAGGTGAAGGCCGCCGAGCCCTTGCTGGCGCAGCGCGCCAAAAACCAGGTCAAACAGCGGATCGACTGACAAAAACAGCGCCACGCGAAACAGCCCAAGGCGGTGAATCAGGGTGTAGAGGATGTCGGTGCGGATGGTCGGGCGGTTGGTCACTGGCTCTACTGGCCAAAGGCGCTGCAAGGGCACCAGCAGGCCAACAATCACCGCAACTTGCAGCAACCCCACCAGCAGCCAGCCAGTGCCCTCAAAGCCTACCTCCAGCACCGCTCCCATGCCCAGATGGAACATCACAGGCTGCATCACGGCCTCAAACAACCATTGCTGCGCTTGGGCAAACAGGTTAATCAGAAAATCCAGCATCCAGCCGCGCCCTGCTTAGAGTGGATGCGCCGCGTACCAGTCCTTGTAGTCGGGGTGGTGGCGCAGGGTGGTAAAACAAAAGCCTTTTTCTTTCAGGCCGACGATCAGGGGCTCCAGCACGGCGGGGGCCCAAGGGTCTTTGCGCGACCAGATGCCCAGGTGGGCCATCAAAATATCGCCGCCCTTGATGTCTCTAAGGGCTTTTTTCAGCAGGGCGTCGTTGCTGGCGCTGCTGCTGGGCAGCTCGTCGCCCAAAAAGCCTGCCGGGGCCCAGCCTACGTGTTTGTAGCCGCAGGCCTCGGCCATCTCAATGAGCTTGGCCGAGGTTTTGCCGCCCGGGGCACGCCAGATGGGCAGGGCTTTTTTGTGGGTGAAGTCTTCGATGCGCTCGCGCGCCTGGGTGATCTGCTGGCAGTATTTTTTGGGCTCCCAGGTAAAGCTGCGCCCAGCCAAGGCACCCGCGCTGGGCTGCACGATAAAGGCGGGGGCTACGCCCGGGGCATCGCCCTTCCAGTACACATGGTCCCAGGTGTGGGAGGCAAAGTCGTGGCCCTCCTGGCCGCGCTGGGCCCAAAACTTTTGGCCCCAATCAAAGCTCATGGAGTCTTTCTGGTCTTTGGTCGGTTCGTTGGCGACAAAAAAGGTGACTTTGACCTGGTGCTTGTTCAGCACCTCGGCCATCATGGGGGCCACTTCCATGTGGCCGGTGTCCAGCGTGAGGTACAGCGGCTTGTCGCAGCTGGGCGGGGGGGCAATGGGCGCAGCAGCCGCCGCAGCCGGGGCGGTTTTTTTACCGAACCATTGGGCGCTAGCCAGCATAGGTATTGCGCAAGCAGCTACTATCGCTATAGCGCTGAGCAGATGAAGGGCGGTGCGCTTATTGGCGCGTGGCGTGGTCAAGGGTCCAAACTCCATGGGGTGAGCGTCCTACGTTAACTTGGCGCACGACTTTGCGCGTTTCGGTGTCGATCACAGTGAGCTTTTTGGCCCAGCGTGAGGTCACCAAGAGCAATTTTCCATCAGTCGAGACATCCATGCAATCGGGCCCCCCTGGGGCGGTAAAGCTGTCCACTACATCCAGGGTTTGCAGGTCAATTTTGCTGATGGTGTTGGCCACCCGGTTGCTGACAAACACGTGGCGCTTGTCACCGGCTGCGCGAAAGGCGTGCGCGCCCAGGCCGGTTTTGATCATTTTGTGCAGCTTGGGCTCACGGCCCGATACATCAAACACCTGCACGCTGTTGCTACCGGTCAGGCCCACCAGCACAAAGCGGTCATCCGGTGTGCCAAACACGTCCGCTGGCATCTCGCCAGTGCCCACGCGCCAGCGCACGGTTTGGCTGGCCAGGTCAATGGCCACCAGCTCGTTGCTGTCTTGCATGGTGCTGTACAGGGTGGTGGATTTGCTGTCGATCCACAAATGGCTGGGGGTGCGGCTGGTGACGATGCGCTTGGCCAAAGTCAGGTTACTGCCGTCCCAGCGGTAGATGTCAATATGGTTCAAGCGGTTGGCAGCAGTGACAAACCACTTCATATCGGGCGAAAAGCGCAGATGGTAGGGGTCTAATATGCCCTTGATGGTGCGCTGGATTTGGGCAGTTTTGGGGTCAATAAACGTCAGTGCATCGCCCCCGGCGTTGGCCACAATGACCGATTTTTCATCCGGCGTGAGGTACAGGTGATGCGGCTGCTTGCCAGTGGGAATGCGCTTGATTTCTGTCCAACTGACAGGGTCGATCACGCTGATATTGGCATCCAGCGAGTTAAGGACAAACACGGGGTGGGAGGCAGGCCCAGCTTGGGCGCAAGCGGCCCATGCCATCCACAGGGCGGCGAGCCCAAAAATCAATCTACGAATCAAAATCAGGTTCCAACAAAATGATGCAATGCAGCAAGGCTTGCGCGCACAAGCCTTAAGTGTACCCGCTACCCCTCGTACACCCCTCTTGACGGTCTGCATACACTTACGATCCAGCCCCATTCACTGCGACGTGGGCGTGTCTCGGCGTGCGGCACAATGCAGCGCATGCAAACCATGCAAATATTGGGCGTAAATCTGGAGTTCCAGCACATAGCAGGCAGCGCAGCCCTCGCACCCATCGTGTTTTTGCACGAGGGCTTGGGCTCGGTGGCCATGTGGCGCGATTTCCCGGCACAGGTGTGCGCCGCAACGGGGCGCGCGGGCCTGGTGGTTTCGCGGCGCGGCTATGGGCAGTCTGGCTCCGTCCCCGCCGTGCGCAGCCCCTCCCACCTGCAAGATGGCCAGCGCGCAGGCCGCTTGCTACCCGACTACATGCACGAGGAGGCGTGGACGGTGCTGCCCGCATTGCTGGCCCAGTGCGGCATAAACAAGCCGGTGTTGCTAGGCCACTCTGATGGGGCCAGTATCGCCCTGCTCTACGCCAGCCGCTACCCCACCAGCGCCTGCATAGCCATGGCACCGCACCTGTTTGTAGAGGACGTGAGCCTGCGCAGCATCGAGGCGGCGCGCGTGGCGTACGAGACGACTGATTTGCGCAGCAAGCTGGCGCGCTATCACGCCGATGTGGACTGCGCCTTTTGGCAGTGGAACGATGTGTGGCTGAGCGAGGCCTTTCGCAGCTTTGACATGGTCGCCGATTGTGCACACATTGGCTGCCCACTGCTGGGTATTCAAGGCTATGACGATGCCTATGGCACGATGGCGCAGCTGGATGCACTGGACAGCGATTTTTTAAGAAAAAAAGGCTATCAGCCTACAAGAATATTGCGGGAGCAGCTATTAAAACTAGAGCGGTGCGGACACTCACCGCATAAAGACCAGGGCCCGCTGGTGACCGCAGCCATCGCCGCGTTTTTAAAGGCAATTTAAGCTTGTAGCAGCTTCAAATCATCTGCCGTCACCCAGCGCCATTCGCCGCTGGCCAAGCCGTTCAGGGTCAGCCCGCCCATACTGGCACGGTGCAGGCCCTCTACGCGGTTGCCTACAGCGGCCAGCATGCGTTTGACCTGGTGGTATTTGCCTTCGGTCAAGGTTAAATCCACAGTGAACTCGCCGGTTTGCAGACAGGCGGCTGCGCGCACGGGTTTGGGTGAATCGTCCAGCACCACGCCTGCCAGCAGCTTGGCGGTTTGCTCAGCGTCCACCGGGTGCTTGCAAGTGACCTGGTACAGCTTGGGCACATGGTGTTTGGGCGAGCTGATGCGGTGGATAAACTGGCCGTCGTCGGACAGCAGCAGCGCGCCCGTGGTGTCCTGGTCCAGCCTGCCTACGGCTTGTACGCCCTGAATGGCGTTTTTATTGGGCCGCAGGCGCAGCGGGCTGGGCAGCAGGGTGTACACACTGGGCCAGGCGCTGGGCTTGTGGGAGCACTCGTAACCGGCCGGTTTGTGCAGCAGCACGTAGGCCAGTTTGTGGCACTGCCAGTCTACGCCCTGCACCTGAAAGCGCAGGCCCTCAGTTTCAAAATCAGTAGCATCTTTGGCAGTAACTACGCTGGCTAGCGCGCTGCCATTATCATACACAGCGACCAAGCCCTGCTCGATCAAACCATTGCATACGCGCCGTGTGCCAAAGCCCTGGGTGAACAAAATATCAGCAAGATGCATAGCGCTTACTTGGCCGGGGCCGCTGGGGCGGCCGTGTCCAGATGGCTGGAGCGCACCACGCCCGGTGGCAGGCCGTTAGCTGCAGCAGGGGCAGGCACGATGGGCACCGCTGCGGCGCGGGCGGGGGCCGCGTTGGCTGGCACTGCGGGCGCGCCTGCGGTGGCGGTGGCGGTGGGTTTAGCCACAGCCAGCGGTGTCCCCATCAGCATGGTGATCATGTCGTCGTAGCTGAAAACACGGGGGTAGTTGTCCACGGCCATCACAAACTGTAGCTTGCCGTCGGCCAGTATCACCGGGGCTGGCATAGGTGCGGGTTTGCATTGCCAGGCGCAGGAGGTGACCAAATCGCGCTGCACCAGCCTGGCCGCCTTGATCGCCTGCGCGCGGTACACCTCGCCTTGGTAGAGGTTGTTGGTGGTCACGCGCACGGTGGCTATTTTGCCCTCGTAGCTGGAGGCCATGGTCACGCCACCGCTGAGCACGCTTTTGGCCTCGACATCGTTAACCCCCTCCTGCGGCAAACCCACCGCAGGCTTGGGTGCAGAGGCCGCCGCACGGGCCGCCGAGGCGCTTTGCTTGGGCGCTTTGGCGCTGGCGCTGGCCGCCGTTTTGGGCGCAGAGGCCGCCGCTTGCGGGGCCGCCTGGGACTGCCATTGCACGGGGGTTTGTGGCACCGCTGGCAAGCCCAATATATTGGCTTGCGCCATGGCATTGGTGGCCAGCAAGGAGGTGCTGAGGGTGAATAAACAAAGTAGGTGTCGCATAGCGGTATTTTCGCTCAAATCGATATGATGCTGAAGATGAGCATACAACGCCGACACTTTCATTTTCGCCTACTCGCTGTGCTGGGCACCCTGGGCGGCGCGCTACCTGCGCTGGCCCAATCCAGCCTGCCCGTGCTGCTGGCGCACAACGCGCCCAAGGGCATCGATCCCACCGGCTATTTGGTGAGCGAAAAGCTCGATGGTGTGCGGGCGCTGTGGGACGGTGCGGTGCTGCGTTTTCGCAGTGGCCGCACTATCGCTGCGCCTGCGTGGTTTACCAGCAAGCTGCCCGCTACGCCGCTGGACGGTGAACTGTGGCTGGCACGTGGCCAGTTTGACGCGCTGTCGGGCACGGTGCGCAAGGCGCAGCCTGTGGATGCCCAGTGGCGGCAGGTGAAATACATGGTGTTTGAATTGCCGCAAGGCAGCGGCAGCTTTGCGCAGCGCGCAGCGCAACTGCAAAGCGTGGTGCAAGCCGCTGCGTGGCCCGCGCTGCAAGCGGTAGAGCAGTTTGCTGTGGCAAGCCCAGCAGCCTTGCAAGCCAGGCTCCAAAGCATCACGGCTGCGGGTGGCGAAGGCCTGATGCTGCACCTGGCCAGCGCCCCGGTGACCACGGGCCGCAGCGAGGTGCTGCTCAAGCTCAAAGCCGTGCAAGATGCCGAAGCCACCGTGGTGGGGCATGTGGCGGGCAAAGGCAAGTACGCGGGTGTGTTGGGGGCTTTGGTCGTGACAACGGCCAGCGGCCTGCGCTTTAAACTGGGCACAGGCTTAAGCGACTCGGACCGTCGAAATCCGCCGACTATTGGTAGCGTGGTGACTTACACCTACCGGGACACTACGCCCAGTGGCAAACCGCGCTTTGCCAGTTATTTACGGGTGCATGAGGGGGTGTAGTTTGCTCTTTTTTTGCAGCGCAAGCCCTGGGTCAGGGAACAACGACATGGCGATCAAGCCGGCTTGATCGTCCCCAACATCAACTGGAGCTTGGCCACTGCACTGGACACCGGCGTGATCACGGTCAGCCCCGTATGCTGCTGCACCAAGGGCGCTGCGCGGGCCATGCTGAACTGGGCCAGTGCTATCACGTGGCAACCCTTGGCGGCCAGCTCGGCGGCGGCTTGCACGATCAGCTTGTCATGCAGATCGCCGTCACCGGCATTCAAGGCAGCCAATGCGCCTTCGGCCAGCGCTGTATCCAAAGCCACTTGCTTGGGAAACTCGGGCGGCATGGAGATGAGTGTGGGGCCGAAGGTGGCGACCAAACCGATGCGCTGGCCCAGCGCGGCGGCATCGTCGATCATCGCTTCGTTGGGCTTGAGCACGGGGATGGTGGAGTGCCTGGCTGCTACCGCCTCGATGCAGGTACCAAAGGCTGAGCAGGTGAACAAAATGGCGTGGCTACCGCAGTCCACCGCGTACTGGGCCAGGCGTGCAAAGCGCTCGTGCATCACCGCGTCTTGCCCACGACCGCTGGCTGCCAGGTCAGCAGACAGGCTGTCGTCCAGCAGATTCATCCGCGTGGCCTGGGGCCAGTCGCGGGCGATGGCTTGGTTAATCGGATCAACAGCGTGTGCCAGGGCGTGGATCAATGCTATGCGGGGGTGGGATGTCGCCATGGTAGATATGCGTATAAACAGAATGAAAAGGGAGCCCTATGATAGACGCTCTTATCGCTCGCTCAGCGGTGTTTTAGGCGCTGGCGTGGCTATGGCCTCCATCACGCTCACCTATTGCGACCCCTAACAGGAATCACACCATGACATTGCGTACCCGACTTTTCACCTGCGCCGCTATGGGGCTGCTGGCCTGCTCGGCCTTCGCCCAAGGCACCTACCCCAACAAGCCGATCAAAATGATCATCCCGCTGGCCGCAGGCAGCGCGGTGGACAACGCGGCGCGTATTTTGACAGCCAAGATGTCCCAAGGCTTGGAACAGTCCATCGTGATTGAAAACCAGGCGGGCTCTGCTGGCCTGATAGGCGCTGACCGCGTGGCCAAGGCCGCACCTGACGGCTACACGCTGGGCGGCTTTAACGACAGCGTGCTGACGATGATCCCGCACATCTACCCCAAGTCCACCTGGAACGCGCTGACCGACTTTGACCCCCTGTCACTGGTCGCCACCATCGAGTGGGGCTTGGTCGTCAAAGCCGACTCGCCTTACAAAACCGTGGCCGACTTTATTGCCGCCGCTAAAGCCAATCCTGGCAAGATCAACTACAGTTCGGGCGGCAGCGGCAGCCCGCAGCATATTGCGATGGCGCTGTTTGCCACGCGCTCGGGCATCAATGCCGTGCATGTGCCCTACAAAGGTGCCACACCTGCGGCGGTGGCTGTGGCTGCGGGCGAAGTAGATGCCGCTTTCCAGGGCCTGGGCACTGTCACGTCCCTTTTGCAAGCGGGCAAGCTGCGTTTGCTAGCGGTGTCTACGCAAAAACGCTTGGCCCAGTACCCCAATGTGCCGACGGTGGACGAGTCGGGATTGAAAGACTTTTTCTTTAACTCGTGGTTTGCCATGGTAGTGCCCGCAGGCACACCCAAAGACATCGTCGAGCGCCTGAACAGCGAGATGCGCAAAGCGCTGGCCGACCCGGAAACGCGGGACAAAATGGTGGCCATCGGCCTCACGCTTCGCGGCTCGTCCGCAGCCGAGCTGGGCAGCGCTACCAAAGCGCAGTTCGAGCTGTACCGCAAGCTGATCCAGGACAACGGCATCAAGGCCGATTAAATAATCAAGCCAACAAGGGGCACGCAAATGACCACACTCAACACGTCCGCCACTGGCGTGTACCTCATTGCCGTCACACCCTTTACCGACAGCGGCGCGCTGGACTTGGCCAGCACCGACCGCATGGTCGATTTTTGCCTGGACGCGGGCGTGACGGGCCTGACGGTGCTGGGCATCATGGGCGAGGCTACGAAGCTGACAGCCGAAGAATCGCGCACCTTCGTGAAACAAGTGCTCACCCGCGTAGCAGGCCGCGTGCCGGTGGTGGTGGGCGCGTCTGCCCCCGGCTTTGCGCCCATGCGCGAGCTGACGACAAGCGTAATGGCCATGGGCGCAGCGGGCGTGATGGTGGCACCGCCCTCCACCATGCGCACCGACGACCAGATCGTCGCCTACTTTGACATGGTGCAAGAGACGGTGGGCAAAGAGGTGCCCTGGGTGCTGCAAGACCATCCGGTGTCCGCGGGCGTGCAAATGTCCACGGCCGTCGTCCTGCGCATTTTGCAAAACTCGCCCAGTTGCGTCATGCTCAAGCACGAAGACTGCCCGGGCCTGGCCAAGCTGTCCGCCATCCGCGCAGCCAGCGCCAAGGGCGATGTCAAGCGTGTCTCCATCCTCACCGGCAATGGCGGTGGCCTGTTCTTGCCCGAAGAGCTGATCCGTGGTGCCGACGGTGCCATGACCGGATTTGCCTACCCAGAGATGATGGTCGATGTGTGCCGTGCGCACGCCGCAGGCCAGCCGGATAAGGCCCAGGACATTTTTGATGCCTACCTGCCGCTAGCCCGCTACGAGCAGCAAGCAGGCATTGGCCTGGCGGTGCGCAAACACATCTTCGCAGAGCGCGGCGTGATCGCCAGCGCTGCGATTCGCAAGCCTGGCCCCAAGCTGTCCGCACTGGACATTGCCGACATTGCGCGCTTGACGGCGCGCCAGAGCAAGCGTTTGGCCGCGATCGCATAAACCTTTACTGCCTCGCTGCTATACCCCCTACACGATTCGTCCTGAGCTTGCCCTAGGACTGTGATCCCGAATCAAAACCCTCTCCAAAAGCCAACAGAAAGCGCACAAAATGACCACCCCCATCCACATGCAGCTCGACCCCAAAGCGGTCGAAATTCTGAGCCAGGTCACCACCGCCACGCTCACCACCATCTTGCTTAAAAAAGGTCTGCGCAATGTATGGCTGCGCGGCACCAAGCCCCTGCGCCCCGGCCAGCCGCGCCTGGTAGGCCGCGCCTTCACGCTGCGCTTCGTGCCCGCGCGTGAAGACCTGGCAACACCCGCATCATGGGCGTCCCCCATCTCCACCCGCGCCGCCATTGAAGACATGCCCGCCGGCTGCATCGCCGTGGTCGATTCCATGGGCGTGCAGGACGCTGGCATTTTTGGCGACATCTTGTGCGCCCGCATGGGCAAGCGCCATGTGGCGGCGCTGGTGACGGACGGCGTGGTGCGCGACGTGGCCGGCGTGCTGGGCACCGGCCTGCCCGTGTGGTGCAGCGGCGCAGCCGCGCCCCCCTCTGTGGCTGGCCTTACCTTTGTAGCCTGGCAGCAGCCCATCGGCTGCGGCGGCGTGGCGGTGTTTCCGGGTGACGTGATCGTGGTGGACGACGACGGCGCTGTGCTCATCCCCGTAGACCTGCTGGACGAAATGCTGGTGCTGGCCCCTGAGCAAGAGCGGCTGGAAAACTGGATCATGGGTGAAGTAGAAAGTGGTGCGGCGCTACCGGGCTTGTACCCACCTAACGCAGAAAACAAGGCACGCTATTTGGCCGCTACGGGGCAGAAGTAACGTAGTTTGAATATGCCGCGACTAACCTGGCCACGTGGGCGCAGAGGCTCGAAGATGCCTGCTCTTGCTGGGTCACGTTGCGGCGATGGAGGAAGTCGGGCTGTCAAAAACTTACGAAAACACGCGCGGGTGCCGTTGGTAGCGGGACTGAGCTTTGTACCGCGCGCCTTTCTCCATTTTTTGCATCACGACCACACTCCATCACCGCTTGCTGGCAGGTGTACTTTTTGTCTCGCGCGGGCGTGGTGTGCGCAGATGCGGTTGTGGCGCGCTGAGTTGTTTTACCTGCAGCGTTGCTGCGCCTACTGCGCCTACTGCGCGTGTAAGTACTGCAAAAAGAGTAGCTGCTCCCGCAATTGATTAAAGGGCTAGAGCGCTAAACAGCTTGCAAAATAGACACCTCAGCACACAGAAGAGCGCGACAACGCCAGTCAAGCAGCAGTTCGGCGTGGTCGTGATGAAAAATCTGGAGAAAGGCGCGGCGACCAAGTGAAGATTGCTACTGAACCAGTCGCGTTTTCTCGCAGGATTTTTGCAGCGCGACTTGCCCGATGATGCCAGCCAACCATCTAAGAGCGGCATCCTCACTGCTGTCCCACATGAATCAATGCGGAAACCGCTCCCGCAGCTTCATCTTCCAAAACTTCCCCGTCGATGTACGCGGCACCGCGTCAATGAATTCATAGCGGTCGGGGAGCTGCCATTTGGCAAAACCGCTGGCCAGAAGCAGTGCGCCAAACTCTGCGGCGGTGGCGCTTTGGCCGGGCTTTAAAACAATGCAGGCCAGCGGGCGTTCGCTCCACTTTTCATCGGGGATGGCGATCACCGCAGCCTCGGCTACAGCACTGTGGGCCATGAGGGCGTTTTCCAAATCGACCGAGCTGATCCACTCGCCGCCGGATTTGATGAGGTCTTTGGTGCGGTCGGTGATTCTTAAAAAGCCCAGCTCGTCCATGCAGGCGACATCGCCTGTGCGCAGCCAGCCGTCGCTCGTAAATTTGTCGTCCGCCACCGGCACCTCGTGGTAGCTGCCGGTGATGAAGGGGCCGCGCACCTGGATCTCGCCTGGGCTGCTGCCGTCCCATGCTTGGGTATTGCCGTCGTCATCGCGCAAGCGCAGCTCTACCAGGGGCACGGGTACACCGGCCATGGCGGCGCGGCGGTAGCGCTCATCCAATGGAGCATTGACTAGCTCGGCTTTGGGATACGAGACGGTGGCCAGTGGCGAGGTTTCGGTCATGCCCCAGCCTTGCAGCAGCCAGATGCCGTGCGCATCAAACGCGCGTATCAGCGCCTGGGGCACAGCCGCGCCGCCCACTAGCGAGCGCATGCCTTTGGGCAGCTTCCAGCGGCCTTGGTTGGGTGATCGGACCTTTTGCGCGGCATCGTAGGTTTGGATCAAACTCATCCAAATGGTGGGCACGCCCAGCGACAGGGTGGGCGGCTCGATGGTCATCAAATCGAGCAAATCATCGGGGTGCAGGTGCGGGCCGGGGAAGACCAGTTTGACGCCCATCATCACCGCGCCGTAGGGCACGCCCCAGCAGTTGGCATGGAACATGGGCGTGACAGGCAGCACGCTGTCGCTACCCTTGAGGCCCCAAAAATCGCCCAGGCAACCGACGAGGGTATGCAAGATGGTGGAGCGGTGCGAGTAGGCCACGCCCTTGGGCCGGCCCGTGGTGCCCGAGGTGTAGCACATGGCAACGGGGTCGTTTTCGTCATGGTCGGCGTAAGTGAAGTTAGCACCGTCAGCCTGCGCCAACAACGCTTCGTAGTCGGTAAATTCTGCGGGTACCGGCGCACCTGAGAAGGGCACGACGATCACTTTTTCAAATTGGTGCAGATGCGCAAACTGCTTGTACAGCGGCAGCAAAACATCGTCCACCACCAAGAAGCGGTCTTGGGCGTTGCCCGCAATCCAGCCCAGCTCATCGGGAGAGAGCCGCAGGTTCAGCGTATGCATCACGCCCGCTGCGGCGGGGATGCCAAAGTAGCATTCCAGGTGGGCATGGTGGTTCCAGCACAGCGTGGCCACGCGCTCGCCTTTTTGCAGGCCCAGGCCTTGGAGGGCGGCGGCGAAGGCGCGAGTGCGCTGGTAAAACTGGGCATAGCTGTGGCGCTTCAAAGACTTGTCCGGCAGGCGCGACACGATCTCACTTTGCGGGAAGAGCGTGCCCGCGCGCTCCAGTAAGTGGTTCAGCGACAGGGGGGTGTTCATCATGGTGGTTTGCATACGGTGTCTCCTATTTAGCTGAAATGTACTCTGCAAATTTACGCTGCCCTGCGGCACTACCAAATATCGGAAGTACTGTGTATACTGTGTATACATTGGAGGTTTCCTATGAACGCCGTCATCGCTTTACCCCACACCCTGCCCACCCGCATTTTCAAGAGCGGCAACTCGCTGGCTGTGCGCATCCCGCGCGAGATGCTCATGTCTGACGTGGGCATGGACGCAGTCATCGAGGCCAAGGCGGGCGCATGGATTATCCGGCCCGTACACAAGCGCACGCTAGCGCAGGTGGCAGACAAGTTTCGCGCTTTCTCGCCTGGCTTTATGGTGCAAGGGCGGGCACCGCAAGAGCAAGCTGCGCGCGATTGGTAGGCCATGCGCTACATGCTGGACACCAATATCTGCATCTACTTGCTCAAACGCCAACCGATAGAGGTATTTGAAAAAATGGCCCACCTCACCGTCGGCGACGTAGTGATGTCCAGCATCACCCTGGCCGAGCTGCGCCATGGCGGTGGCGGCCAGACAGAGGCAGACTATGCCCAGGATATGGCCGCCCTGGATGCCCTGCTGCAAGACATACCCGCCCTGCCCTTTGACGACGATGCCGCCCGAGCCTATGGCAATCTGGCGCGCAGCAGCAAACTCAAACGCAAGCAAGCCCTAGACAACTTGATCGCTGCCCACGCCCTCAGCCTGGGTGTAGTACTGGTGACCAACAACCTTGAAGATTTTCAGAGCTACGCGGATTTGGTGCTTGAAAATTGGGTGGATTGACCACGTTTGTGCGTAACGCACCACGGGCTAGCTGGGCTTGGTAACGCCGTCGCGCATTGGCTAATGCCTTATTGGGCTTGAGTGGCGCGACAGGGTTAGCACGGGCCCGCGCACTGGCAAAGTCAATACAACCTGCAATACGGGTGACAGGGTTTACTTTGCGCTACGTCGAAAGCACAGATACTTGGACACCATGACAGCCTCTACCCCATTGCACCACCTCCCCGCCTGGCAAGCCGCCGCTCTTTTGGCTCGCCGCGAAATTAAAGCCATTGACTTGGTACGTGCCTGCCTAGACCGCATCGCCGAGCGTGACCCGCAGGTGCAGGCCTTCGTGTGCCTGAATGCCGATGCCGCGCTGGCACACGCCCGCCAGCTAGACGCAGGCCCGGTGCGCGGGCTGTTGCATGGTTTGCCCTGTGGGGTGAAGGATTTGTTGGACACCCACGACATGCCCACCGCCTACGGTTCACCCATTTATGCACAACACCAGCCGCAGGCCGATGCAGCAGCCGTGGCACTGTGCCGCGAAGCGGGTGCGGTGCTGCTGGGTAAAACGGTGACGACCGAGCTGGCCAATATGTTCCCCGGCATCACGCACAACCCGCACAATTTGGCGCACACGCCCGGCGGCTCCTCCAGTGGCTCGGCTGCTGCGGTGGCGGACTGCATGCTGCCCCTCGCGCTAGGCACGCAGACGGCGGGCTCGCTGATTCGCCCTGCTGCGTTTTGCGGCATTGTGGGCTACAAGCCCAGCCATAACCGGGTGCCCAAGGCGGGTGTGAAGAGTCTGTCGGAATCGCTGGACACCATCGGCGGTTTTGGCCGCAGCGTGCGCGATGTGGGCTTGCTAGGCGCGGCGCTGACTGGCGATGCACGCATGGCCGACCCAGCCACGTATGCGCAGACTGCTGCACCGCGCATAGGCCTGTGCACAACGCCCGAGTGGAACCAGGCCGACAGCGACACCCAGCAAGCCTGGGCGCTGGCCGAGAAAGCGCTGCACAGTTTTGGCACAGCATTGGCACTGCCTGCTGGATTGGACAACTTGGTCAACGTGCAAAAGGCCGTGCAAGCCTACGAGACCGCCCGCTCGCTCAGCCATGAGCGAGCGCACCATCACAGCCAGTTGAGCGCCCCACTACAAGCCCTGCTGGCCCATGGCATGACCATCAGCGGCGAGGCGCATGCACGCAATCTACACACCACCGCCAGCGCGCGCCGCCAAGCGGCCATGCTGTTCAACAACTTTGATGTGCTCCTGTCCCCCAGCAGCATCGGCGAGGCACTGCCTATGGCGCAAGGCAACACCGGCGACCCGCTGTTTTGTCGCACTTGGACGCTGCTGGGCCTGCCCTGCATCCACCTGCCCTTTGCGCGCGGAAAAAATGGCTTATCCATCGGCCTGCAACTGGTAGGCGCGTATGGTGATGACCACCGCTTGCTGGCTGCGGCGCACTGGGTGCATGCCCGCTTGTCTCAGCACTAATTGCGCCGCTAACGGTACGTACTTTTACAGCGTGCTGTGAGCTTTTGTCTTGAATGGCGTAACGATACGCGCAGAGCGTCGAGGGAATCCCCTAGCCTGTGGGCACGGGTGTGAGCGATAGCATGGACGATGCATTCCTGAACCGCCATGGTTTAAGTCAATCCCCTCTTTCACGCCCCTCTCATGCAAACTGCCAAACAACTCATCAACGGCCAATGGCTCGCTACCACCACTGGCCAGGAACGCATCGGCCAATGCTTTAACCCTGCCACGGGCGACGTAGCGGCCTTGTTTGCCGACGGCACAGCAGCCGAGGCGCAAGCAGCAGTACACGCCGCACGCCAAGCCTTTGAGAACACCGCCTGGCGGCGCAGCCCGCGCCTGCGCGCCGAGGTGTTGCTGGACTTTGCTACCCGCCTGGAAGCACGCAAAGAAGAGATCGCCGACTGGCTGGTCACGCTCAACGGCAAGCTGCGCCGCGAGGCGCTGGGCGAGATTGGTGCGGGCATTTCCGAGCTGCGCTACTACGCGGGCCTGGCGCGCAACCTGTTTGGCCGCGTGCTCGAAGTTGAGCCCGGCTGCTACTCGTCGCTATACCGCGAAGCCGCAGGCGTGTGCGCCATCATCCTGCCGTGGAACGCGCCTGTCACTTTGCTAGTGCGCTCGCTGGCCCCTGCACTGGCAGCGGGCTGCACCGCCGTGATCAAACCCGCGCACCAAACCGCGCTGGTGAACAACATGGTGCTGGAATGCCTGTGCAGCGATGCCCGGGTGCCTGCGGGCGTGGTCAACTCGGTGATCGAATCAGGCTCCGAGGTATCGCGCTATTTATGCGACACGCCTGAGGTAGAGGTGATCAGCTTCACCGGCTCGTCTGCCGTGGGCAAGCGCATTGCGCAAAGCACCGCGCCCACGCTCAAGCGCCTGTCGCTAGAGCTGGGCGGCAAGGCACCCGCCATTGTGTTTGTCGATGCCGACATGGACAAAACCGTAGCAGGCATCGTCGCAGGCAGCATGGTGATGGCCGGGCAGCAATGCACCGCCATTGCCCGCGTGCTGGTGCACGATAGCGTGTACGCGCAAGTGGCACAAAAGCTTACCCAAGCGCTTAAAGCCGTGAAGGTAGGCCCAGGTAACGACCCTACATCGCAAATGGGCTGCTTGATCGATGTAGCCAACCGCGACCGGATCAACGCCCTGCTAGACACCGCAAAAGCCTCGCACACCGTGCTACTGCGAGGAGGCATACCCGGCGGCGCGTTGGCCAAGGGAGCTTTTATCGAACCCAGCCTGATCGAAGTGCAAGACTTGGCATCAGACTTCATCCAAAAAGAATTGTTTGGCCCGCTCTTGGTGCTAGAACGCTTTAGCAGCGAAGGCGAAGCTGTTACCCGCGCCAACGCCACCCGCTACGGCCTGGCTGCCAGCGTGTGGAGCCAAGACGCCAAAAAAGTACGCCGCATTGCCGCCCAGTTGCGCACCGGCACGGTGTGGGCCAATAGCCATAACCGCTTGTTTGCCGAGGCCGAGACCGGTGGCTACCGCGACAGCGGCTATGGCCGCTTGCACGGCGCAGAGGGCTTGAACGATTTTCTGCAAACCAAACACTATTACTTTGAGACGAATGCATGAGCAGCCCTGCCATGGGTAGCGCCAACACCCCCGCGAAGGCAGAGCACCGCACCAGCGCCCACTATTTTTTAGAGGGCCTGAGCGATCTGGGCATTCGCTACGTGTTCTCCAACCTGGGCACTGACCATGTGTCCTTGATCGAAGAGTTGGCCCGATGGGACTTGGAAGGCCGAGCCCACCCCGAGATGCTGCTCTGC
The DNA here is from genome assembly GCA_043772355.1 of Polaromonas sp. GTDB lineage: Bacteria > Pseudomonadota > Gammaproteobacteria > Burkholderiales > Burkholderiaceae_C > JAAFIP01. The sequence goes on from JAYVGI010000006.1 coordinate 18,193, forward strand.
CCGCACGAAAACGTGGCCATGCATATGGCAGCGGGCTACGCCGCAGTAACAGGCCAAGGCCAGGCCGTGATGGTGCATGTCGACGCTGGCACCGCCAACTCGGCGATGGGCATGCACAATATGTTTCGCGGCCGTTTGCCGGTGATGCTGGTTGCGGGCAAGGCCCCGTTTACCCTGCGCGGCGAGTTGCCTGGGTCGCGCGACAACTATGTGCATTTTGTGCAAGACCCTTTCGACATGGCCAGCCTGGTGCGCCCCTATGTGAAGTGGGAATACTCGCTGCCCAGTGGCGTGATCGCCAAAGAGGTGCTGCGCCGTGGCCATTCGGTCATGCAAAGCGACCCGCCTGGCCCGGTCTACCTCACCCTGCCGCGCGAGGTGCTGGCTGAAAGCATCGCGGCAGACCATGTGCGCACGTTCAGCCGCGAGCGCTATGGCGCGGTGCAGGCAGGCGGCATAGACCCGGCCCGCGCGCAGGCCATCGCCGATCAGTTGATGCAAGCCGAGGCACCGATAGCCATCAGCGCCTACCTGGGCCGCAAGGCCGATGCGGTGGCCGCGCTGGAAGACTTGGCCTTGCTGTGCGGCATTCAGGTGTTTGAATTCAGCCCCAGCTATCTGTGCATCTCACGCAGCTCGCCCTGCTTTGGCGGCTTTGATGCCAGCCCGGCCATGGCGGCTGCCGATGTGGGCCTGCTGCTCGATGTAGACGTACCCTGGCTGCCCAAGTTTGTGCAAGACAACCCCGCCACGCGCTGGACGCATATCGACGTAGACGCGATTAAAAAAGACTTCCCCATGTGGGGCTTTGCCACCGATCTGCGGGTGCAGGCCGACTGCGCTACGGTGCTGCGCCAGGTGGCCGCCATCGTGCGTGCGCAAGCGGATGCGGCCTTTCACCACAAGGTAGCCACGCGCATCGCAGGCTGGGCCGGTGCCAGCCAAGCGCGCATCGCGGGCACCGCCAAGGCCGCAGAGAACCCCGGCAAACCCGGCGCGATCTCACCCGCCTACTTGTGCGCGCAACTCGGCGCGGCCATCGCACCGCAAGACATCGTCATCAACGAAGCCATCCGCAATTCGCCTGCGGTGCTGAACCAAATCCCGCGTATTCTGCCCTTGACCTTGCTCTGCGGCGCTGGTGGTGGCCTGGGCTACAGCGGCGGTATGGCCCTGGGTGCCAAGCTGGCGAACCCGTCGGTGCGCGTGCTGCAAATCGTCGGCGATGGCGGCTTTCATTTCTCTACGCCCACCTCGGTGTACGCCACAGCGCAGCGCTACGCATTGCCCATCTTTACCGTGGTACTAGACAACGGCGGCTGGCAGGCGGTGAAAGAAGCCGTGCTGCGCGTCTACCCCGATGGCGCTGCTGCGCAGGCCAATGAATTCCAGGCGCGGCTGCAAGGCCAGGAGCGGCATTTTGAGCAAGTGGCTCAGGCCTTTGGGGCCTATGGCGAATGCGTGAGCGAGCCGAGCGAAGTGCCCGCCGCCATAGCGCGCTGCCTAAAAGCCTTGGACGCAGGCCGCGCTGCGGTGCTGAATGTGCAAATCGGTTTGCAGTAAATTTTTATGACTCCATTGACATTGAAGTGCGTAACCGAAGACAGGTTCGCCTGCATGCCCAGTTCCCTCTCCCGCTGGCGGGAGAGGGCTAGGGTGAGGGTGGACAGTGCTGCCTCTCGCTATCGGTGTGCACCCTCCTATGGAGCTGCTTTGCATAAGGCGTATGTGCGCCACCGCACCCTCACCCCAGCCCTCTCCCGCACAGCGGGAGAGGGAGCGGGGAATGGGCTTTCACCCTGTATGGGGAGATCCACTTGAATTTCATTTGAGCCATTTTTATCATCTACGAGTGACCCCGCTATGTACCACCCCATGAAACTCCTTATCGCCACGGTGGCTTGTGCAGCCAGCACTTTTGCACCACTGGCCCAGGCACAAAGCTACCCCAGCAAGCCCATCACCATCGTGGTGGGCTACGCGGCAGGCGGCGGGGTAGACACGTTGGCCCGCATCGTGGCCGAGCCACTGGGCAAAGCGCTGGGGCAAACCGTGTTGGTAGAAAACCGCCCCGGCGCGGGTGCGATTATTGGCGCGTCCTATGTGGCCAAAGCCAAGCCTGACGGCTACACGCTGATGATGGGCGCGCCTGGCCCCATCGTGTCTAACCACGCGCTGTATGCCAAGCTGCCCTATGGCCCGCAAGACCTCGCGCCCATTTCTTTTGTGGGCAACGCGCCGCTCATTTTGCTGGTGAATGCCAACAACCCCGCCAAGTCGGTGCAAGAGCTAGTCAACGCATCCAAGCAAAACCCCGACAAGTCCAACTACAGCGCCAGCTCGGCATCGTTCCAGCTCATCAGCGAGCTGTTCAACCGCAAAACGGGTGGCAAGTTTGCGCACATCCCCTACAAGAGCGCAACCGAATCCGTCAACGCCATCATGTCGGGCGATGTCACCATGGCGCTGGCCGATGCAGGCCCGGCCCACATCGGCCTGCAATCGGGCAAGGTCAAAGCGCTGGCCGTCACCACGGCAGAGCGGCTGAAGGACTATCCCAACGTGCCCACCTTGACCGAACTGGGCATTGATTTAAAGGTGTCACTGTGGATTGGCCTGCTGGCGCCTGCGGGCACGCCAGCCGACATCATCCAGCGTCTGAACAGCGAGATCGCCAAGATCGTGGCCATGCCCGACGTGAGCAAGCGCATCAGCAGCATGTCGGTTATCCCGGTGACCAACACGCCTGAAGAGTTTGCCAAATTTATCGCCAGCGAAATCCCCCTGTGGAAGCAAATTGCGCAGGACAACAACATCAAAGTGGAATGATGCCCAGGCCAGCGTCTGCACCCAGACCATGCCGTAAACACCCATATCCACACCCCGCCTCACTGAGCTATTATTTTCTTCCCCGTTTGCCCAAGCCATTGTTTTGTTAACCCCCCAAGGAGCCATCCCATGAAACGCATCTCTTGTCTCATTGCAGCATTGCTGCTCTCTGTAGTCAGCCTCTTCGGCTGCGCCAATATGCCCAGCAGCTCTGGCCCGTCTGGCCCCGGCTGGGTGACGCTGCTGGACGGCAGCAACCTGGACAGCTGGACCGGCATTGGCAATGCCAACTGGCGTTTGAGTGAAGGCAATGCCCAGGCTGAGCTCGGCACAGGTTTTTTAGTGTCAAAAAACTCGTATAAAGATTTTCAAATTTACGCCGAATTTTGGGTGAACGACGTGGCCAACAGCGGCATTTTTGTGCGCTGCTCTGACCCTAAAGTCATCACTGCGGACAACTCGTATGAAGTCAACATTTTTGATACCCGCCCAGACCCCAGCTATGGCACCGGAGCCATCGTCAACTATGCCAAGATTTCGCCCATGCCCAAAGCCGGTGGCCGCTGGAACACCTATGAGATCACCGTGAAGGGGTCGCAGTTCAGCGTAGTGCTCAACGGCCAGCCCACCGTGCAGATGAACGACAGCAAATTTGCCAGCGGCCCGATTGCCTTGCAGGCCGCAGGCGGCGTGGTGAAGTTTCGCAAGGTGATGGTCAAAGCGCTTTAGTACGTCACTGCCTCCGGCGCTACCCACAATGCAAGCACTCGCAAAGTCTTTTTTTAAACCTTGTCGTTGGTTAGCCAGCGTCATCATTGCCCATGCAGCTCTGCTAACGGTAGCATCTCTAGCGCATGCTGCCGACGGTGACTACCCCAGCAAACCCATCTCCATCATCGTCGCCTACGGCCCCGGCGGGCAGGGCGACACCTTTGCCCGCTTGGTGGGCGAGCGTTTGACCACGGCGCTCAAACAAACCGTGTTGGTGGACAACAAACTCGGCGTGTCGGGCACAGTGGGCACACGCATCGCCGCCAAGGCCAAGGGCGACGGCTACACCCTGCTGCTGGGGCAGACAGGCGAGATTGCCGTGAATCGCGCGCTGATGAAAGACCTGGGCTATGACGCGCTGAAGGACCTGGTGCCTGTCGTGCTGATTGGCAATGCGCCCTTGGTGCTGATGGCACCGCAGGAGGCACCCTACAACACGCTGCAAGAGTTCATTCAACAGGCGCAGGCCAAGCCGGGCAGCTTCAGCTACGGCTCGGTCGGCGCAGGCACGCCGGGGCATCTGGCTGCCGAGGCCTTGATCTTGGGTGCCAAATTCAGCATGGTGCACATACCCTACAAAGCCGTAGGGCCCTTGTTTGCCGATTTGATGGGCAACCGCTTGCAACTCTTCATCAGCAGCGCGTCTGCCGCTTTGCCGCAGATTAAAGGCGGCAAGCTGAAAGCTCTGGCCGTGACCACCACACAGCGCATGACATCGCTACCACTGGTACCCACGGTAGCCGAAGCCGCCATACCGGGCTTTAGCTACACGCTGTGGGGCGGATTGTTTGCGCCCGCAGACACGCCCGCAGCCGTCATCCAAACCCTGAACCGCGAGGTCAACACCATCCTGGCCGTGCCCGATATCCGCGCCCGTTTTGAGGCCGACAACCTGGCGGTGCCGAAGAACACACCGGCTGAATTTGCCAGCTATGTGCGCACCGAGGCGACCAAGTTTGAAAAACTCATCAAGGATGCGGGTATCAAAGTTGAACCTTGATTTTCGATGAACGATGTACCTCAGTTGCGCCCTCACCCCAGCCCTCTCCCTCAAGCGGGAGAGGGAGCCAATACCGAGCAATATTTCCTCTCATCAAAATGATCCAACATATCCAAGCCAACGGCATTTCCATCGCCTACCGTTTCGACGGCCCAGACAGCGCGCCGGTCGTCGTCCTCAGCAACAGCCTGATGTCCAGCCACGCCATGTGGGACGACACGCTACCTATCCTTACCGACAAGTACCGCGTGCTGCGCTACGACACGCGCGGCCACGGGCAATCGCAGGTCACGCCTGCGCCCTACAGTATTGCGCTACTGGCGCAAGATATGGTGGGTTTGATGGACGCTTTGAGAATCCAGCAGGCGCATTTGGTCGGCCTGTCCATGGGCGGCATGATCTGCCAGTACGTAGGCGCGCACCATCCCGAGCGTGTGCTGTCGCTGGGCCTGTGCGACACCGCCAGCGAAATGCCACCCCGCTCGCTGTGGGAAGAGCGCTTTGCCACCGCCCGCGCGCAGGGCATTGCGGGTTTGGTGGACGGCACGATCAAGCGCTGGTTTGTGGAAGGCTTTCCTGCCAAAGCACCCGACAAAATTGCCGCCGTGCGCACGATGATTTTGGCCACACCTGTTGAAGGCTACTTGGGTTGCGCCAGCGCGGTACGAGATATGGCCCAGACCACCATGCTGCTGAAGATCAAAGCGCCTACGCTCGTGCTGGTGGGCAAGCAGGATCCGGCCTGTACCGTGGAGCAATCGACCGTGCTGCACCGCATGATTGACGGCTCGCAGATGGAAGTCATCGACAACGCGGCGCATCTGTCCAACATCGAGCAGCCCGCAGAGTTCAACCGGATATTGCGTGGGTTTTTGGATGGCATGGCTTAGTTTCCAAATATGCAGGGCAAGTCTTGTACGGGATCTGGCCAGCGGTGCGCTCAGCTCCGCGGCTGTCCTCCGTTGCGGCCTAGGGCCGCTGCCTCCTCCCTTTATGCCGCTGCGCTGAGCGCACCACTGGCCAGATCTTGCGAGCTTGGCGGGTGTACAAACCCTCGACCTCCAACCTGACGCCTCACCTCCTTCCCTCCTCCTAAGGAATCACCATGCACCATCCTCTT
>JAYVGI010000007.1:0-17438 GCA_043772355.1 Polaromonas sp.
GCTCACCGTGGCCGATGCGGTGGCCACCCACGCCCGCCTGATGCCCCACAAAATCGCCGCGCGCGACTCGCGGCGCGAGCTGAGCTTTGCGCTCCTGCACGACCGCGCCACGCGCCTGGCCAATGGCTTGTTGGGCCTGGGTTTGGTCAAAGGCGACCGGGTAGCCCTGCTGGCCTACAACTGCATAGAGTGGATGGAGATCTACGTGGCACTGGCGCGCGCCGGTTTGGTGGCGGTGCCGATCAACTTTCGCCTCACAGCACCCGAGGTGGCCTACATTTCCAAAGACAGCGAAGCGCGGGCCTTTATCGTGCAGGACGAGCTGCTAGAGCGTGTGCAGACTGCGCGCGCTGAGCTGGCCATTGCACCGCGCGCTTGGGTCACCTTGGGCGGCGCGCCTTTGGCTGGTGGCTCCCACTACGAGGCCTTGATTGCCACATCCGCTGCGCACGAGCCACCCGTGAGCGTGCAAGCGGCTGACCCGTGCGCGCTGATGTACACCTCGGGCACCACAGGGCGGCCAAAAGGCGCCATACGCAGCCACGGAGGCAACACCTTGATAGCGCTGGCTACAGCGCTGGACATGCGCTTTACCCCTGATGACTCGGCGCTGCTGGTCATGCCCATGTGCCACGCCAATTCACTGTACTTCAGCCACACCTTCACGCACCTGGGCGCCACCTGCGTGATCGATGACCGCAAAAGTTTTGACCCCGAGGCGCTCTTAGCCTCGCTTGCTAGCCAAAAAATCACCTTCACCTCCCTCGTGCCCACGCACTACATCATGATGCTGGGTTTGCCAGAGGCCACCAAAGCGCGCTACGACGTGAGCGCGGTAGAGAAACTGATGATCTCCTCTGCACCTGCGCGCAAAGACACCAAGCTGGCAATCCTCGACTACTTTAAAAACGGCAAGTTGTACGAGCTGTACGGCTCCACCGAAGCAGGCTGGGTCACGCTGCTGCGCCCGGAGGAGCAGATCGAGCAACTCGGCTCCGTAGGGCGCGAGTGGGCGGGCTCGGGGCCGATTCGCATCTTGGATGCAGACGGCAAAGAAGTGCCCGACGGCGACGTGGGTGAGCTGTTCTCGCGCACGCCCTATGTGTTTGACGGCTACTGGAAAAATCCGCAAAAAACAGCGGAGGCTTTTCGCGGCCCCTGGTGCTCGGTGGGCGACATGGCGCGGCGCGATGCGCAGGGCTTTATCCACCTGGTGGACCGCAAAAGCAACATGATCATCACCGGCGGCGAGAACGTCTACCCCTCCGAGGTAGAGGGCGTGCTGGGCGCGCACCCCCAGGTGAAAGATGTGGCCGTGGTGGGCGTGCCGCACGACAAATGGGGCGAGGCCGTGCAAGCCGTGGTGGTGCTGCACGAGCGTGGCCAGGCCAGCGAGGCCGAGCTACTCGACTGGTGCCGCAGCCGCATGGCGGGCTACAAGCGCCCGCAGTCGGTGCTGTTTATGAGCGAGGCCGAGTTACCCCGCACCGCCACAGGTAAGGTGCTGCACCGCGTGCTGCGTGACAGGCTGGCTCAACAGCTGGCCTGTGCTGCTTAGGGCGGCCAAAGGGCAAGGCAGGGCAAAAGCGGTCTAAACTCGAGTGCACACCATCCACATACCTTAGCTACAAAATCCATTGGCCTGCCTCCCATGAAGACCCTTTCCGTTCAACCCAATCTGGTCGAGCAAGTGCACGGCGCGCTGCTGGACGATATTGCGTCCGGCAAGCTGGCCCCGGGCGACCGCATCATACAAGAGCAAATTGCGCTGGCGTTGGGTGTCTCGCGCCAGCCCGTGCAACAGGCCTTGGCGCTGCTGCGCAACCAAGGGGTATTGCACGACGCACCAGGCAGAGGTTTGATCGTCGCCCCGCTGGATCCCACCCATGTGCAACACATGTACGACATGCGCGCCGTCATCGAAGGCCTGGCCTGCCGCCGCGCCGCAGAGACCAACGCCGACAAAGCCGCCCGCCAAGGGCCAGCCGTGATAGACGCAGGCCGCAAAGCCGTGGCCAGCGGGTCGGTAGCCAAGATGATTGCCGCTGACGTTCGTTTTCATGAGTTCATCTACAGCCTGTCTGGCAACCCCTTGGTAGCCCCAGCCCTGTCCACCCACCTGACCTATACCCAGCGTGTGATGGGCGAGGTGCTGCTGCGCGACGAGCAACCCCGCGACATCTGGAACCAACACGCCGAAATCATGGACGCGATTGCCAGCGGCAACGGCGAACTGGCCGAATCCCTGGTGCGCGCCCACATTACCCAAGCCGCAGGTTTCATGGTGGGCCGCTTGCTGGGACAGCAGAAAGGCCAAGCCACGGCGGCTTAAGTGCGGTGTCGGGCACCACACTTCAATGTGTACCCGATGTGACAATCTCAACCTAATGCAGTACCTGGCCTCATGCTGTTGCATTTTCTGTTCGTTGCAATAGTTAACATCGACAATGTCGAAATCTTGATGTCGCCTGAAATGGGTGACCTACAACCATCGCTCATCACAAACAGACAAAAATGAAAAAAAATACATTCCCGATCGCGTCACTCCTAGCCGCATTGGTACTGTCAGCACCAAGTTACGCCCAAACGCTAGCGGACGGATTTTTATGCTGCACGGTGAGGTTTGATTACTATCGAAACGTCAACCGAGCCAGTGATGCCAACTGGGTGGAGTTTCGCTCCCACCTTCAGGCAGGCACCCCCGTTAAGGTGTCTGCGTACCAAGCCCGTAGCCCTTACGCAAACACCAGTCAAGTAGTCGGAGCGCAATCGGCAAAACCGTATGAATTTTTGATTGCTGGTGATAAAAAAGAACTCGTATTGAAGAATGAGTACACCCAACATCTCAGCCCGAAGGACTACTTGGGCCAGCTCGTAGTGACGACCGATCCCAAGGCACGGATCGAGACGTTCTCGCCTGAAATTCAGGCGGCTATCGCAAGCGGTAGAGTCATGGTGGGCATGACCAAAGAGCAGGTGATCATGGCTTTGGGTTACCCTCTGAAGAAGGAAAATCCCAATCTCGTATCGTCACCCATGTGGCGCTACTACTACGGCAGTTTCGATGAAATTTTTGTCGTGTTCGAAGCCGATGGTAAGGTCAGAGCCATTGAGGGCCTGCCTTTTACTCTGGCAGATGCCGTGTATCCGCCACCACCCCCCGTGGTTAAGAAATAGCATTGGCGAAGCTGTCGGTTGTCCTCCAGGACCATCGCCGCTTCATCAACCGAGACCGCACTGGCGTAGCAGTTTGCGCTTTCTATCTTCTCTGAGTGTATTGGTGGTCCGGCCCGATGAAGCCGCCATAGTTTGGATGCCGCCTTGGCGCGTGCGCCCGATGCGCCGCTAGGGCGGTGCAATTGAAAGCAAGCTGCAGTTCGAAAGTGAACGCTGCGCCCGCAGTGCCGCGCAGATAGATAGTGGGGTGTCCATCGGGGACTCCACGCATACGGCGGCTTGCTCCCAGATGCGATACTTTGCGTCAAGTGGTGGAATTTCCTATCCGTCTATCACCGAAAGCGCACACATGAAAAAACGCACATTTCTAGGTTTGGCCAGTACCTGGCTTGCCCCTTGGGCCAGCAGCTTTGCGCAGGCGCGCTATCCGGAGCGGGCTATTCGCCTGGTGGTGCCGTTTGCGCCTGCGGGTGACGGCGACATCATGGGCCGGGTGTGGGCCAAGTTCGCTGCACCGCTCCTTGGCACCACGCTGGTGGTGGACAACAAAGCCGGTGCAGGGGGTGCCATTGGTGCGGCTGAAGCGGCGCGGGCCAAGGCAGATGGGTACACGCTGCTGCTGGGCACCACTACCACCCAAATCATCAACCCAGCCGCCTCGGCCAGCCCGCAGTACGACCCGCTCAAGGACTTCCTGCTGGTCGGCATGGTGAGCATGAACCCGACCTGCATCGTGGTGCACCCCAGTGTGCCTGCCAACTCGCTCAAAGAACTGGTGGCGCTGATCAAGGCCAATCCTGGTAAATATTCTTACGGCTCGGCCGGGCAGGGCACCATCACCAACCTGACCGGGGAGCTGTTCAAGCTGCAAGCGGGCAAGCTGGACTTGCAGCACATCCCCTACAAAGGCGGCGGCCCCGCCATGCAAGACTTGATTGCCGGCCATGTGCCCATCATCACCCCGATCATGTCGTCCGCCGTGCTGGCGCAGCACCGCGCAGGGCGCGCCCGCATTTTGGGCGTGAACAGTGATGCCCGGCTCAAGGCCGCACCAGAGTTGATGACATCCGTAGAAGCCGGGGTGCCCGACATGCGGGTGCAAGTATTCAACGCCGTGTTTGCCCCAGCGGGCACGCCCCGCGAGGTGATGGACGTGCTCAAAGCCGTCAACCTCAAAGTGCGGTCTGACCCCCAGTTTTTGCAAGACCTGGACAAAGCGGGGGCAGAAACCTTTACGCACCCCGAGCCAGAGAAGTTCCTGTTGGATGAAGTGGCGCGCTGGTCCCAGGTGATCAAGGCCACGGGTTTCAAGATGGGCTGAGTCTGCTCACCCGCTCACCCGTTCAGGCTGCCCGGCCGACCGTGGCCAACGCTGCCTTTACCTTGTCGGGTGTGAACGGGATCGAGCGCATCCTGGCCCCTGTGGCATCAAAGATGGCATTGCCAATGGCAGCGGGAATGGCGGTAGGGGTAGGCTCGCCTGCGCCCCATGACACGTCGCCGGGCGTGTTGATCATGTCGACCTCCACGCGGGGCACATCCGGAAAGCGCAGGATCGGGTAGGTGGCCCAATCGACACTGGTGACTTTGCTGGCATCCCATTGCACCTGCTCCATCAGTGTGCGGCTGACGGTTTGAATCACGCCGCCTTCGATCTGGTTGGCCAGGCCGTCGGGGTTGATGATCTGGCCGCAGTCATGGCCCACACACACCCGCGTTACCCGCACACCACCTGTTTTGCGGTTGACCTCGACCTCGGCCACGGCTGCCACATAGGTGGTGGTGTTGTTGTAGCGCACGTAGGAGATGCCTCGGCCCTTGGCAATGTCGGCGTTGGCATTGCCTGCGGCAGTATTGACGCCCGCGCGGCTTTGCCAGTTGGCCCGTGCCATGGCGGCCTGGATGACTGCCACGGCGCGTGGATCTTTGATGTGCTTTAAGCGAAACTCTGCCGGGTCGGCCTTGGCGCTGGTGGCCAGCTCGTCCATGAAGGACTCATTGGCAAAGCTGTTTTCAATGCGGCCTGGGCTGCGCAAATGCGCTGAGCGAAAGAACGCTTTGGCCACGTGGCGTGTGTTGACGCGGATGTTCGGCACGGCATACGGCGCACCCGCGTTTTGGAACAAAAACCCCACCCAGTTGCCAGGCTTGGGCATGCCCACATCGGTGGCTGCCAGCAGCGGAAAGTCCAGCGGCTTGAAAGCCACGATGTGGTTCAGCGCGATGTGGAAGTCACCCGACCAGGCCACCAGGTTGCCTTCGGCATCAAACCCGGCCTCCATGTCGATGGCGCGTGGCGGGCTCTTGGGCGCACGCGCGGTCTCGTCGGCGCGTGTCCACTGCACACGCACTGGTTTGCCGATCATGCAGGCAATCAGCGCGGCATCGGCTGTGGCATCTTCGTGCCCGTTGCGGCCATAGCAGCCGGAGCCATCGACATAGAGCAGGCGGATTTTCTCCAGCGCCACACCGGTCACGCTGGCCAGCTCGGTCTGCATCGAGTGGGTGGCTTGCGAGGGCGACCACACGGTGAGCTGGCCGCCTGCAAAATCTGCCACTGCGCAAGACGGACCGATGGAGGCGTGGGTTTGCACCGCAAACTCATAGCTGGCCTTGACGCGCTTGGTGCTGGTAGCCAACACTGCCTGCGCATCGCCCACTTTTTGCGTGGCCTCTTCCTTGGCAATGGGCTGCTTGCGCCAGTAGTCAAACACGGTAGCTTTGTCGGGCAGGCCGGTACCTGCAGACCAGGTCATTTTCAGCGCGCGGGCGGCCTTGACGGCGCCCCATTCGCTCTGGGCCACCACGGCCACAAAATCGCCTCGGCGTACGGTTTGCACAAAGCCGGTGACTTGGCGCGCGGCGCTGTCGTCCACTGCTTCCAGCCGTGCACCCAGCTCGTCGGCGCGCACCACACGGGCATGCAGCATGCCTGGCAGACGCACGTCATGCGCATAGACAAATTCACCCGTCACTTTGGCGGGAATGTCCACGCGCGGGATGGATTTGCCGACCACGCGGTAGCTGGATGCGGGCTTGATGACGGCCTTAGGGTCGATCTTCCCGTCCACCTTCAAGTCGGCGCTGCTGGCGCCTTGCACCAGCTCGCTGTAGCTGACAGATTTGGCCGCGTCTGATGCGACGCTGACGATGCCCTGGTTGACTGCCAAATCGGTGACGGGAACGCCCAGCCGGGTGGATGCCCTGGCCAGCAAGGCGGAGCGCGCCGTGGCACAGGCTTTGCGTAACTCGCCGCCGCCTTGGGCAATGGTCAGGTTGGCACCAGTGAGCCACTGGTCGGGCGTGGTGGCGGTGTCGCCCATCACCATCTCGATTTGCTCAAAGGCCAGGTCAAGCTCATCGGCAGCCATCTGCGCCATGGCGGTTTTGGTGCCGGTGCCCAGATCGACCTTGCCGACAAAGATGGTGACTTTGCCGCCAGGCTCAATGCTCACGAAGGAATCCACCAGATCTTTAGCGACCGATTTGGCCGGGCGCAGCGCGCTCGCAGACGTGGGCGCCGCCGCGTGCGCCAGCGTGCCGGCAGCGCTGAAGCCGACGACCAGTGCCCCTGCGCCGCCAAGGAGCAGGGTGCGCCGCTGCATGAGGTGCTCTGATGGCTGAGCCTTCAGCTTGCTTGGGGAGGTGTTTGCGTGTGTCATGATCGTGCCCCTTTTTAAGCCATGGCCGCGCGCTTGACGGCGGCGCAAATGCGTTGGTGGGTGCCGCAGCGGCACAGGTTTCCCTCCAATGCCCCCTTGATCTGGGCATCGCTCGGCTTGGGGTTGCTGGCCAGCAAAGCGGCCGAGGTCATGATCATGCCGCTGACGCAGTAGCCGCACTGCACCGCCTGCTCGTCAATAAAAGCCTGCTGCAACTTGCCCGGCTTGCCCGTGCTGCCCAAGCCCTCCAGCGTGGTGATGGCCTTGCCCGTCAGCGTGTTAACTGGCAGCAGGCATGAGCGTGTAGCCACGCCGTCCACATGCACAGTGCAAGCCCCACACTGGCCCAGGCCGCAGCCAAATTTGGGGCCATTGAGTGCGAGGTTGTCCCGCAATACATAGAGCAGCGGGGTATCCGCATCAACGTTCACCGATTGCGGTGTGCCGTTGACTTTGAGGGTGTAGTGGGGCATGTGTCTCTCTCCTTCGGGTTGAGGTGGTTTGACAAAAAAGTTTTCGTCAATAAGTCCAATACTTCTGGGAAGCTTATTGAAAATCTATCGATGGAATTTGTCAATCTCGCTGGTGTCTGTAAAGGCGAAATTTGTCGCAAATGCGTCTTTCGCACGCTGCCGGTGACGCAGCATCTTTACCCGAGCGACAGCCGTGCACCCGTGTTGGGCCCACGATTTGCTATCAACTTGGTTGGCTTGGAAAACCAGGCGTTGCGCACGGGGTGTTTGTACGCCCTGATGCTTGGCTTGGACGGCTGCGCAGCTAAGTGCGCCGCCGGCCTGGTCCCGTACAAAAGCAGCAAGCCCCCCTCCTAGGAGCGCAATCGTCTGTGACTACCAGATCAAACGGTTTGCAAAGCCGCGTTAAACGTAGCGCTAGGCCGCATGATGGCCGACACTTTGGCCATGTCTGGCTTGTAGTAGCCGCCAATATCTACGGCCTTGCCTTGCACCGCGTTGAGCTCGTCAACAATCTTTTGCTCATTGCTTGCCAATGCCTTGGCCAAGGGGGCAAAGTGGGCTTGCAGCTCTTTGTCCTCAGTTTGCGCTGCCAACGCCTCGGACCAGTACAGGGCAATGTAGAAGTGGCTGCCACGGTTGTCTAGCTGGCCGGTGCGGGTCTTGGGGCCTTTGTCGAACTCCAGCAGTTTGCCGGTGGCTATGTCGAGTGTTTTGGCCAGCAAAATAGCTTTGGTGTTGCCTGTTTTGAGGCCCAAATCTTCCATGCTGACGGCCAGCGCCAAGAACTCGCCCAGCGAGTCCCAGCGCAGGTGGTTCTCTTCCACCAATTGCTGCACATGCTTGGGGGCCGAGCCACCCGCGCCGGTCTCGTACATGCCGCCGCCTGCCATCAGGGGCACGATGGACAGCATCTTGGCACTGGTGCCCAGCTCCATGATGGGGAACAAGTCAGTGAGGTAGTCGCGCAGGATGTTGCCGGTGACGGAGATGGTGTCCAGGCCACGGGCCACGCGCTCCAGCGTAAAACGCATGGCGCGCACTTGCGACATGATTTGGATGTCCAGGCCAGCGGTGTTGTGCTCATGCAGGTACATCTTGACCTTGGTAATCAACTGCGCCTCGTGCGGGCGGTACTGGTCCAGCCAGAACACCACAGGCATGCCGGAGTTACGCCCGCGCGTGACCGCCAGCTTGACCCAGTCGCGGATCGCTGCGTCTTTGACTTGGCACATGCGCCAGATGTCGCCAGCTTCCACGTTTTCACTCAGCAGCACTTCGCCAGTGGCGATGTCCACGATGTTGGCAACGCCGCCTTCACTGAGCTCAAAGGTCTTGTCGTGCGAGCCGTATTCTTCGGCTTGCTGCGCCATCAGGCCCACGTTGGGCACAGTGCCCATGGTCTTCGGATCAAACGCGCCATGCCATTTGCAAAAGTTAATCGTCTCTTGGTAAATACGGGCAAAGGTGGACTCGGGCATCACAGCCTTCACGTCTTTCAAGCGGCCGTCAGCGCCCCACATTTTGCCGCCGTTACGGATCATGGCGGGCATCGATGCGTCCACGATCACGTCGTTGGGCGAGTGAAAATTGGTAATGCCTTTGGCTGAATCGACCATCGCCAGCTCGGGGCGACCCTCGTGGCAGGCGTGCAGGTCACGCTTGATTTCGTCTTGCTTGGACTGGGGCAGGGTGGCAATCTTGTCGTACAGGCTGACCATCCCGTTGTTCACGTTCACGCCCAGCTCGTCAAACAGCTTGCCGTGCTTGGCAAAAGCGTCTTTGTAGAAAATCTTCACGCAGTGGCCAAATACGATGGGGTGCGATACCTTCATCATGGTGGCTTTGACGTGCAGGGAGAACATCACGCCGGTTTTAAAGGCATCGTCGATTTCTTTTTCATAGAACTCAAGCAAGGCCTTCTTGCTCATGAACATGCTGTCGATGACTTCGCGGTCCAAGAGCGACACTTTTTCTTTCAGCACAATCGTTTTGCCGCTGGCAGTGATCAGTTCCATCCGCACATCGCGGGCTTTGTCCAGCGTCATGGATTTTTCGCCATGGTAGAAGTCACCAGCATGCATGTGCGACACGTGCGAGCGCGAGGCTTGGCTCCACTCGGCCATGCTGTGCGGGTTTTTGCGGGCGTATTCCTTGACGGCCTTGGGTGCACGGCGGTCTGAGTTGCCTTCGCGCAGCACGGGGTTCACAGCGCTGCCCAGGCAGCGGTTGTAGCGTGCCTTGATGTCTTTCTCAGCGTCGGTTTTCGGCGCGTCTGGGTAGTCGGGCAGGGCGTAGCCTTTGCCTTGCAGCTCTTTGATGGCGCTGATCAGCTGGGACACCGGCGCGCTGATGTTGGGCAGCTTGATGATGTTGGCTTCGGGCTTCAAGGTTAGTTTGCCTAGCTCGGCCAGCGTGTCAGGCACGCGCTGCTCGGGCTTTAAGCACTCGGGAAACTGCGACAGTGCGCGGGCGGCGACTGAGATGTCGCAGGCCACAAAATCAATCCCAGCGGGCGCAGCGAAGGTTTGGACGATGGGGAGCAGTGAGCCCGTAGCCAGAAGCGGCGCTTCGTCGGTAAGGGTGTAGAAGATCTTGGATTTGCTGGCGGCCATGGGGAAGTCCTGTTGTTGCTGTAATTAAAAAATCGAAACGCTGTATTTTAGCTTTAACGCAAGCTCACACGGTGGATGCCACAGGCCGCACCAACACTGTGCAGTGTGGGCCTACAGCCCCTTGCCGCGCGCCACGTCCATCACCACCCGCGCAGCCAAGTACAGCCGCGCTTCTACGGTGCCCAGCAGCACGTATTCGTTGCTGGCCGAGTGCCCGCCAAAGCCTTGCAATCCAAAGCGCTCCACTACCGCAGCCTGAGTTTTTAGCGCGGCAAAGGCGGCATCGGTACCACCGCCTTCGGGTTGATCGTCGACCACCAGTTTGCGGCCCAGTTCGGCGTAAATGGTTTGGGCGTGGGCGGCTAGCTTGCGGTTAGCGGTGGTGGCTTCCAGCGGCGGGCGGCGGCGCTCGAAGACGACAGTGACTTTGGCCTCGGGGAGCAGCTGGGTCTTGGCCTTCTCGCGCACTGTCGCCTCTATGCCGTCGTAGTCGGCTACGCGCAGCACGCGAACGTCTGCCTGCGCAGTGGCATAGGCGGGGATCACATTGCGGTTGGTGCCCGCTTGCGAGACCGTCCAGTTCAGCTTTAAGCCCTTGTCGTTTTGCGACAGATCGCGCATTTGCATGATCTGGTGCGACAGCTCGTACAGCGCATTCACGCCGCGCTCGGGGGCCGCCCCTGCATGCGAAGCCCGGCCTTCTACCTTCAGTTCCACCGAGGCGATGCCGCTGGTAGCCAAGGACAGTTTGTCGCTCTCGACGCGGCTCGATTCAAACGACAGCACGGCATCGTGTTCACCGCCCGCCTTGGTCAGCTCCGCCCGCGAGCCGGGTGAGCTGATCTCTTCGTCACCATTGACCAGCACGGTAAGCGTGCCGTATTCGTTGAAATTAAGCGCCTTGAGCATGGCCGCCACATGCACCACCATCGCCACGCCTTGCTTGTCGTCGGAGATACCCAGGCCGTAGGCTTTGTCACCCTCAATGCGAAACGGCTGCTTGGCCGCCATGCCTTTGGGGTACACGGTGTCGATGTGCGCAATCAGCAAGATGCGCTTGCTGCCCGTGCCGCGCCAGGTGGCTTTCACCATGCGGCCAATCTTGTCGGGTGTGTCCATCATGCGGTAGTTGGTGACCTCTTGAGGCTCGATAAACTCTACTTGGCCGCCCAAGGCACGCAGTTTGGTCGCCAGCAGCTCGGTGGCCTGGGCAATGCCCTCATGGTCACGGCTGCCGGTTTCGATGTTGACAAACTCTTTGAGCGAGTCGAGCAGCGGCTGCTTTTGCGCGGCGGCGGCGCTTTGCACGGCCGCATCGGGCGACGGGGCCAACTGGGCTTGGGCAGTGGTGGTCAGCAACGCCGCGCTGGCCAGCGCAGCGGCAAATAAACGGTGGGCTCGCATGGGTGTCTCCTGATTGTGTAGGGGGCCAGCATAGCGCAAAGTGCGTGACGCGAACATGACCCGCCTGCGGTCTACACGCAGCCTACCGCGCCACGGTCATGCGCCGTAGGCTGGCTGGGCAACCCGCCTCACGCGGTGGCGTGCGTCCGAGTCAATCGGGCGCTAGCAAGCGGGAAAGCAAATGGGGTCAGATCAAAATTCAGGAAACCCCTCTGTTCGCAGCGCCCAACGCCCTGACGAAATTTTGTTCTGACCCCTTTTGCGCAGTCTGCGGCGCAAGAGACTCTTGCCACGCCCAGCCTCACCCGCACAGACCTCGCGGCGCGCGCGTGCCAATGGGCCGCCTGGAAAACTACCTGGGAATGCACTTACTCATTAAATAGTAGCACTCCGTCTAAGCAGGCCAGTGGGGTACACAGGGAAACATCCATATTGTGTCGCGCGGCAGGGTTTGGCGCGTTGCGAAGCCTCTGGCAGCTTGAGCATCGGCCAAAAACCGTGAATTTACTGCTGGGAGTGCCGCCATTTTAAGATCACTATATGCCTGCAGCCCTCTAGAATAAAGCGGCAGGCGCTATGGAATCAGTAGTTCCACCCAGGCCAAAAATGCGCTGCAAGAAGCCTTTCTGGCTGGTTTTCAGCAAACAGCGGCTACCCAACGTACAGGATGCCTATTTTTGACCTTTCCCTGTGTACCCCAATGGCCTGCATAGACGGAGCGCTCCTTTTTAGAGAGTAAGCGCATTTCCAGGCCCACAGACGCCGCCCCGTCCAGCCGTCCAATATCCCGCCGTCCGCCAGCTCCACGTAGGTGCAGGCTTACACCGCAAATTGTAAAAATAGGGCGAAAAATATGTGTCAAATTTACCACTGATATTTGCGCTATTGGGTAACTTCACAACACCCCAACACTTGCGTTCGCCACGCCTCGCCTCGCCCGCATGATGCTTGTTGCAATATGTAAACAAAAAAACCAGCAACCCGGATGGCAACACTCATTCCCTCTCTCAGCACCTGCGTATCGCGCATGACCCCTGGCGAGCGCCGCTTGGGCGAGCGGCTAGAGCAAAAACTCGATGCCGACTACCTCATGTGGTACGACGTACCCATTGGTGAAAAGGTAGCGCACCCTGACTTTGTCGTCATGCACCCACGGCGCGGCCTGCTGGTGCTGGAGGTAAAAGACTGGAAACTGGGTACCATCGCCCGTGCAGACAAAGACACTTGGGAGATCAAGCCCGATGGCATCCCCAAAAACGTCATCAACCCGCTAGAGCAAGCCCGCCAATACGCCCACCAAGTCGTTAATTTGCTAGAACGCGACCCGCAGCTAGTGCAGGCAGATGGCAAGCACCACGGCAAGCTGGCCTTCCCATGGAGCTACGGCGTGGTGTTTACCAACATCACCCGCAAACAGTTTGATGCCGCCGAGCTGCACCACGCCATAGAGCCGCACCGCGTAGTCTGCCAAGACGAAATGCTCGAATCCGTAGGCGCTGAAGACCTCCAAGCCCGCTTGTGAGACATGTTCCCCTACACCATGCGCGGCATCATGAGCCTGCCCCAGCTAGACCGCGTGCGCTGGCTCATGTTCCCCCAAGTGCGCGTGAACGATAGGTCCATGCAGCAGGGCGCGCTGTTTGACGACAAAGACCCCGACGCCGACCTGCCCAGCATCATGCGCGTGATGGACATACAGCAAGAGCAGCTAGCCCGCAGCCTGGGCGACGGCCACCGCGTTATCCACGGCGTAGCAGGCTCCGGCAAAACCATGATCTTGGGCTACCGTGCCGAATATTTAGCCCAGGCCAGCACCGCCAGCAGCAAACCCATCCTCATCCTGTGCTTTAACGAACCCCTCGGTGTCAAGCTGCACAGCGTGATGCAGGCCAAAGGCTTGAGCGACAAAGTACATGTGCGGCACTTTCACAAATGGTGCCGCGACCAGCTAGTAGCCTTTGGCCAAACGCTGCCAGCGCAGCACTTGGCAGTGGGCGAGAAGATGCACGAGATGGTGCTGCGCGTGATTTACGGCGTAGACCACAAACACATCCCCAGCGGCCAATACCAGGCCATCCTCATCGACGAAGGCCACGACTTCGCCCCCGAATGGCTCAAACTAGTCACCCAAATGGTAGACCCCAGCACCAACAGCCTGCTACTGCTGTATGACGACGCACAAAGCATCTACGAGCGCAGCCGCAGCAAACAGTTCAGCTTCAAAAGCGTAGGCGTGCAGGCTCAGGGCCGCACCACCATCCTCAAAATCAACTACCGCAACACCAAGCAGATCTTGCAAATCGCCAACCTCATCGCCGCCGACCTATTGACGCCAGACGACAAAGACGACGACGGCATCCCGCTAGTCAAACCCATCAGCTGCGGCCGCGAAGGCCAAGCACCCACCATCATCCGCCTGCCCAGTGTGCGCGAAGAAGCCTACGCCATAGCCGACACCTTAAGCAACGCCCACAAAGAAGGCCACGCCTGGGGCGACATGGCCATCCTGTGCGCCGACTGGAAAACCATGGATCTCTGCGCCGATGCCCTGCACCAACGCAAACTGCCCTTCAACCTGCGCAAAAAATCAGGCCAATTTGACCCCAGCGCAGACACCATCCAAATCATGGCCATGAAAGTCAGCAAAGGCCTGGAGTTCCCTGTGGTGGCACTGCCGGGTGTGGGGCACATGCCCGCCAAGGGCGAAGACGGGCAAGAAGCCGCGAGGGTGTTTTATGTGGCGGCGACGCGGGCCACGCAGAGACTGGTGATGGGGGTGGGTGGGGATGGTGCGTTTGCGAGTAGGCTGGGAACATGACCAGGGAAACAACATGAACAGGACAACACACAACGTGGTGCCCGCGCCTTTTGACGCCCTGCACGCCGAACTGCGCAGCCTGATTGCCAGCAGCCGCCAGCGCCTGGCCGGTGCGGTTAATGCAGAGCTGACCCGGCTGTATGGGAGCGTGGGCGCACGCCTGCGCAGCGCCCAGACATTTGCCCAGAGCGAGATTGTCGCGACACTGTCACGACAATTGAGCTGGAGCCATTTTGTAAACCTGCTACCGCACCAAACCGAGCCAGACCGCCAGTTCTACGCCAGCCGGACGAAGAGGCGCCCATCGGGCTCATCCTGTGCGCCGAATCCAGCCGCGAACAGGTGGCGCTGCTGCAAATGCACAAAGACGGCATCACCGTGGCCGAATACTGGCCCGAACTGCCACCCAAAGCGGAGCTGGAGCAAAAGCTGCATGCAGCATTGCTCGAAGCGCGTGAGCGGCTGGCGCGGCGTGGGGTGTTGTTGGGGGACTTGGATGACGAGTGATGACATGAAGGTCAGCAAATGCCAGGAGTACCCCGTGGTGACCCTGCCCGGCGTGGGGCACATGCTTGCACCGAGGGAGAACGAGAAGGAAGCGGCGCGGGTGTTTTATGTGGCGGCGACTCGGGCTACGCAGAGGTTGGTGATTGGGGTGGGTGGGGTTGCAGAGTTTGGGCAACGGTTAAGTCTTTAGGGCTGATTCATGTGTGATTGCAAGGCTTGAACCGTTGCTTCCAGTACGCGCGCACACGGCGCAACGGAAGAACGAAGTGAGGCCTCAAAAGCAGTCGGCGAATAGGATATTCTTGCTTTGAAACACCACGAAATAAAAATGCGGGTGTGGTCGGCCCAACACCGATAATGACTTGTCGAAATCATCGTCATAAATATATGTCAGAAGCACAATTTGATCGTTCAGAGCACGTTTATAAAAATTCCGAATTTGCAGAAATCGTCAAAGATGCTGTTCGATTTTTTAACGGAACACCGGTACATCGTGCACCGCCACCTCTGGGTTTTCGCGGAACCGGTGTTTATGCGCTTTACTATATCGGGCGGAAAGGTCCGTACCGTAAATATGGCGAGTTAAATCGCACCTCTTACGGTTATCCAATTTACGTTGGTAAAGCCGTGCCCAAAGGTTGGCGGCAATCACGTGTAGCTGACGAGCCCGAAGCTCAATCTTCTGAACTACGGTCGCGGTTAGCTGAGCATAGTAGAAATATCAGCAAGGTCACGGGCCTAGAGTTAGCAGACTTCATGTGTAGGTTCGTGATTTTGGAGGGCGCTGCCTCAGACATGATCGGAACTATCGAAGCCGCACTTATCAAATTGCACAAGCCCCTGTGGAACACCCGAATGGATGGTTTCGGAAATCACACACCCGGAGCGGGTAGATTCAAGCAAGCAAAATCTGACTGGGACGTTATTCACGTCGGAAGAGCTTGGGCTGAAAAGTGCACCGGAGTGCCCTCTAATCCAGCAAACATTTTGAAAAATGTTGCAACACATCTCGAAGTACTGGCAGCAAATTCATGAATTCGCTGGAGATATTTTCGGGCATGGGAGGCTTGGCTAAGGGTTTAGAGCAGGCAGGCTTTAAACATTCTGCGTTTGTTGAGTTCAATTCGCATGCCTGCAGGTCGCTCCGTGAGAACTTTGACTCAAAAAAGGTATTTCATGGCGATATCAAAGACTTTGACTTTGACGCTTTGGAATCAATTGATGTGGTTGCTGGCGGGCCCCCTTGCCAGCCGTTTTCGATGGGTGGAAAACATCTTGCGCACGATGATAGTCGCGACATGTTTCCATATGCCATCAAAGCAATTGAAAGGCTCACCCCTAAAGCTTTTATTTTTGAAAACGTTAAGGGGCTTCTCCGGTCGTCATTTTCAGATTACTTTGACTATATTCTTTTGCGACTTACTTACCCAGGCTTTCAACCAGAAATCCAAGGTAACTGGAGCGAGCATCTTGCGCTTTTAAGAAGACTAAAAAAAATGGGATATGCCGGGGTGACTTATCGCGTTCAGTACAAACTTTTGAACGCAGCGGATTACGGTGTGCCGCAGACGCGTGAACGAGTCGTAATTGTCGGTGTACGTTCTGACATTGACACGGAGTGGATATTTCCAGAGGAGACGCACTCCGAGGATCGACTGCTATGGGAAATGTACGTTTCAGGAGAATATTGGAAGCGGCACGAAATGGAGCCGTGTATCCAGGATGCAGAAAGGAAAGAACACAAAGACAAAATCGACCGCCTCAAGAGCCGCTATGGGATGTTTGAGCCAACTGGTTTGGCATGGCAAACAGTGCGCGATTCACTTCTGAGCGTTCCTGACCCCTGTGCACAACACGGATTTTCCGATCATGTCTACAAGCAAGGGGCTCGTTCTTATCCCGGACATACCGGAAGTTATATTGACTGGCCGTCTAAGACGATAAAAGCGGGTGGACACGGTGTCCCCGGAGGGGAAAATATGATTCGCTATGTCGACGACACGGTTCGATATTTCACTGTTTTTGAAGCAAAATTATTGCAGACCTTTTCGGCTGACTTCGTTGTCACAGGTGCGTGGGGTGAAGCGATGAGGCAAATTGGAAATGCAGTTCCAGTCAAACTAGCTTCTGTACTTGGGCTCCAGATTTGGAGAATGTTACAGCCAGCGGACCAAGTGGTGGCAGGGTCACAAGTGGTGGCAGGGTCAGGTCTTGCATTCATGCAAAACAATGTGGCGCAGGCCGCCTTTATGGACGTGGGGCACGAACAAAGCGCGCAAAGGGGCTAGCAGCCTGTCGGACTTAGGAATCGCCGGCTGCAAATCGACCGCAGCGGTCTATTTTTCGCCGTTGTCTTACCCAATATCTCGATATTGGGATGCGAAACCGTCAAAAACTATCCTCGCTGAGGCCGATTTTCGCTTTCGACGACCTAAGTCCGACAGGCTGCTAGGCTCGATTTACCCAAACTGGAAGGTATCGAGGTGATGGCACCGGCGCGCGGTCAAGCCATTGATGCGCTTCCTCTTGGTGGGGGCGGTGGGGTCGCCCAAGAAAAAGAAGCTGGGCTCGATTGACCGCACGCAGATGTCCAATTGGGCGACAACAAATGAAAACAGGAAGCACAGACATGCATGAAATCATCTGCCCCCACTGCAATAAAGCATTCAAAATCGACGAGGCGGGGTACGCGGATATTCTGAAGCAAGTTCGCGACGGCGCGTTCGAGCAGCAGTTGCATGAGCGTCTTGAACTGGCCGAGCAAGACAAGCGCAATGCCGTC
>JAYVGI010000008.1:0-17423 GCA_043772355.1 Polaromonas sp.
GCGAAAAGGGGGCACATTCATACGCAAACTTTCCTGTCTTTGCAATCCGCCAAGGCCGTTACGCCAAACCCAGCAGCCGCACCGCATTGCCCTTCAAAATCCCGGGCATCACCTCGGGTTTAAACCCGGCTTCTTCAAAATCTTTCATCCAGCGCTCGGGGGTAATCAAAGGGTAGTCGCTGCCAAACAGCACGCGGTCTTTTAAAAGTGTGTTGGCGTACTGCACCAACTGCTTGGGGAAATATTTAGGCGACCAACCGGACAGGTCAATCCACACATTGGGCTTGTGGGTGGCCACGCTCAGGGCCTCGTCTTGCCACGGAAAGCTGGGGTGCGCCATGACGATCTGCATGTCGGGAAAGCTGATGGCCACGTCGTCCAGGTGCATCGGGTTGCTGTACTCCAGCCGCAGGCCACCGCCGCAGCGCATGCCACTGCCAATGCCGCTGTGGCCGGTGTGAAAGATGGCGGGCAGCTTGTGCGCGTTAATCACCTCGTAAATCGGCCAGGCCATCTTGTCGTAGGGGTGGTAGCCCTGCACCGTGGGGTGAAACTTAAAACCCCTCACGCCCTCTTCTTTGATCAAGCGCTCCGCCTCGCGCGCGCCCAGCTTGCCTTTGTGCGGGTCAATGCTGCCAAAGGCAATCATCATGTCGCTGTTCTCGCGTGCAGCCTGGGCGATCTCTTCGTTGGGAATGCGCCGGCGGCCCATCTGCGCCTCAGCATCCACGGTGAACATTACCAGACCGATTTTGCGTTCGCGGTAGTAGGCAATGGTCTCGGCAATCGTAGGGCGGCGGCTGTTGCGAAAATACTTGTCCGCCGCACGGTCGTATTCTTCGCCGTAGGCATCAAACGGGTTCCAGCAGCTCACCTCGGCGTGGGTATGGATGTCGATGGCGATCAGGTCTTGGTGGTTCATGGGAATGTTCAGGGATAAGAGTGCGATGTGCTTGCATTCTAAACAGCATGATCCGGACATCGACCGCCCAGCGCCACCGGCGCGTAGCGTCGGTGGCGCTGGGCGTCAGGATGCATTCACTTCTCTGTTACTTGAAATTGCTTTGAGGCCAAGACCGCGCCGTTAGCTAGCAACTCGACTCTGGCCTGACCTGCACCGAGTGCGGTGCCGGAAGTAGACGAGGCGAGGTAATAGGGAGCTTTGCCGACCAAATACTGCGCTTTTTGAACGGAGACAAGCTTGTCGGCCGAGTACCACTTCACCTCGAAGGCTGTTTGTCCGGCGTGTACACCGGGCTTGGAGGTCAGTGTAGCGTGGACAAAGATACGATTTTCGAATTAAAACGATCAGCTATCTCACGTACCTCACCCAGATTTGGAACCGCGCGGGCCATCACAAGCGTCGTGGTCCACTTGTCAATCGGCAATAGCGCCCCTTGCACCGCCGGTGCCTGTGCGGGCGCCCTCACCGCCGTGCTTGGTCCGACAGCCGGCGCGCCAGCCTGACTCGCGACTGATGTGTGCGTGGAGACGGTTGTGCAACCGCCTGCTGCCAGCAGTATGCAGAGAGAAAAAGTAGCCAGGGTAGAAGTTCGCACGACATGTCCTATGGTGTTTGTTTGCGCAGTGTAACGCAGCAGTTTCCCAACGTAAAAATCAGCTATACACGGGTTAGCACCTAGCCAAACCCCTCAAAACGCTCTTGCGCAATGGTCAGGTTTTGGGTCACAATTTAGTTATTATTTATAACGTAAATTCCACTTCCAACCCGCAGCACCCTGTATGAGCGAAATTTCTGTCACTTCCCACGGCCCGGTTACCCATGTGCGGCTGGAGCGCGCGGCTAAGCGCAATTCGCTGTCGGACCAGTTGATTTTGTCGCTGGAGCAGGCTTTCAACACACTGAGCTCGGAGACCCGCGCGGTGGTGATCTCCGGCGAGGGGGACCATTTTTGTGCCGGGCTGGATTTGAGTGAGCTCAAGGAACGTACTGCGGTGGATGGGCTGATGCATTCGCGCATGTGGCACCGGGTGTTTGACTTGATCGAGAAAGGCGCGGTGCCTGTCGTCGCAGCCATCCACGGCGCGTGTGTGGGTGGCGGCATGGAGCTGGCCGCGAGCTGCCATATACGGGTGGTGGATGAGAGTGGGTTTTTTGCCTTCCCCGAGGGCTCGCGCGGTATTTTTGTGGGTGGCGGCGGCTCGGTGCGCGCGCCCAAACTGATTGGCACGCACCGCATGCTGGACATGATGCTGACGGGCCGGGTGTACAAAGCGGCGGAGGCGGTGCCGCTGGGTTTTGCGCAATACCTGGTGCCTGCGGGCCAGGCCTATACCAAGGCGATGGAGCTGGCGCAACGCATTGCCACCAACGCACCCATGACCAACTACGCCCTGCTGCACGCCCTGCCGCGCATTGCCGAGCAAAGCGCTGACCATGGCCTGTTTACCGAAGCGCTGATGGCCTCGGTGGTAGAGACCACGCCGGAGGCGCAGCAACGCGTGCGGGACTTTCTGGAAGGTCGGGCGGCTAAGGTGAAAGCGGGCTGAGGACGAATCAGAATACGAATACCGGACGCAGAGGACGCGAAGGTTACGCAAAGGACGCAAAAGGGAAACCAAAATTTTTATGAGTAATGCACCTACTTATCGTGACTTTACATTTGGCGTAACTCGGGCTGTCGTGGACCAGCGCGGCGCAAACACCTACCTGCAAGCCGAGCAGGCGCTGCAGCCCTACCCCGAGCGTATGACGGATCGCTTGCAACATTGGGCTGCGGTCCGGCCTGAGCACACTTGGATGGCGCGACGCGGCTGCGATGGTCAGTGGATCAAGATCAGCTACTGCGAGGCCTGGGACAAGGCCCAGCGCATTGGCCAGGCGCTGCTGGACCGCGGTTTGGGTGTTGACCGTCCGCTGGCGATTTTGAGTGAAAACAGCCTGGAGCATGCCTTGCTCGCGCTGGGTGCGATGACCGTCGGCGTGCCGTTTTGCGCCGTGTCTACCGCCTACAGCTTGATGAGCCAGGACTATGAAAAGCTGCGCCATGTTTTGAACACCATCACCCCGGGCATGCTGTACGCCAGCGACTGGGCCAAGTATGGCAAAGCGATTGAAGCGGTGGCCGATGACGGCATGGAAGTAGCTATACATTCAGTAGCTTCTCCCGCAATGATTCAAAGGGCTAGTGACTCAAAAGACTTGAAAATAACGGCTTTTGACACACTGACCGCTACAGAGATCACACCCCAAGTCGCGCAGGCCATGCAGTCTACCAACGGCGACACCATTGTCAAGTTTTTGTTCACCAGCGGCTCGACCAAGTTGCCCAAAGGCGTGGTCAATACCCAGCGGATGATTTGCGCTAACCAGCAGCAGATGGCGCAGGCCAAGCCTACGGTGTTTGACATCCCGCCCGTGCTGGTGGACTGGCCGCCCTGGAACCACACCTTTGGTGGCAACCATGACTTTTACCTGGTGCTGTTCCATGGCGGCACGCTGTACATCAACGATGGCAAACCCACACCCGCGTTGATTGGCGAGACGATTCGCAACCTGACCGAGATTGCGCCCACGGTGTATTACGACGTGCCGATTGGTCTGGAATACCTCGCCAACGAGATGAAGACCAATGCCGCGCTGCGCAAAAACCTGCTCTCGCAACTGCGCATGTTTTTCTACGCTGGTGCCGCGCTGGCCCAGCCTATTTGGGATTCTCTGTACGCGTCGCAAGAGCAGGAGCTGGGCTACCGTATTCCCATGACCTCGGGCCTGGGCATGACCGAGAGCGCGCCCTTTGGCCTCTTCGTGACCAATGTGAATGTCAAGGCCGGTGACCTGGGCCTGCCCTGCCCCGGCATGCTGCTCAAGCTGGTGCCCACGGGCGACAAGGTGGAGGTGCGCTACAAGGGCCCCAACATCACGCCCGGATACTGGAGAAATGAAGGCGCAACGCAAGAGAGCTTTGACGACGAAGGCTATCTGTGTACGGGCGATGCGGTGAAGTGGATTGACGAGAACGACCCGCACCAAGGTCTCAAATTCGATGGCCGCACTGCGGAAGACTTCAAACTGTCCACGGGCACCTTTGTCAGCGTGGGGCCGCTGCGCGCCAAGATCATCGCCGCCGGTGCGCCGCTGGTCCAGGACGTGGTGATTACCGGGCTGAATGAGAAAGAAGTCGGCGCGCTGATCATTCTGGCCCTCATCCCGGCGCGCAAGCATGCGGGTTTGCCTGACAGCGCCACTATGAAAGACGTAGCTGACAATGCAATGATTATGCTGGCTATATCCGAATTAATCACCAAATTGGCAGCTACAGCCACAGGTTCATCAGGCCGTATCGCCCGCGCTTTGGTGTTGACCGAGCCGCCTAACATCGACAAAGGCGAGATCACCGATAAAGGCTCCATCAACCAGCGTGCTGTGCTGAAAGAGCGCGCCGCCTTGGTACAAGCCCTGTATGCGGGCACAGCGCCGGGCATGCTCACACCCTAAGCATGCGCCAGGCTTCTAAGCTCCCCATGCTGTTTATTTACGCCGCTCACCCTGAGCTTGTCGAAGGGTTCTCGAAGGCCAGGGCAAGCTCAGCCCGCACGCAACGAGTCCGGGCGATGAATCACCCACGCAAACCCTGACACCGTAGTCCCTCTAAACCCGTTTAGTCACCACATCCACTTTTCAACAGGAGCCTTCCATGACCAATCGCCGTCAATTTATCCAAACCAGCGCCGCAGCCGCCGCACTGGGCCTGGGCGTGATGCCCGCATTAGCCCAGCAGCCCCTGCCCGAGCTGCTGCGCATCATCGTCGGCTTTCCGCCCGGTGGCACGACAGACGCGTTTGCCCGCCGCATTGGCGAGAAGCTGCGCGGCGTGTATGCCAACAACGTGATCATTGACAACAAACCCGGCGCAGGCGGCCAGCTGGGCGTGATGTCGCTCAAATCTGCCCCCGCCGACGGCATGACCATGCTCTACACCCCCGCCTCCATGCTCACCATTTACCCGCACTCGTATAGCAAGCTGGGCTACAAGCAAGATGACGTTACCCCCATCAGCATTGGCCACTCCAGCGACCATGCCTTCGCCGTCGGCTCCGCCGTGCCAGAGTCGGTCACCACGGTGAAGCAATTTGTCGAATGGGCCAAGGCCAACCCCGACAAAGCCAGCATCGGCAACCCCGGCGCGGGCTCCATGCCGCACCTGCTGATGGGCCGCTTGGCCGCCATTGCAGGCATCCAGATCACCAATGTGCCCTTCCCAGGCTCCGGCCCCGGCGTGCCCCAAGTACTGGGCGGCCAGATTGCTGGCATGTCCTCGCCCCTGGGCGACTGGATTCAGCACATCAAAACCGGCAAAGCCCGCCTGTTGGCCACCTCGGGGCCCGAGCGCTCGCCGTTCACGCCTAACGTCGCCACCTACAAAGAGCAGGGCTTTGACGAACTGGTCGTGCGCGAGTGGTTTGGCTTCTTCATGGCCGCAGGCGTGAGCCAGGCTAACAAAGAGCGTGCCAACAGCATGCTGCGCGCCGCGCTGGGCCAGCCCGATGTGGTCACCGCCATGCAGCCGCTGGCTGCGCATGTCGAGCCCACCACCATGGCCGAGCACGCCCGTCGCTTGCAAGTGGACAGCGCTTTCGCAGGCAAACTGGTACAGGCTTTGGGCTTTAAAGCGGACTCCTAAAGCCTCAATCTCTTCACCGAAGCGGCCCGTTGTCAGCGGCAATGGGCCCACCTGCCAATATCAAAAAACAACGCTGGAGACAAAATGCAAACCATCCACACAAAACTGGGTGTATGGGATTTGCAATGGGTTGCCCCGTGGTGTGCGCACCAGCGGGCTGGCGGCATCAGTTGGATCGGCGCATCCAGACGCATCCAGACGCATCCAGACGCATCTGAGGGTCTGGGCTAGCGGGCCGCGCTGGAAAACAGCGTTACTCACTAAATAGTAGCGCTCTGTCTAAGCAGACCAGTGGGGTACATGGGTAAAAGTTAAAAATAGGTGCCCTGTAGCTTGGGTAGCCGCATTTTTGCCGAAAACCTGCCATCAGGGTCGCTTGGAGCGCCTTTCTGGTTCGGTACGTACTACTTTTTCCATAGCTTCTACCGCTTTATTCTAGAGCGTTTTTGGCAGATAGCCCTCTTAATCCATGGCGATCCAAGCAGCAAATTCACGGTTTTTTGGCAGGTTCTCAAGCCGCCAGAGGCATCGACGTGCTCCAAACAGTACCTTGCGACAAAATATGGGCGTTTTCCTGTGTACCCCACTGGTCTGCTTAGACGGAGTGCTACTATTTAATGAGTACGTGTGTGTGTGTGTTTTCGTGCGGCCCACTCGCGGGTGGGCGCCGTGAGGGCTGTGAGGGCTGTGAGGGCTGTGAGGGCCGTGAGGGTGACGCTCGGGCAGCGGGGGAAAGGGCTGGTGCGACGCAAAGTCCGCAAAAGGGGTCAGAGCAAAATTTCGTAAGGGCGTTGCGCGCTCCGAAGTGTTGGTCTTCCTGAATTTTGATCTGACCCCATTTGCTCCCATGAACCTCCATCGAAACTCAAGGTTCATGGCCTCAATTCGGGCGCACGACGGGCGACTGGGGTCTCTCCCGCAGTGCAGGAGAGGGAGCCGGAAATGCCCCTGCGCAGCCGCCCGCTGTGCGCCTACCCTGCCTATGCGCACTACAATGGAAGCGGTAACCCGGCGGATGCCCGCAACTTCAGTTGTAAACCACCATGAGTGCAGCCCACAAAAACAGTTCTAGCGCCCTGCCCGTTGTGGATGCGGTGGATACCCGCTATCTGGAAACCCTTTTAGGCTACAACGCCCGCCGGGCCGCCCTGACCATCATCGAGGTTTTTTTGAAACGCATGGCGGTCTATGGACTGCGTCCGGTGGATTTTTCGGTGCTGTCTGTCATAGGCCATAACCCTGGCGTGACCTCACGGCAACTGTGCGCCACCTTAGGCATCTTGCCACCCAATTTTGTCGCCATGCTCGCCAACCTGGAAAAACGTGAGCTGGTAGAGCGCCAGCCTCACCCCAAAGACAAGCGCGCCGTAGCGCTGCACCTGACCGTCACAGGCGAAAAATTGATGCACGAAGCGGAGCGCACCGCCCAAACACTGGAAGTCGATGCCAGCGCCCGCCTGAGCAACGCCGAGCGCAAAACCTTGATGCGGCTGCTACAAAAAATCTACCTCCCGCAAGCCCAAACCTAGGCTGCGCGCCACCCCTTGGTGCAAAAAGTGCAGCAAAACTGCAACAAAATAAGGGTTTTCGACAATAAATATAGCCTTAGCAGCTATGAAACTTGTAGCGTTTTTCAGAAAATACGTTATATTTCAATCAGTTCGAGACAAAACCTCTTGCACAACATCAACCCCCACCTAGGAGAACCCCCCATGAGCACCAAGGACAATGCCGCCGTTAACCAACTGTTCGACTTGCTGGAGTCACGCTACGCCATCCGCGTACTCTGGGCCCTCAAAGATGGCCACCCGCAAACCTTTCGCTTGCTGCAAGACAGCGTGGGCGGCATTACCCCCAACACCCTGAACACGCGCCTGAAAGAAATGCGCGCCGCCAACCTGATCACCCATGGCGACAACGGCTACATCGCCACCTCCAGCGGCGCTGACCTGCTGCGCCGCATGAACGACATGAGCGCCTTTGCCACCAAGTGGCTTGCAGCAGCCAAAGCCAAGAAGAAGTAAAAGTACTTCACAGTTAAAATAGCCGCACGTTGCATTTTTTTTGCAGCCAGGCATTTTAAAAAAAGCAGCCGGTACAGGCTGCTTTTTTTATGCCTTTTCCAGATCATTTTTAATAAAAACATGTGTTAGCCAGCAATAATATTGCGGGAGCAGCTATATTTTTAATAGTAACCAGAAAGCCCATTCCATGACCACTACCACCACTCCATCCGGCCTGCAATACATCGATACCGAAGTTGGCAGCGGCCCTACCGCCGCTGCGGGCCAGGAAGTCAGCGTGCATTACACCGGCTGGCTGTTCAATGACGGCGTACAAGGCGGCAAGTTTGACTCCAGCAAAGACCGCAACCAGCCGTTTGAATTTGATCTGGGCGCAGGCATGGTGATCAAAGGCTGGGACGAAGGCGTGGCCGGTATGCAAGTGGGCGGCAAGCGCACCCTCATCATCCCTGCAGCCCTGGGCTACGGCGCGCGCGGTGCGGGGGGTGCCATTCCGCCTAACGCCACGCTGAAGTTTGACGTGGAACTGTTGGCTGTGCGCGGTTAACTGGCGCTTTTTTAAGCCCATTGCGTGGGTATTTGCCGCACGCCTACGCACGCTTATGTCCCAGACTGTTAACGTCAACCCCACGCCCCTGCCAGTAGCGCAGTCACTCTTGGTTGCCTTGGTATTTGCCACGGCCATCACGGTCGTCAATGGCTTTGGCCGCTTTGCCTATGCCTTGTTGCTCCCCGTGATGCGCGAAGACCTGGCCTGGGACTATGCGCTGTCGGGCTGGCTGAACACCGCCAACTCGGCGGGCTATGGCTTGGGCGCGCTGGCGGGCATGTTTCTACTTTCGCGCTTTCGTCCCGCTACATTGTTTGTAGCTGGTCTCGCAATTACTGTAACGACTTTACTGCTGTGCGGCATCACCCGCGAGCTGTGGACCATGATGGCTTGGCGCTTTGCCTCGGGCGTGGGATCGGCTTGGGTATTTGCCTGCGGCGGCGCGCTGATCGCGGCGCATTACAACCAGAATGCAGCCAAATCTGCCGCCGCCATTGCCATTTACTACGCAGGGGGTGGGCTGGGCATTGCCCTGAGCGGCGTGGTGCTGTACCCGGTGCTGGGGCATGACTGGTCCTGGTCTACCGGCTGGCTGGTGCTGGGCGCAGTGGGTATCGCGTTTTCCATTTGGCCTGCCAAGCTCGCTTTAGCCATTGGCGGACAAACCAGCACACTTACCAGCGAGCCAGTGCGCTGGGGCAGCTACACGCCCATCCTCACGGCCTACTTTTTGTTTGGCGTGGGCTACATCGTCTACATGACCTTTGTGATCGCCTGGCTGCGCGAGATGCAGTTGGGCAACGCCGCAGCCACCGCCGTGTGGCTGGTGCTGGGCTTTGCGGCCATGGCCTCGGGCTATGTGTGGCGCAGCATTTTGGCGCGTTGGTGGCCCGCCCATACCTTTGCCGCGACCTGCGTATGCACCGCCGTGGGCACGGCCCTGCCCCTGCTATCCCACAGCTTTGCCATGCTGCTGGTGTCCGCCGTGCTGGTAGGCGGCTCGTTTTTTATGACCCCCGGCTCCATGATGGCCCTGGCCCGTCGCACGCTGCCCGCCAGCCAATGGGCCAAAGCCATGAACCTGTTTACCTTTATCTTCGCCATTGGCCAGGGCGTGGGCCCTGTGGCAGCGGGCTGGATCGCCGACACCGCCGGGCTCAATATGGCGATGGCAGCGGGAGCGTTCACCCTGATCGTCTCAGGCGGCTTCGCTTTGCTGCAAAAAAGAGGCTCCCGTCCTTTATAATAGAGCGCAAGCAGCTATTGAAACCGTAGCGATTTAGCTGAAACTTTTTTTCGCAGTTTTTACTGGCTTTTTTGCTGCCTCCCCCCTTGTATTTGCCCTTGGTAGCTCCCAATTACCGCTCTAGTGTTAGTTCTGCTTTGTCTTTCTTCTTTTTTTGACCATGTCTGACCACCAAAAACCTCAACCCCAAGCCGGGGATACCTCGCCCTACGGCGCTGAAGAAGCCCAAAAACCTGCCGCCACAGACACCACAGCCCAAGACGCTGCGGCCAAAGACCTCGCCCAGCGCGCCAAAGCCGCAGGCGTACCCGCCGATGCATCGCCCGAAGAAATGGAGGCTGCCCTGGCCGCCAACGAAGCCGATGCCGTCGACGAGCTGACCATCGCCCTGGCCGAAATCGCCACCCTGAAAGCCAAAAACGCCGACCTGCAAGACCAGTACCTGCGCGGCCAGGCCGACGTGCAAAACGCCCGCCGCCGCGCGGACGAAGAAGTCTCCAAAGCGCGTAAATTTGGCGTGGAAAGCTTTGCCGAAAGCCTGCTGCCCGTAGCCGACTCGCTGATCGCGGGCCTGGCCATCAAAGATGCCACGGCCGAGCAGATCCGCGAGGGGGCTGAAGCCACCCTGCGCCAGCTCACCGCCGCGCTGGAGCGCAACAAGGTGATCGCTGTAGACCCGCCTGCCGGCGAAAAATTCGACGCGCACAAACACCAGGCCATCGCGATGGTGCCCGCCGAGCAAGAAGCCAACACGGTAGTCAGCGTGCTGCAAAAAGGCTACACCATTGCCGAGCGCGTGCTGCGGCCTGCGCTGGTGACCGTTTCGGCACCTAAGTAGTCAAGGGAATACGGACTTGCGGACGCAGAGGGCGCAAAAATTACGCAAAGGACGCAAAAAAAGACAAAAAAAATACAGAAATAGAAACCAAATTTAAGAAACCCAGAGTTTTTAAAAATCCTTCAAATTTCTTTTTTTGACTTTCTTTTCCCCTCTTTTTTGCGTCCTTTGCGTAATTTTTGCGCCCTCTGCATCCGGAAGTCCAGTATTTTGCCCTTGAAAACCAGCCACGTACCCACACGTAACCAACATCCAACCTTTTCAAAAATCCACAGGAGTAAATCATGGGCAGAATTATCGGTATTGACCTGGGCACCACCAACAGTTGCGTGTCCATCATGGAAGGCAACGTCACTAAAGTGATCGAAAACAGCGAAGGCGCGCGCACGACGCCATCTATCGTGGCTTACCAGGAAGACGGCGAAGTGCTGGTGGGCGCGTCGGCCAAGCGCCAGGCCGTCACCAACCCCAAGAACACGCTGTACGCCATCAAGCGCCTGATTGGCCGCAAGTTCACCGAGAAAGAAGTCCAAAAAGACATCGATCTCATGCCCTACAAAATCACCGCTGCCGACAACGGCGACGCGTGGGTGGAAGTGCGTGGCAAAAAAATGTCGGCCCAGCAAGTGTCTGCCGACATCCTGCGCAAGATGAAGAAAACCGCCGAAGACTATCTGGGCGAGGCCGTCACCGAGGCCGTCATCACCGTGCCTGCGTACTTTAACGACGCCCAGCGCCAAGCCACCAAAGACGCGGGCCGTATTGCCGGTTTGGACGTGAAACGCATCATCAACGAGCCTACCGCTGCGGCCCTGGCTTTCGGCCTGGACAAAAACGAAAAAGGCGATCGCAAAATTGCGGTGTACGACCTGGGCGGCGGCACTTTTGACGTGTCGATCATCGAGATTGCCGACGTGGACGGCGAGAAGCAGTTTGAAGTGCTCTCCACCAACGGCGACACCTTCCTGGGCGGCGAAGACTTTGACCAGCGCATTATCGAGTTCATCATTGCCGAGTTCAAGAAAGAGCAAGGCGTAGATTTGGGCAAAGACGTGCTGGCCTTGCAGCGCCTGAAAGAAGCCGCTGAAAAAGCCAAGATCGAACTGTCCAGCTCAGCTGCGACCGACATCAACCTGCCCTACATCACCGCCGATGCCTCTGGCCCCAAGCATTTGAGCATCAAGATGACCCGCGCCAAGCTGGAAAGCCTGGTCGAAGAACTCATTGAGCGCACCATCGCTCCGTGCCGCATGGCCATCAAAGACGCGGGCGTGAGCATCAGCGACATCCATGACGTGATTTTGGTCGGTGGCATGACGCGCATGCCCAAGGTGCAAGAGAAGGTCAAAGAAGTTTTTGGCAAAGAGCCGCGCAAAGACGTGAACCCGGACGAAGCCGTGGCCGTAGGCGCTGCGATTCAAGGCCAGGTTTTGAGCGGTGATCGCAAAGACGTGTTGCTGCTCGACGTCACGCCTCTTTCCCTGGGTATCGAAACCCTGGGCGGCGTGATGACCAAGATGATCACCAAGAACACCACCATCCCGACCAAGTTTGCGCAAACCTTCTCTACCGCTGACGACAACCAGCCCGCAGTGACCATCAAGGTCTACCAAGGCGAGCGCGAGATGGCCAGCGGCAACAAGTCCCTGGGCGAGTTCAACCTGGAAGGCATTCCACCCGCATCACGCGGCACGCCGCAGATTGAAGTGTCGTTCGACATCGACGCCAATGGCATTTTGCATGTGGGCGCGAAAGACAAAGGCACCGGCAAAGAAAACAAGATCACCATCAAAGCCAACTCGGGTTTGACCGAGGACGAGATCCAGAAGATGGTCAAAGATGCTGAGCTGAACGCCGCTGACGACAAGAAAAAGTTAGAGCTCATCCAGGCGCGCAACACCGCCGATGCGCTGGTGCACTCTACCCGCAAGAGCATGACCGAGTACGGCGAGAAGCTGGAAGCGGCCGAAAAAGAAAAGATCGAAGCCGGTTTGAAAGACCTGGAAGAAGCCATCAAAGGCGAGGACAAAGACGCTATCGTGCAAAAGCAAGCGGCGCTGGAGATCTCCGCGCAAAAGCTCGGCGAGAAAATGTACGCCGACATGCAAGCCTCGCAAGCCGCTAACGCTGCTGCCACCGGTGCAGCGGGCGCGGCCCCTGATGCTGAAGCTGCGGCCAAGCCCAAGGCGCAGGACGACAATGTGGTCGATGCAGAAGTCAAGGAAGTGAAAAAGGGCTGAGTCCTTCACCACTGAAAACCCCACGCGCCGCGCTTGAATGGTCTGCCCAGATCTTCATCGCGGCGTTTGCGCTCACTGAACTTCAGAACAATTATGGCCAAACGCGACTATTACGAAACGCTGGGTGTGCCCAAAAACGCCTCGGACGAAGAAATCAAAAAAGCCTATCGCAAGATGGCGATGAAGCACCACCCTGACCGCAACCAGGGTGACCCGGCTGCCGCTGCGGAGGTGAAGTTCAAAGAGGCCAAGGAAGCCTACGAGATGCTGTCCGACGGCAACAAGCGCGCTGCCTACGACCAGTACGGCCACGCCGGTGTGGACCCCAACCGTGGCGGCGGTGCGCATGGCGCGGCGGGCTTTGGCGGGTTTGCCGAGGCGTTTGGCGATATTTTTGGTGAAGCTTTTGGCGGTCGTGGCCGCCAGCAAGGCGGTGGCCAGCAGGTCTACCGTGGCGGCGACCTGAGCTACGCCATGGACGTCACACTGGAAGAAGCCGCCGAAGGCAAAGAGGCGCAAATTCGTATCCCCAGCTGGGACGAGTGCACTACCTGCAAAGGCAACGGTGCCAAGCCCGGCACCAAGCCCATTACCTGCACCACCTGCGCAGGCCACGGCCAGGTGCAGATGCGCCAGGGCTTTTTTAGCGTGCAGCAAACCTGCCCTACCTGCAAAGGCACTGGCAAGCTCATCCCCGAGCCCTGCGTGGCCTGCCACGGCGTGGGAAAAACCAAGAACAACAAGACCCTGGAAGTCAAAATCCCGGCCGGTATCGATGACGGCATGCGCATTCGCAGCGCAGGCAACGGCGAGCCAGGCACCAATGGCGGGCCAGCGGGCGATCTGTACATTGAGATTCGCCTGAAAAAGCACGACATTTTCGAGCGCGACGGCGACGACCTGCATTGCCAAGTACCGGTCAGCTTCCCTACCGCAGCCTTGGGCGGCGAGATCGAAGTGCCCACCTTGGCAGGCAAAGCAGGCATCGACATTCCCGACGGCACCCAGCACGGCAAAACCTTCCGCTTGCGCGGCAAAGGCATCAAGGGTGTGCGCTCCAGCTACCCGGGTGATTTGTACTGCCACATTGCGATAGAAACCCCCGTCAAACTGACCGAGCACCAACGCAAGCTGCTCAAAGAGTTTGACGAATCGATCCGCAAAGGCGGTGCCAAGCATTCGCCCAATGAAGAGACCTGGACGGATAAGCTCAAGAGCTTTTTCAACTGATTTCTGCTGAGCTTACGACTGGTTTTCCAGCTTTAATTCTGTTGACCATAGCGCCATGGGTAAAACCAAGGCGCTATTTTTTTATGAGCTGCTTGCGCAATACTCTATTGGGCTATAGGCATTATTCATATAACAATACAGCTGCCAGCACCCATGACCATGGCCATTGCCGTTAGAGCTTCAAAGAAAACTCCAGCGTCGTCCCCGCCAGCTCCACCACGTCATAGTCGGACAGCAAAACAGGGTCGTCCGAAATCGGGTGGCCGTTGAGTGTGGGCACCTGGATTGCCTCCATGCAAGAGATGAAATAGCCTTGGCGGCGATGGGCAATGGCGACCATGGCGACACCCCGCTTGCCAAAAGTGGACACCGCTTTGACTACCGGCAGCTCCAGCCCGGCAGACGATCCCGTCAGCACTTTGAAACAGGCTTGCAGTGCCCCCGTGGAGGCGTGGTAGACACCCGTCTCCAGCGCCATCGCGGTAGTGTGGCTCTCATCGGTCAACTCGTTGGCGCTGTGGTAGCGAATCTTGAACTTGCCGATGGCAATGACATCGCCTTCTTGCAGCGCATGTCTATCGACCATCTTGCCGTTGATATAGGTGCCGTTGGTGCTACCCATGTCATGCACCTCCACGCCCAGCCCTTTGAGCTCGAACACGCAGTGCTCGCCACTGACGGCCAAGTCGGTCAGCACGATATGGTTATGCGGCTTGCGCCCCAGACTGGTGCGCTCCCGGGTGAGGTAGGTGCGGTGGATTTCAACATCATCGACCGAGGCGATCAGTTGCGGCATAGGGGCTCCAGCTGGTGGCAACGGCTATCGCAGCCTTGAAGTCAAAGCGCTGCCAAGCCATTTGGGCTAATGCTAGCCTGTCGCCCGTGCTTAGGCAAGCGCTGCACGGCTGCGCACTTGACCTGGGCAGTAAGTACCCCCCCCTAAATGGGGGGGGGATGTAAATGCAGAGCCAAATCAATAACATTCCTTCACACAAGTAAAGGTTACTGACTTATTTAAGCTACTACTGCTAAAATGGGTCACAAACTTTGTATTTGGTGTACTTTCAATCGTTTTTCTCATTGAGAAATTATACAAAATCTCAACCATTTATTACTCATAAACAGGAACTGTTCACATGAAAAAACGCAATCTGTCCGGTCTGAATGTATTGTTTGCCGCTGTACTCACCGCCTGCGGCGGCGGTGGCGACAGCCCCACCACCTCAGTCGTAACCCCTGGCACCACGACACCGCCTGTCAGTGCTCCCCCTCCACCCGCCACTCCACCCGTAACGTCACCACCAGTTGCCTCTGGCCCGACTGTGACGGGCGCAGTGATCGTTGGCCCCGTGAACAACGCGCTGGTTGAGATTTTTGAAGTCGATGTCAAGGGTGTCAACGGGGCCAAACTGGGCTCCGGCAATACCGCTGCCGACGGCGTGTACAGCATTGTGCTGTCCCGCGCGGTGGCTGCAGGCTTGGGGTTGCGTGCGGTAGCCACAGGCGGAACCTATGTATCTGAAGCAGATACCAAGGCGGCAGCCAAAGCATTAGGCAGGCTGGAGACGCTGATTGCAGCCCCAGCGGCCACCGGCACCATCACCATGCATGTGACTGCGTTGACGCACTTTGCATCCACGTTTGCAGCACAAATTGCGTCCACACAGCCTAAAACACTGGCGGTTGCGATCGCAGAAGCCGAATTGGCGCTGAAAAAGTGGGTTTCTGTGGATACCGGTACCGGTCTGAGCGGCCTGCTACCAGGCTTTACCGGCAGTGCCACCGACAGCGCCAAGGTGTACGGTCTGGTACTCGGAGCGCTGGAAGAGTTGGCTAAAAACTTGGGTAAAAACTCAGTCGATATCTATGCCGCCCTGGCCTGCGATTTCAGCGACGGCATCTTTGACGGCAAAAACGCCGCTGGTCCCTGCGCTATTGGCACCGGCACCGCGCTCGACACGCTGGGTACGACAGAGCTGATCCGCGCAATCAACACCTACATCGTCTCTTTGACCACCATCCACGTGGCCAACGGCGTAGACCCTGCGCCTTTGGCGGTCAACCCTCGCACCGCAGTGACCTTGGTGGCACCAGCCTCCAGCGGCGCCAAGGTAGGCTCCACCGGTGCCATCTCGTTCATGCGCCTGTCGGGCACCGGCAAAGAGGTGGTGCTGATCGCCGCACGCGAGCAAGGCTTGGTGATGGTGGATATGAGCAACCCCAGCGCGCCGGTAGTCAACCGGTTGGACGCCTTGAACGCCTTGGTCAAACCCTTGATGGCCTCGGTCGGCGGCGTGATTCCCATTCCCGGTGCCACCAGCTCGCAGGCCATGCTGTATTCGTACACCAGCAAAAAACTCATCACGGTAAACCTGGACACCAATACCATCATTAACAGTGGCGATCTCGTTCTGAGCAAACAGGCTAGCTTCTCCGGTGCCAGTGGCGTGTACGTGGCAGGCGGCGTGCCCGATACCGGTCGCGGTTTGATTTGGCTAGCCACGTCCGAGGGCTACAAAGCGGTGAACCCCACCACTTTGACAGTCAAAACA
This sequence comes from Polaromonas sp., assembly GCA_043772355.1. Classification (GTDB taxonomy): domain Bacteria; phylum Pseudomonadota; class Gammaproteobacteria; order Burkholderiales; family Burkholderiaceae_C; genus JAAFIP01. Next base: position 16,326 of record JAYVGI010000008.1, read on the forward strand.
TCCTCCATCATGGCGCAAGCTGTGCCCGAGAACATGGGCGGCGACATCAGCCGCGGTATGTTGTTCGGGCCCAACTACGGTACAACCAGCGGCGGTGCCATTGATTGGGTTGATCTCACCACGGACACCCCTGTCACTTACGCTATGTCGGGAACCGATTGGACAACGTACAGAAAAACCCAGTCCGGAGTGCCCGACTCAGGCACCGTGGACAGCGGTTACAACGTGGGCTTGATTATTGGCGAAGACGTGTCCAATGTACTTGCGGTTAACTTGGACAAGTCTTTGTACACATTCGATGCGACCGCCAAGACTTTCAAAGCCAACGGAACGAGCAGCAGCGTGGTGACCAACATGACCGGTATGACCTTGGCAGGCTCATCTGTTGACAGCGTCAGCCACTATGCACTGTTGATGGCGGGCTTCAGCAATTCATTGGTCGTAGCCAAGCTGGATAACCCCGCAGCGCCGAAAACCGGCACTTGGACGGGCATTGAGGGATTCAAAGGCTACGCCCTTGGATTTTCTGACTTCTCCTACGCTCGCGACCCGCATGCCGTAGGTGCATTCAACATCAAAGACCGCAGCTATGGCTTTCTGCTCAACGACATCACGTCGTCGGGCACTCAGAAGGTGATGCTGGTGGACATGGACGCTTTCTACACATCAAGCGCAGGCAGCAACAACTTGCTGACCAGCAACCCTGTGGGCACGTCGGTGAAAGCAGTGACTTGGACTGCACGATAAAATGGCCTTCAAAGGGGTGTGGTGCCGTGCCACACCTTTGAAGTAGCACCGTCGCCCAAACTCGCTCATCCAGTTTGGGCGATTTTTCTTTTGATGTTGATCTTTTAGCCCACGGAGCTCACACCATGCCTCATCTCATCACGCCAGCGCTGCACAAGCACCGGGCGATGTTCAGCCTGCTATGGGCATTGCTGTTGTCCGCTTGTGGCGGCGGCAATACCCCAGAAACGACGGTAGCTGCGGTCACATCCACACCAGCCGCAGTGTCCGTTGCGACAACGCCCCTCACTGCCAGCCCTACGGCAAGCACCACGCCAGCGGCCAGCACGGTCACTTTACTTGAGCTGGGCA
>JAYVGI010000009.1:0-5964 GCA_043772355.1 Polaromonas sp.
GCAGGTAGAGCTGACCGTAGAGTCCGCCATGATGGGGGGCCAGTCCTTGCCTGAGGCTATGGACATCGGCCCCTTCGCGAATCAGAGCTTCCAGCTTGACAAGCCCTTGCGTGAGGCCCGCGACGAGTTTGAAAAAGCGTATTTTGAATTTCACTTGTCCAAAGAAGGCGGCTCCATGACCCGTGTTGCCGAAAAAACCGGTTTGGAGCGCACCCACCTGTACCGCAAACTCAAGCAACTGGGTGTGGATCTCAGCCGCAGTAAACGCAACGCATAATCGCCGCAGAAAGCGCGCGCGCATCAGTTATAATCTAAGGCTTGGCTCAGTGTAGGCAAGTGCATGGCCCGGTAGCTCAGTCGGTAGAGCAGAGGATTGAAAATCCTTGTGTCGGTGGTTCGATTCCGCCCCAGGCCACCAAAATTTATTTCAACTAATATTCGTTGAAATTCAAAAAGCCTCAAGAATTCGTTTTTGAGGCTTTTTTATTTGCTCAATATTTTTTCTCTTTACGTTAGTTTTTCAACGTGCCCAATGCGTACGCAAAAACCTTGTGTTTTTGTAGTTTTTTGCATACGATCTGGGAATGCTCTCGCTCGAACAGTTTATCGATGACCGGCTCGTCCACGGGCGTGCCTACTTCTCACGTCAAGAAGTGCAGACCGTCTTGGACGTAAATCCCGGTGCCTTGATGGTGGGCATCACCCGACTCATCAAAAAACGCCGCCTGGCCAACCCCCGCCACGGTTTCTATTTGATCTTGCGTCCCGAAGACACCGTGACCGGCGCACCAGACCCGGTGCGCTGGATTGACCCGCTGATGCAGCACCAAGGCATGGACTATCGCATCTCATTGCTACGCGCCGCCGCTTTCCACGGAGCCTCCCACCAGGCGGCCATGGTGTTCCAGGTCATTGTGCCCAAACAACAACGCGACATGGAGCTAGGGCGGCACCGCCTCCAGTTCGTTTACCAAACCCCCGAAACCTTCGCGTCGCTCAACCAGCCCGATTTGCTCGCCCAGATGAAAAGCGATGCTGGGTTCGCCCAAGTGGCCGGTGTCGAGTTGACCTTATTGGACTGCGCTCGCTATCTGCGCAAGGCCACGGGTATCCACGGTGTCGCACAGATCGCCAAAGACATCGGTGCCAAAGCCGACCCGCGAAAATTGGCCAAGGCCGCTGCCGCCTACGACAGCGCTTGCGTCCGTCGCTTGGGCTACCTGCTAGAACTGGCCGGTCATGCGCGCCAAGCCAAAGCATTGGCGCCTTTCGCGTTACACGTTAAAACCAGCGTGCCCCTCGACCCTTCAGTGAAACCCCTGCTGGCCTCCCTGATCGAATCGCATGAAAAAAACACCAAGTGGAAACTGGTGATGAATGAACTCGTGGAGATTGATTTTTGATACCCAATGCCTACATCCAAGCCTGGAGCATTCAGGCCCCGTGGCCTGATGCGCGTCAGGTGGAACAAGACCTCATCATCAGCCGGGCGCTGTGCGACCTGTTTAATGCGCCAGTGCTCCAAGGGAAGATCGCCTTTCGCGGTGGTACCGTTATCAACAAGCTGCTGTTTAAGCAGCCGCTGCGCTACTCCGAAGATATTGATTTGGTGCAAACACTCTGAACGCCACATAAGCCCCCCGAGCTCTACAAACAACATGGTCTGTGCGCGCTACAAGAGGTATTGGAGCCCATGTAGCGGTAAAACAGTCCGGGGGGCTGTTTTATGGAGCCAGCAGCGTAAAGAAAAAGCGCCTAAGCGCTTTTTTAGCGTATCCCGGCGCAAAGCATGGGCGAGTCCAGGCTGTTGAGGCGCAGTGCTTTCTTGACTTCATCGATCGCACTGCAAAACATCGCAATATGCTATAAAATATGACATGCATGTCATTTCCAAGAAACCACTAGAAGCCTTTTGGAAAAAACATCCCGCAGCCAGAGCACCTCTAGATGCTTGGTACCGCGTGCTACAACTATCGACCTTTGTCAACTATCTCGAAGTCAAGCAAACCTTCAACACCGCCGATTACGTACCCCCATTTATCGTATTTGATATAGCCGGAAACAATTTCAGAATCATTAGCGCAATCCACTTCAATCGCCAAAAGTTGTATATCCGAGGCGTATTCACCCACGCAGAATATGATCGTTGGAGTAAAGCCTACAGGAGTAAAAAACCATGACCAGCCTAGCATTTAACCCCGCTACCATTGCACCCGCCTGGGCAGCATTTCAAAGCACGCTGCCCATCAAAATCGCCACCATTCAGAATGAAACCGAATACGACCGAGTCGTCGCCTTCATGAATGGCTTGCTCGATGTAGTTGGAGACGATGAGCAACACGAACTAGCTGATCTGCTTGATCTGGTCGGTCAGCTCGTAGAAGACTACGACAATGTTCACCATGCCGTACAAGACGCTGCACCCAATGAAGTCCTACGCTTCCTGCTAGATCAACACAACCTCAAGCAAGCAGACCTCGCAAACGAAATCGGCGGCCAATCCGTGGTTAGCGAGATACTGCACGGCAAACGCGACATCAACGCACGACAAGCGAAGGCGCTAGCCACAAGGTTCGGCGTATCAGCAGCGGTCTTTCTTTAGTGCTCACGTATAGAAATTAAAGTCGCATCTGCCAGGTAACCGATTGGCCACCTGACATTGGCATTCGCTTAATTGAGTCAACTAAGTGTCAACATTGATGCGGTATTGATGGTGTTTAATGAGGGTTTCAAAGCACCTAAGTCCTTGATTTGCAAGGTAATGCGGCACTAATGCGTAACTATCTTACGAATTGAAAACCCTTGTGTCGGTGGTTCGATTCGCCCCAGCCACCAAAAAAATTCAATGAAAAAGGCCGTCTCTCGATGGCCTTGGCCCGCATAAGTGCTGGTGGAGATTAAAACTTATAACCCACCGCCGCGCTGAAGGCGTTGGGGTTGAGTTTCATGTCCTGGGTTTGGCCGGTGGAGAAGGTGGTGTGTATTTTCAAAAATGTTTTGACGTAATGCGCATTGACAAACCACTTGTCATTGATGTCAAACACCAGCCCCACTTGCACTGAAGGTGCCAGCTTGGAGCCGACCGACAGGGTGGTGGGGGTGCCACCCGGGTTGGTCAAAGCAGTGAGGGCGGCGCTGCCTTTTTCTTTGTAGAACCTGGCGTACGTCAGGCCTGCACCCAAGTAGGGGCGCAGCTTGGCACTGGCATCGCCAAAACGATACTGGCCCAGCACGGTGATGGGCAGCACGTGGACTTCGGCGATCTTGCCAAAACCTGCGGCCCGCGACGCGCCGGAGATGTCGTGCTTAAAGCCCAAGCCCAGCGGCACGTTCAAGGCGATGTTGTCGCTCAACATATAGTTGGCTGCGCCGGTAAGCCCTGCGGCGCTGCTGACATCGGCCTTGGTGCTGGGGAAAGCCGGTGCGCTCAGGTCGCCACTGTTGACTTGGGGTGCCAGCTTGGTAAAGCCCAGCTCCAGCGACATGCTGCCTGCTTTTTGCGCTGACGCGCAGCCTGTCGCAAGCACCAGCGCGGCCGCGATACAGAGATGTGTGGTATTCATATGGTTTCCTATGGCTCTAAATGAAGAATGATCCAGCCCTTACAGCAAGCCGGCTTTGATCATCTCTGACAGCACAAACTTGGCCAACAGTTCATAGCCATACGGCGTGGGGTGCACACCGTCGGCATATTGGTAGCGCGATACATCGCCAGGGTTAAGATTGCCAGCGTTGCACACTAAAGAGCTTCCACCCAACGCATTTGGAGCGGGTGTTGTCGGTGTAGCGGGCGCGCTGGAGCAAGCACGGTCTTTCACGTTGCTTAAACCATAGGGCCCAGGGTTGGCCGCTTGGCTGGTGCTTTCGGCATAGGCATCTGCCAATACCACGCCAGTGCCAGCCAGCCCGGCCTTGAGCTGGTCGTTGAAAGTGGTGGCCATCAGGTTCACAAAGGCTTGCGATTCAGCGCTTTGCAGCAGCGAGTCAGGGGTCTTGCTGACGTTGGGCAGGTTCACTACGACGACGGTTTTGGCTCCGTTGGCTAACACCAGCGCTTTGACATAACCGGCCAGTTCCGCGCCCGCCTTGCCCATTTCAGTCACCGCTTTGGTGGCTGCATCGCTCACGATGACGCCCGCTTGCGCTGCGGGTAAACCGGCTACGCCCGCTTTGGTTGCGTCTAATATGCCCGCTTGGATAAACAAATCGTTGCCGCCAGCCATCACGGTTACCAGCTCTTTGCCGCTGTATTTGCCGCCATTTTTGACCAAGTGCGCATTCATTTGGGCCAACACGGGCACGGTCAACTGGCCGAGTACGGCGTTGCCGCCACCGAGCAGTTTGTTACCCGGGCCAGGCTGCAAGGTGACGCGCGCGCCGCCTTGGGCGTAGCTAAAGCAGGTGGCGATGTTGATCACCGGTGCAAAAAAACCTTGGCTGGCCAAGCCGTCCAGCCCGGTTTGTGCGGCGCAGGGCGCGGCCAGCCCATAAGTCTTCGCGATGACCTCGGTCCAGATCAAGGCGTTCGGCCCGTTGATGGTGTACTTGCCGCCGCCCAGTGCGGCGACGGTGCCCACTTTGTAAGTGCCCACATCGCTCAGACTGTCGCCAAAGTTGACCATGCTGGTAAAGCTGACCTTGGTGCTTTGATCCCCCGCACCACCGCCGCAACCAGCCAAGACCCAAGCGGCCCCCAGCGCGCCGAGTGCATAGTTCCAGATTTTCATTCAGTTCTCTCCAAAACAAATAGGGCGTTTACCCGGCAAAAGAACGATCGTTCTATTTTGCAGAGCGATAGTAGGGGAAAGCGCACCACTTATGCAGCGGGTAACTACTAGCAGCCTGTCGGACTTAGGAATCGTCGGCTGCAAATCGACCGCAGCGGTCTATTTTTCGCCGTTTTCTTACCCAATATCTCGATATTGGGATGTGAAACCGTCAAAAACTCGTCCATCGCTGAGGCCGATTTTCGCTTTCGACGACCTAAGTCCGACAGGCTGCTAGGCGGTGCTAGTGCCGTATGCCTAATGCGCGTGGGTTTGGCACGGCTGCCCCCTGCTGCCTCCAGCTTGCCCGCTGCGTGCCCCACTGCCCTGCTTACACGTAGTGCTACGGTTTAGTGAGCGATCGCATTCTCCAGGCGCCTGCCAAGCCAGAACGCCACGTTGGCTGATGTGAGGGTGTCGCCCAGCACCCAACTCATCAGGCGCTACGGTGGTTTGCCCTGCAGTAACCTTCTCACTCACTTTACCGTAGCGCTCCGTCTAAGCAGGGCAGTGGGGTACATAGGGTAGAGGGTAAAATTGAGAGACTGTGAGCGTTTGCAGGCTACGGAGCCGCCATGCGTAGAAAATCTGCCCCGCAGACCGTCCACTGACCACTTTCTGCAAAACAGGCACTCCTTATTCCATAGCGGCTCTCGCATGTTGTTTGCTGGCTTCAGCGCGATAAGATCTAAAAACAGCGTTCAAACAGGCAAATTTTCAGTTTCCAGCCGATCCTCAGGCTGCCAGGGCTGCCCGAGGGCTCGAAAACCGCGATTTTGAGCTGTTTTTTTGTATCTATCAGCTGTTAGCCAGCAAAAGATATACCTTAGCAGCTACGCAATACATAGCGGGGAGGTTCTCGCGGGGAGCGGGTTATCGTGGTTGGGCGGCAAAAAAGATCGTTGCGCGCCGCTGAAGCTGTAAACCGACCGATTATTGGTCTTACCCCGTGTACCCCACTGTTCTGCATAGACGGAGTGCTACGGTAAAGAGAGTGAACGGGTTACCGCACGCAGTGCACATCAGGCTAGCGCCTGATGAGTTGGGTGCCGGGGACACCTTCCAGATGACTACCACGGTGGCCGCGTGTTTTCGTAAGATCAGACTTCCTGATCCCTATAGGACGAGGCACCGATCATTGGGAATTTCACTTGGCACCGATGCGCTCATCGCAGACTGACCCATCCGCAGTGCCCTC
>JAYVGI010000010.1:0-16648 GCA_043772355.1 Polaromonas sp.
TTCTACATCATTAATGTCTAGGCGCGGAGCCTACGAGAGTGCTGTAGCACGGCAAGGCGACGCAACAACGACAGTAATGATTTAGAAATGGAATAAGCAGCGAAAAAGAGCCAAGCGAGTCCGAAAAAGAAAGCGGTGCCTCCAAGCCAGCGGCTTCGAGCAAAAACGCTTTGCTTCGCGATATTTTTAATTTGGCCTTCAGACAGTGTAGGCAGAGGTGCTCCGCAATGCGGACACGAAATCGCATTGTCGGATACATCTTTGCCGCATTCCTTGCATTTCGATAGAGCCATCAATTCCTCCTTGTGATTGTTAACTAATAGTATTTGTCCGTCGCGAGGCAAAGTTGAAATAAACCAAGAATGCCTCTTACGAAAGATAATCCATATTGAACTGAACCACGCGAGGTGGTTGCGGGCAAGGGGAGAAATCTTCAGCCCGCTACATGGGGCAAATTATGACGCACATTGCGCTGCTTTTTGCAATCAATGTGCATATGCAGGCCATTGCAGACGGCACGGCTAGCCCGCTGGATATGCTACAGGCAATGGAAGTACAGGTTTTCAGGCGCAGTATTTGCTGCATATTTAATAGCTGCTTACGCTATATTCCATTAGTCTTCAGCCTAATTTATATGCGAAACCTCTATGCTCGATCAAGGGTGTTTACGTCAAGCGCCTTGGCCGTGATGGTGTTTGGAGTGCCGCCGACCAGATCCTGGAGAGCCTCGAGTTAAACAGGGCCGTCCCAAAATTTTCGGTATCATGAGCCACACCATGAAGGCGATACGCAGAATCATCATTGACACGAATGTGCCGGTGTCCGCTTTGCGCTCTCATGCGGGGCGGTGGTTTGATTTGCTGACCAAAGTGGGGGTAGGGCATTTTGAGCATGTGGTGACGGTGCCACTGGTGATGGAGTACGAGAACGTGCTGCATCGCCCAGGCATGGTGAAGGTGCCAGCGCGTGAGGTGGACGACATTTTGGACTACGTATGCGCTTCGGCGCTGCGCACGCGGGTGCATTTTTTATGGCGGCCCAAGTTGCCAGATATCAAGGACGATATGGTGCTGGAGGCTGCGGTGAACGGGCAGTGCCAGACCATCGTGACCTGGAATGTGCGTGATTTTGCAGCGGCGGCTGATTTTGGAATCCAGGTGCTCAGTTCCGATGCTTTTTTGAATTTGAAGAAGGAGGTGAAACCATGAGTGCACTCAGTATCCGTTTGCCAGAGTCTTTGCATAAATACGCCAATGAGTACGCCTCGCACGAGGGTATCTCGGTCAATCAGCTGATCAGCACGGCGTTGGCTGAAAAGCTGTCTGCGCTGGCGACGCAGGATTATCTGGAGCTGCGGGCACAGCGTGGAAGCCGCAAGAGTTTTGACGCCGCCTTGGCGCGTGTGCCAGATGCGATGCCGGATCAGCGGGATAAAAAGTAAGGTACTATAAAAAATAGTTGCTATAAATGTAGTAGCTTCTTACACCCTACCACTATGATATTCGCCGCATCGCAAGTGGTGCAGCTACCAACGCACAGGCCGACAATGCCCACACTACCACGGCACCTGAGGGCAAGTCAAACACGGCAGATATTGCCAGCCCCAGTGCATAGCCGCTAACCCCAATGCCGTAGGCTACCCAGTGTCGCTTGCGGCCCTGCTGGGTGCGGGTGCCCAGTGCCGGGATGATGAGGCTGGCAAACACCAGGTAGACCCCTACCAGCTGCACCGACGCTGTTACGGCCACTGCAAACACCGCATAAAACCCAAAGCGCCCCAAGCGCTGCACCCAGCCCATGGCTAAGGCTAGCAAAATAAGTGCAGTGACCAATCCAAGCCACATGAGTTGCGTGGTGTTAACCCACAGAATTTGTCCTACCAGCAAGTCTTTTAAGTGTTCACCCCCATGCGGGTTGCCCGCAAGCAGCAAGATGCCCGCGCAGGACGCGAGAATAAACATCACGCCAATCAACGCCTCTTGCTGCTGCGCAGCGCGCCGCTCTGTCCAGGTGAGCAATGCCGCGCCCAGCAAGGCGGCGCTGACAGCAGCGGCTTGCACGGCAATACCGCCCTCGGGCAGGCCCAGCGCGTCGGCTGCTATCACGCCCAGGCCAGCAATTTGGGCAATTGCCAGGTCGATAAATACGATACCGCGGTCTAGCACCTGCGCGCCCAGGGGCACATGGGTGGCCAGCACCAGCAGACCGGCGATCAGTGCCGGGCCCAGGATGCTCCAGTCCAGCGCGTTCCAATGCAGTGTGATCATTTCTTTGCGCCCATTGCCAGCAGGCGGGCAAGCGTGTCGTCAAAAAGACTAAATAGGTCTTTGGCCCCCTCGGTGCCGCCCACGGTGAAAGGGATTTTTACTGCAGGCACTCCGCCATTTTTATGCAGCCAATCAGACGCTCTGGGGTCTTGGTAGGCTGCGTAAATGACCATGCGGGCGGGTGATGATTTCAGTGTGGCCAGCACGGTTTGCAGATGCGAAGCTGTTGGCTCCACGCCGGGTTTGGGCTCCAGCACGACCACTTCTTTCATGCCCAGCCAGTCGTACAAATACACAAACCCCTTGTGCTGCGATACCACTGCCACGCCTTTTAAAGGGGCCGCCTGCACGGCCCAGCGGGCCATGGCTTGCTGCCATCGCTGCGCAAAGTCGGCATGGCGTTTGGCGTAGTCCGCCGCATGGGAAAAATCTAGCTGTTGTAGGCGGGTGCTCAGTGCGGCGGCTACCAGTGTGATGTTGCGTGGGTCGGTTTGTATATGTGGGTTGCCTGCGGCATGCACGTCGCCTTGCGAGCGGTCTAGCTGCGTGGGTACATCGAGTTTGCGCACCGCGTCGGCGGCTGCAAAGTTACCCGGCTGTCCAGCTTGGACCTTGGCATTGCCAGACTGTTGTAGCAAGATAGGCAGCCAGCCTACCTCCAGTTCAGCGCCAGTGCAAACGATCAAATCTGCATTGCGCATTTTTGCAATCAGGCTGGGTTTGGCTTGTATTTGGTGCGGGTCTTGCAGCGCGGTGGTGGCTGAAGACACTTCAACCAGCGGCCCGCCCAGCTCTTGTGTGAGCGCAGCCCACTCAGGCTCGCAGGCCAGTACGCGCAGTGCGGCGTATGCAGGTGCGTGACTTAAAGTGGCGGTAGCCACGATGGCTGCAAAGAATTTTTTTAGCTTCATGATGGAGGGCTTTTTAATAGGCATGCGCGCCGTGTGCGCCCAGGCTCATTTGGTACTGGAGTATCAGCTGGTTATCTGTAAAACCTTGCCGCGCTTTTTCCCGAGCGAACTGTAGGCGCACGCGTGAAAACTCACTCGGGTTGTAGTCCAGCATCAGCGTATTTTTGCCGGGCTTGTAGCTGCTGCCCGCTAGCTGCGCAGCACTCAACTGCGCTGTGCCGGTGTTGAGCTGCTCTGTGCGCACACCCACACGCCAGCTAGGCATCAACTGATAAACACCTTGTAAATACCAACCCGATTGCACTGCGCGGTAATCGCCCTGTAGATTGCTGCCCGCTACGTCATACGCCAAGCTGCCGCTGCGTGTGCTTTGCACATATTCGCCCTGCAGTTTGAAGTAGGTGCGGGTGGCGTTGCCGTTCGGTGCCCACTTCCACACTGCGTCTGCAACCACCACACGCGTGCTGCCGCTGAAATCATGGGCGAGGCTATTGCCGCTCGCGTCGCTAGCGATGAGCTGCTGTTGCGTGGCTTTTGCGTTCAGCAAAGACAAGCCCGTCCGCCAGCTATGGCTATCGCCCACATCGCCGCCTGTATGGGCGGTTAGCGTCACCATGCCCGCGCCATTGCGGCTCGTGTCACTGCCCGGAAAGCTGCGGCCGCGACCCAGCTCTACACCCAGTTGCAAAAATTGTTCTGTAGGTGCTAGCCACTTGAGCTGCAAGCCATCGTCACCATACTGGGTGCCCAGCATCGCTTGGTAAGCCAGTGGGTTGTCGACGAAATCCCAGGTGTGCGCATGCTGCGCATTGAGATAGCCAATCCCTGAAAAAAAGCGCCCTGCCTTCAGGGTAAAGCCCTGGCCCAGCGAGGTGGTTTGAACAAACGCTTCTTCTACCGATAGGGTGTTGTCGCCATGCAAAGAAATGCTGGCCGCACCCCGCAGCCAGGGGTCGATAGAGGCTGACAAGCCTAGCTCGGTCTCAGCCAGACTAAATCCCCGCGTGCCCAAGCCTACCGCAGCGTCTTTAGGCAGATGAAAGCCGGTAATCGCGCTGGAGGCTGGGTCACGGGAGGTGCGTGCATAGTTGCCTGACAAAATAAGTGATATCGCAGGGTTCAAAGAATTAGTACCGGTGCTGGGAGTGTTTGCAGTCGGGGTTGCCGCAGGGGTTGCAGCAGGAGTTACTGCCGCAGAAGCAGCAGAACTTGCCGCTGCAGCTTCTGCTGCTTTCAAGCGTTGCTCCATTGCTTGCAGTCGCACTTCGTAGTCCGAGCGCATCGCTTGGATCTCTTGTTTCAACGCTTTGATATCGGACGGCGGGCTTATCGGCGCGGTGGTTTGCGCATAGCCTTGCAGACTAAACGGCGCAGCCAGTGCAAGCACCAGGCTGGCTGGTAAAAGCTTTTTCATTTATCACCTCGGGCAAAAATAGTTGATGTACGCCAACTCGCAAAATGAGCCGACGCGAAGAACAAAACAACAGTTAATGCACAGGGTTAGGTGGCGCGCGGCTTTGATAAGCCAGTGCGATAGGGCAAAGCCATGACCGGCCCGGTGGGCACGGTGGTCTGGCGTAATTTGCCGAGATTGTCAAGCTAGCCAAGGGCGTTTCAAGCAATGCAGCACTGCCTAGCACCGCCGCCGCAAGGCATAAATCACAGTGCGCCAGATGCCTGGCCTGCGCGCTGTCGTCGTTGCCAGCACCATCCTGTATGTGCACATACTCAGCAGGCGACGCATGTGCTGTGGCATGCCACACGGCCATCGCCTGCGCAGCGGGCAGCACCAGCGCAATGCAAAGCAGCCAGGTCGCATAGCGCTGTGCAAACAGTCGGAGGCTTTGGGTAAGCAACATAGATACTATCTTAACCCTAATGGTGGCTTTTGCAACCAAGGTAAACAGCGCTCCGCCAGCTGAAGTCGTACCCAAATTCAATCAAAGAATGCTATATATTAAATAGCTTTTTACGCCATATTCCATTGGTTTATAGCCGTATTTCTATATAAATCAGAGTATCACTGAGGCAAACCCAGTCGAAACACAGGCTTCACTTCCCCCACCTGCACACCCCGCGCATTGCGTAGCGTTTGCTGAGCCCAGGGGCTTAGCGCCTCGCGTTGGGTAGCGTCTAGCCAGCCCAGTTGGTCCATGGTGGCGACAGCGGCTGCGTACAGCGCGGGCATGTGGCCGCTGATCACCTTGATGGCGATGGCTTCGCGGCGGCGGATGCTGGCGATCACCTGTACGCCGTCGGCACCTATTTTGGTGATCCAGTCGCCGCGCCCGGCCTGGGTGAAGGCCAGGTCGTTGCGGCCGGTGCCCGAGACCATCTCGGGGTGCGTGCCCATGGCCTGGGCTAACAGGGCGAAGTGTTCGCCAAACTCTGCATCCTGCGCGCCGCTGGCCAGGCGGGCAAAGCACAGCGCCAGTTTGGACAGCGGCATGGCGTAGTTGGGGGCAGAGCAGCCGTCCGTGCCCGCCACTAAGCTACTGGCATCGCAGCGCGCCACGCGCATGACGGCTTGGTGGATAGCCACTTGCAACGGGTGCTGTGGTGCGAGGTGGTTTTCTAGGCCGAGGCCGTGCTGCACGCAAAAGGCGACAAAGCCGGTGTGTTTGCCGCTGCAGTTGTTGTGCCGCTCGTCGTACTGCAAGTCGGCGGGCGGGGTGAGCCCGCCGTAGCTAAAGCGCAGCGGCACATGGCAGCCGCATTGCAGGCTGGTGTGTGTGTGGGCTATTTTGCGCAACATGCCGTCCACCTGCGCAACATGCATGTCTTCGCCGTTGTGGCTGGCGCAGAGCAGGGCGGTTTGTGCCAGGCTAAAGCCAAAGTGCGGGACTCCACCCGCTTGCAAAAACGGCAGCGCCTGAAAGGGCTTGAGCGTAGAGCGCGTAAACGCCATCGCATGCGGGTCACCCACACTGGCTCGCAGCGCCCCGCGCGCGTTGACCACGGCGATGGCGCCCGCATGCACGATCTCGGCCAACGGGCCACGGGTGTGTTCGATAAGTGCTTCAAATTTCATAGCTTGTCACGCTCTTTTTTATTGGGTTTGAGGCATAAACGCCTTACATTTAGGCCGCCTGAGCAGGCCAATGGTGTGCGCTACTTCTTGCGAGTTGCCTTCACCGCCGTGGTTTTCTTTCCGGCACTGGTTTTGGCCGTTTTAGCCTTCGGTTTCGCAGCATCCTGCGGATGCACAAAGCCAATCGGACGTTTCTGTGGGGTGGGCGGTGTCATCAGCTCGCGCAGCGTCTCAAACACCTCGCGCAGTTGCGCCTTGGTATTGCGGCTAAGCGTTTCATGCTGCATCGCCAGCGACTCAGTTTTATCCTGTAGCTCTGTGAGTTGCTTGGCCAGGTCTTGCTGCGTACGCGCCAACGTACGCACCTTCACAAACGTGCGCATGATCTCGATATTGATCACCACTGCACGCTCGCTGTTCAGTACGGTGGACAACATCGCCACGCCTTGCTCGGTAAACGCATAAGGGGCATAGCGGCGACCGCCATAGCCAGTGCCCGAACTTGAGATCACAAACTGCGATCTCAAGTTGGCAAACTCCTCCGCCGAGAGCTGGAACATGAAATCCGCCGGAAACCGCAGCGTATTACGCTTGATGGCCTGGATCAGTACCCGAGTTTCTACCCCGTACAACTCGGCTAGATCCGCATCCAGCATCACCCGCGGCTCGCGTTGCGCGAGGATGCGGCTGGCAATCCTCTCAGTGGGTAAAAACGTGGTTGCTTGCATAGGTATGGATCAAAATGTGTCAGCTTGAAGACCGCATGGTAGCAAAAATAGTGTCAATGTTGCGTATCAACTTGGCATACTGTTCACTATATTTTATATAGCTGCTTACGCTTTATTTCATTGGGCTAGAGCCATATTTCCGTATGAAAAAGCGGCGTGCCAAGCAGCAAGTTCACGGTTATCGTCCGGTGCCCACGCCACCAGAGGCTTGAAAATGCTCCAAACATTACCACGCGGCAAAATATAGGCTTTACCCTGTGTACCCCACTGGCCTGCTTACACGGAGTGCTACGATTTGGTGAGCGGTCATGTTTCTAAGCACCCGCCAACTTAGCCAGTGCGCTGTGAGGTGTTTGTGCCGTCAGGCGGTGGAACGCCCAACAAGCCAGCCAGATCAGCTCGGCGGTGCTACTTCAGCGTAGCGGCATGAAGGAGGAGTCGCTGGCCCGAGGCCAGCACGGGGAGCAGCCGCGTAGCTCAAGTAGCGCCGTCGGCCTGATCCCTGTACAAAAGCCAAGCGCACCACACACTGGCCGTTATTTCTCACTAAAATGCTACAAATATAGGAGCTGCTCCCACTATATTTTATTGACCTGCAGCCCGATTTGCATAGTAAAAACAGCTGGAAAACCGGCAAATTTTCGGATTCCAAGCCATTTCCAGGTTTCCTCAGCCTTCGAATCGCTTCAAAACGGCATTTTTGCTTGGCTTTCATGTACTCATGGGCCGTTAGCCATGGAGAAATAAGCGGGAGCAGCTACGAAATGCGTAGCGAATAGTAGCGCCGCATGGGGGTGTACACTGATCATCCTGCCCTCACCCCAGCCCTCTCCCGCCGTGCGGGAGAGGGGGGAAAGAACAGCCCGCTCGACGCCTGATTCCATTTCTAAATCATCACTGTCGTTGTTGCGTCGCCTTGCCGTGCTACAGCACTCTCGTAGGCTCCGCGCCTAGACATTAATGATGTAGAAATGGAATGACAACCAGGTTGCGCATCATCAAAGGCCAAAAACCATTGGACTGCGACGGGGCATAGAGTAGTATTCACGACCAAATACCAAGATTTTTGCTTCAATACCTTGATCTTCTTGCCTTTTAGGTGGTATCCGCAATTTTTTTGCCCACGGCTGCAGAATAATTCGCGCTGCATTCAATGTCTGATTCCGCTACGCCTCTACTATGACCTTACGTCCCAATATCACTGTCGCCGTCACCATGCGCAAAGAGCGCATGACGGGTGCTGCCGCGCGCTGGCTGGACTACCGCTGGGTGCTGCACGATGTTGCGCCGCAGCAAGAAGGGTTTGGCACGGTGCCACGCTTATTGGTTAAAAGCGATAGCGAAGAACGCTGGTTGTACCCAGGCTACGTGGTGGAACTCTTCAAAGATGATGCAGAAGGCTACTACCTGAACGCCACCACCGATGCGCCGTGCTGGTTTGTGCTGTGGCGCATGGAGGAAGAGCCCGGTTTGAGCGACGAGGTGATGGCGGTACCCACGGCGGTGAGCCTGAGCTACCACGACGCTGGCCGCTGGCTGGACGCGCAGGAAAAAGTTGACCAAGTACCCGCACCCGTGGAGGTGGCCGAGTGGCTGAGCGCCTTTACCCAAGAGCATTTTGTGGCAGAAACCAAAAAGCGCAAGCGCCCGCAGAGCTTTCAGGCACTGGAAGACCGCTTTGGCAATCCCGCCTCGGTCAGCACGGAAAAGAAGTTTGGAGGCGGTGGCCATGGCGGATAGCAAAGACGACGGCACCCGCAGCGACGGTTTTTTAAGCCGCTGGTCGCGCCGCAAGCAAGACGTGCGCGCGGGCGTGCCGGTGGCTGAAGTGCCATTGCCAAGTGCGCCCGTGACTCCAGAGGCTGCTCACACAGTGAATAGTCAGTTTTTAAAGCCAAATCAGCCCTTAGCCGTGGAGAATGTTGCGGGGGCAGCTACGAATACAGTAGCGACTGACAACTTGAACAAAAGCGCTGACGCGCTACCGCCAGCACCTACTTTGGACGACGCGAAGGCGCTGACCATTGAGTCAGACTTCAAACCGTACATGGTGAGCAATGTATCGCCCGAAGTCAAAAACGCGGCCATGAAAAAGCTGTTCACCGATCCGCACTACAACGTGATGGACATGATGGACATCTATGTGGACGATTATTCCAAGTCTGACCCGATACCGGAGTCGATGCTCAAGGAGATGGTTTCGGTGAAGTTTTTAAGGCTGTTTGAGCGTGACGAAGAAGACGCTGCAGCTGACGACGAAAAAAATAAAAACGCAGCGCAAACCTCTCCCTTGGTGCAGCCCGTGCCTGATGCAAACCCAGAAACACCCTTGCAAGCAAGGGATGATGCGTATACCCCGGACCCGCAAACCGTGGCACAGTTAGAGCCTAGTGCCCTGCTGGACCTTGAAACACACAGCCAGCCGCTCAATGCCAGCCCCTCGCTGATTCCTTTAGATACCCTGACGCCCCATGACGACCCTGATCTGCGATTGCAACCAAACCATGCCCCTGAACGCCCAGGCCTTGGGCGCAGCGTTGGATGAAGATTTAACCCTGCACAGCACCCTGTGCCGCCGAGAGGCCGGGGCTTTCCAAAAAGCCATCAAGGCCAGCGACGATGTCGTGGTGGCCTGCGGCCAAGAGCAGCGCCTGTTTGCTGAGCTGGCCAACGAGACCGTGGGGGCCAAAGCCGGCGTGGTATCGCCCATCAAATTTATCAATATCCGCGAAACCGGCGGCTGGAGCAAAGACGCTGCCAAATCCATGCCCAAGCTGGCCGCCTTGCTGGCCGCCGCCCACCTGCCCGAGCCAGAGCCGGTTGCTACCGTCACCTACAAAAGCCAGGGCCGTTTGTTGATCGTCGGCCCGCTAGACGCTGCCATGCAGGCTGCCGACGTAGTGGGCGACACGCTGAGTGTGACGATTTTCTCCACCGGGCCAGGGGAGGGCGCTGCGCCTGCCTGGAGCCAGGCGCGCAAATATCCGCAGCTCACCGGTAAGGTGCAAAGCCTGACCGGTTGGCTGGGCGCGTTTGAGCTGCAATGGCAGCGCAGCAACCCGATTGACCTGGACCTGTGCACCCGCTGCAACGCCTGCGTAGCGGCCTGCCCCGAGCAGGCCATTGGCCTGGACTTTCAAGTCAACATGGACAAATGCCAAAGCCACCGCGCCTGCGTGAAGGTGTGCGACGTGGCCGGAGCGATTGATTTTGCCCGCGAGCCGCAAGCGTTGACCGAGCAGTTTGATTTGGTGCAGGATTTATCCGCCCAGCCGCTGATCGACTGGCACGCAGCGCCGCAGGGCTACTTTAAAGATGCCAGCACGGCGACCTTGATCAAGCTGCGCGATATGGTCGGTGAGTTTGAAAAACCGAAGTTTTTCGCCTACAAGCAAAAGATCTGCGCCCACTCCCGCAACGAAACCGTAGGCTGCAATGCCTGCGTAGACATCTGCTCCGCCAAGGCCATCACCAGCGAAAAAAGCCGCCAGCAAATCAAGGTGAACCCCAACTTGTGCATTGGCTGCGGTGCCTGCACCACAGTGTGCCCCACGGGCGCGCTGACTTATGGCTACCCGCGTGCCAACGAGCAAGGCGTGAAGATCAAAACCTTGCTCAGTACCTATAGCGCAGCAGGTGGCAAAGACGTGACGTTGTTACTACACAGCCAGGTCAAAGGCCAAGCTTTGGTAGAGCAACTGGGCCGCGCCGCACAGTTGAAAAAAGCCCATGGCGTACCGCATAACGTGATCCCCGTGGCCGTGTGGCACACCGCCAGCATCGGCATCGACGTATGGCTCAGCGCCATCGCCATGGGCGCATCGCAAATTGCGGTGCTGACCAGCGATGAAGAAGCGCCTGATTACTTGACTGGTCTGCAGCAGCAAATGGACGTAGCACAAGCCGTGCTGCTCGGCCTGGGTTATACCGGCACGCATGTAGCCTTGGTCAAGGCGCAGGATGCGGGCAGCCTGGACAAAGCCCTGCAGCTGCTAGGCCAAACCCGCCAAACTGTGCCCGCGAGCCCCGCCCGCTTTGCCATCGCCGCAGAGAAGCGCAGCACCTTGGACTTTGCGCTCGATCACCTGATCACTCACGCGCCCTTGGGCAAAGCCCTGCCGCAAGCCATTGAGCTGCCTAAAGCTGGCGCGCCGTTTGGAACTTTAGTAGTCAACAAAGACACTTGCACCCTGTGCCTGAGCTGCGTCAGCGCTTGCCCCGCCAGCGCGCTGCAAGACAATGCCGAAAAACCGCAACTGCGCTTGATTGAAAAGAACTGCGTGCAGTGCGGCCTGTGCGTCACCACCTGCCCAGAAAACGCCATCACCCTGCAGCCGCGCCTGCTGCTCACCAGCGCACGCAAAGAGCCGCAAGTGCTCAACGAAGTGCCTCCCTACCAGTGCATGCGCTGCAAAAAGCCCTTTGGCACACTCAAAGCCATCGAAGCGATGCTGGGCAAGCTGGCAGGCCATGCCATGTTCCAGGGTGAGGCGCTGAACCGTCTGAAGATGTGCGGCGACTGCCGCGTCATCGACATGTACTCCGACAAAAACGAAACCACCATTGACAAGCTATGAGCGAACTATCTGGCTCCACCCTCGACGAAGAAACTGCCCGTGCCGAGGTCTACGGCTTGCTGGCGGCGCTGTACTACGCGCCGCCCAGTGCACAGCTGCTGGCGCAATTGCGCGTAGCCGTCACCGAAGCGCCCGCAAAAGGTGGCCTGCTGGAAGAGCCCTGGCGCGAGGTGGTGGCGGCTGCGCGCAATGCGGACGACGCAAGCATCCAAGGCGAGTACAACGCGCTGTTTGGCGGCGTGGGCAAGCCTGAGGTGTATGTGTTTGGTTCGCATTACCTCAGCGGGTTTCTGAATGAAAAACCCTTGGCCAGATTGCGTACCGATTTAGCCAAGCTGGGTTTGCAGCGCGATGAGACCATGCCCGAGACCGAAGACCACTTTGCCTACCTGTGTGAAGTAATGCGGTATTTGATCGCTGGTGACGATGTGGCCGTAGCTAACCTCACGCAGCAAAAAAGCTTTTTTGGCGACCATGTGCAAGCCTGGACACCTGCCATGTGCGATGCCGTGGCAGCGCACCCGCGCGCCAAGTTTTATGCCGCTTTGGCCGGTTTTACGCGTGCATTCTTAAGCGTCGAAGCACAAGGTTTTGACATGCTGGTGTAGCGTGATAACTGCTTTGGATATTACCAAAATAACCTTGATACGAACTATAGTTTGTAAGTGTTTTCCCTTGTGATATTTTGGCGTATTTGTCGCTGCTTTGATTGTGATAGCAGGCCAAAAGGTATATATTAGCAAGGTATAAGTAGATGAACTTTTGGAGATAAAAAATGGAAAAATCGCAAGCCCAGCCCTCACGTCGCGGGCTCTTGTTTGGCACCGCAGCCGTCGGTGCTATCGCCGCTACCGTAGCCGCTCTTCCTGCCATCAAAGCCACTGAGGCAACAGCCTCCTTGCCCAAACCAGCGCCCGAAAAAGGTGGTGGCTACAGCGTGTCAGACCACGTGAAGCACTACTACCGCACCACCCTGGTTTAACTCCCATCCACCCCGGAGCATCCTATGTTGTTAACTAAAAAATCTGGCACCCACGCGGGTGTTAATCAGCGTGATGGAGCGCGTTCTCCATTTGTGCACAGCCTCTCACGTGGCCTGTCGCAAGCTATCCCCACCATGGACCGTCGCATGTTTTTGCGTCGCTCCGGTTTGGGTGTGGGCGTAGGCATTGCCGCCACCCAACTCACCTTGGTCAAAAAGGCCAAGGCTGCGGATGGTGCGTCCATCTTGGGCGACGGCAAAATCGAAGTCAAGCGCACCGTGTGTACGCACTGCTCCGTGGGCTGCGCGGTCGATGCTGTGGTGGAAAACGGCGTGTGGGTACGCCAGGAGCCGGTGTTTGACTCGCCGATTAACCTGGGTGCGCATTGCGCCAAAGGTGCCGCGCTGCGCGAGCACGGCCATGGCGAGTTCCGCCTGCGCTACCCTATGAAGCTGGTCAATGGCAAGTACGAGCGTATTAGCTGGGACACGGCTCTGACCGAGATCAGCGCCAAGATGCTGGAACTGAAAAAAGCCAGCGGCCCCGACAGCGTGTATTTCGTTGGCTCCTCCAAGCACAACAACGAACAAGCCTATTTGCTGCGCAAATTTGTCAGCTTCTGGGGCAGCAACAACTGCGACCACCAAGCGCGTATTTGCCACTCCACCACGGTCGCTGGCGTAGCCAACACCTGGGGCTACGGTGCCATGACCAACAGCTACAACGACATGCAAAACAGCAAGGTCGCGATGTACATTGGCTCGAATGCCGCTGAAGCGCACCCTGTGTCTTTGCTGCACATGCTGCATGCCAAAGAAACCGGCACCAAGATGATCGTGGTTGACCCGCGCTTTACCCGCACGGCTGCCAAGGCTGACGAGTATGTGCGCATTCGCTCCGGCTCAGACATTCCCTTCCTCTTCGGCCTGTTGCACCACATCTTTAAAAATGGCTGGGAAGACAAGCAGTACATCAATGACCGCGTGTTCGGCATGGACAAGATCAAAGAAGAGGTCATGACCAAGTGGACGCCGGACAAGGTGGAAGAAGCCTGCGGCGTGAACGAAGCGCAGATGATCAAAGTGGCCACCATGCTCAATGAGAGCCGTCCGGGCACCATCGTCTGGTGCATGGGTCAAACCCAGCACACGACGGGTAATGCCATTGTGCGCGCTTCCTGCCTGCTTCAGTTGGCATTGGGAAACATCGGCAAGAGCGGTGGCGGGGCCAACATCTTCCGTGGTCACGACAACGTACAAGGCGCTACCGACGTAGGCCCGAACCCCGATTCACTACCCGGCTACTACGGCTTGGTCGAAGGCTCGTGGCGGCATTTTGCCAAGGCCTGGAATGTCGATTACGAGTGGATCAAGAAGCAATACGCATCCCCCGCCATGATGACCAAGCCTGGCATGACCGTGTCGCGCTGGATCGACGGTGTGATGGAGAAAAACGAGTTCATCGACCAAGAAAGCAATCTGCGCGCCGTATTCTTCTGGGGTCATGCGCCTAACTCGCAAACCCGTGGTTTGGAGATGAAGCGCGCCATGGACAAGCTGGACTTGCTGGTGGTGGTGGACCCATATCCATCTGCCACTGCCGCCATGGCAGCCATGCCCGGCAAGGCAGAAGACTTGAACCCCAACCGCGCTGTGTACCTGTTGCCCGCTGCGACGCAGTTTGAAACCAGTGGCTCGGTCACCGCATCTAACCGCTCGCTCCAGTGGCGCGAGAAGGTGATCGACCCCTTGTGGGAGAGCCGCTCTGACCACATGATCATGCACCAGTTTGCCGAGAAGTTGGGCTTTGCCAACGAGCTCTCCAAAAACTACAAGATGCAAAAAATCAAAGGCCTGGACGAGCCATTGCCTGATGATATTTTGCGCGAAATCAATCGCTCGGTCTGGACGATTGGCTACACCGGCCAAACCCCAGAGCGCCTGCAAGCGCATATGCGCAACATGGGCAACTTTGACGTGAAAACGCTCAAGTCCAAAGGTGGCAAAGACAAGCAGACGGGTTACGACCTGACAGGCGATTATTTTGGCTTGCCATGGCCTTGCTACGGCACCGCCGCCATCAAGCATCCCGGTTCGCCCAACCTGTACGACACCAGCAAGCATGTGATGGACGGCGGCGGTAACTTCCGCGCTAACTTTGGCGTGGAAAAAGACGGTGTCAATCTGCTCGCCGAAGATGGCTCGCATTCCAAGGGCGCAGACATCACCACGGGCTACCCAGAGTTTGACCATGTTTTGCTGAAAAAGCTCGGCTGGTGGGACGACCTCACCGATGCCGAGAAAGTGGCTGCCGAAGGAAAAAACTGGAAGAACGACAGCTCAGGCGGCATCATCCGTGTGGCGATGCAAGTCCATGGCTGCCACCCGTTTGGCAACGCCAAGGCGCGTGCCGTGGTGTGGAACTTCCCTGACGCAGTGCCCCAGCATCGCGAACCACTGTATGGCAACCGCCCAGACTTGATGGCCAAGTACCCGACACACGATGACAAGAAAGCCTTCTGGCGCTTGCCTACGCTGTACAAGTCGATCCAGCAGGAAAACATCGCCAAGAAAGTGCATGAGAAGTTCCCACTTATCATGACCTCTGGCCGTTTGGTGGAATACGAAGGCGGCGGCGAAGAGACCCGCTCCAACCCTTGGTTGGCCGAGTTGCAGCAGGATATGTTCATTGAATTGAACCCCAAAGCTGCAGCCGACCGTGGCGTGAAGAACGGGGACCGCGTATGGGTGTCTACCCCGACCGGCGCACGTCTGAACGTGATGGCGCAAGTGACCGAGCGCGTGGGTGCAGACACCGTGTTCATGCCGTTCCACTTCTCTGGCCATTGGCAGGGTAAAGACATGTTGGCCAGCTACCCCGCAGGCGCTGCGCCTGTAGTGCGCGGCGAAGCGATCAACACCGCTACCACCTATGGCTACGACAGCGTGACCATGATGCAAGAAACAAAAACGACGGTTTGCAACGTAGAGAAAGCTTAAAACTTTGCGGGACAGACCAAGAATTGCGTAGCAATTTTGCGCTGTCCTCAACTGACTAGGAGAACATTATGGCAAGAATGAAATTTATCTGCGACGCAGAGCGCTGCATTGAATGCAACGGCTGCGTTACCGCCTGCAAAAACGAACACGAAGTACCTTGGGGTGTGAACCGCCGCCGTGTGATTACGCTGAACGACGGCGTACCCGGCGAGCGTTCGATCTCGGTGGCCTGCATGCATTGCTCTGACGCACCTTGCATGGCTGTGTGCCCGGTAAACTGCTTCTACCGCACCGACGAAGGCGTGGTGCTGCACGACAAAGACGTGTGCATTGGCTGCGGCTACTGCTCTTACGCCTGCCCGTTTGGCGCACCGCAGTTCCCGTCCGCTGGCACTTTCGGTGTGCGTGGCAAGATGGATAAATGCACCTTCTGCGCAGGTGGCCCAGAGGCTAACGGCTCGCAAGCTGAGTTTGAAAAGTATGGTCGCAACCGTCTGGCCGAAGGCAAGCTGCCCGCCTGCGCAGAAATGTGCTCGACCAAGGCGCTGCTCGCCGGCGACGGCGATGTGGTGGCCGACATTTTCCGCAACCGCGTGCTCAAACGCGGCAAGGGCGCAGAAGTCTGGGGCTGGGGTACGGCCTACGGCTCCAAGCAAGCCGGCCAACCGCCTGCACAAGGAGCCAAGTCATGATGTTGCGCACTTCTCTCGCATTTTGCGCTGTAGTAGCCTTGGCTGCCTGCAGCGAAAAACCGCAAACTCTGGGCAGCAGCGCCAAGCAAGATGCTGCGGCGCACTCAGGCACCGGCAAGGCCTATGTCGAAACCACCTGGAAGCAGGGCGACAAGACCAGCTGGGAATCTGCTTTGCGTGCACGCACGCAAAATGGTCAAAACGACTACGTTAAAACCAATTGATTCGACAGCCGTACCGACCCCAAGCTGCGGCTGATCTTGTGAGACTCTTGATGAAAAAACACGCTTTAGCCCTTTTAAATATTGCGCGAGCAGCTATTATTTCGGTAGCTATTTGTTCTCCTTCGGCGTTCGCGCAAAAGCTGCAGGTGGAGCCAGTCAAACCTGCAGGTGCAGAGCAGTCTGCCCCGGCAGCGCCTGCGGCTACTCCTGCAATACCGGCAGCACCTGCTGCTAAC
>JAYVGI010000011.1:0-7289 GCA_043772355.1 Polaromonas sp.
TTCTACATCATTAATGTCTAGGCGCGGAGCCTACGAGAGTGCTGTAGCACGGCAAGGCGACGCAACAACGACAGTAATGATTTAGAAATGGAATAAGCACGTAGCGAGTTTCAAATGTGGGTAAACCTCAGTATATTTGAGGGCATGCAAAGCACCCACAACACGCCACACTTGTCCATCCGCAAGCTGGTGCGCTAGCCCGCGCATACGGGATCGGTGATTGGGCCGATGGCTTTGGGAATGCAGTTACTCACTAAATAATAGCACTCCATCTTTGTAAATCAGCGGGGTACATAGGATAACGATTGAAAACGGGAATCCGGAGGTGAAAATGCAGCGATGTGCCCCAAGCCTGAGCCACAGGCACCCGCTGGGTCATTTTTGGCAAGGCTGACAGCAGCTATATTTAACATGGCGTCAGAATTCACCTTTGCGTGCACTGATGCAAGCACGTAGTACCAGGGCGCGCACCGTTACTGCGCGCTTTGAGTTGTATTAGGACGACAATCGGCCTATAGAAAAAATTTGCAACTAGTCCGCTGATTGGCCATCAGCTGAATTTTCATTCGCCAAATTAGATCGTACATACGAGATGGAAGACTTGCTCCAGTCAGTCATCGTAGGCCCAGGTCACGCCTCGATGTTGACGTACACACCATGGACATGGTCTGAGCTGGTCGGTGCTTGACCAGGCAGCAAAAAGACAAGCTTGTTAAACAGGGATAAATCTGTCTTCAACAAATGTTCATTGGCAGCACGAATCTCTGGAAGATCAAGAAAGGCCATGATTTTTGGAATACCGCTTGTCATCATTGACGCTTTCCGCTTACCAGTAAGCAACGCGTTGATGTCAGCAACTATTCCTTGCCGTTGCCGCGCACCATATTTGTTTCCTCCATTTACCGGAATATTGCATTTCACTTCAGCGACAAAAGCAACCGGATAACCAAGCCACACGTCGAATCCGTTGGAGTTTGGCTTGGCCTCCAAAACACTTCTATGCAATTGCGCTGTGGTTGCATCGTCCAACTTAAACTGTTCAGAAGCCCATTCCACTAGGCCAAGTGCAAGTTTGAGCGTAATCGTGTTGTTTACATCAGAGAGAGCCGACTTCAAGTTCAGCAACGAGGACAAACCCAGAGAGCCTGCGTAGTCTTTCTTCGGTAAGTCGAACTCTTCCTCAAAGAATCGATTGAGCCGAGACTGTAGCTCTCGTTTTCTGTTGTACGGAAGATCGGGACACATATTTTGGAATATAACTTCTAACATCAACGGCTTTCCGAGGGCAGGTTCTCTCGATGAAGGTTAGAGCGCATCCCCGAATAGAGACCAAGCATTTCTGTATTTTTCAATGGTCGATCGATGAAGCGCAAAAAATGTCGAGTTGGCACGGTCATATTTCTTGGTCAGTTGCGCAACCGTCTCGCTTGGCACAAGATAGTACTCTTCTACTCGCCCAGTCTTGGTTGAGCGGAGATTAACGAGAGCATAAAGGTGCGTTGGGGCGACCGTATGAAGTGCCTTCTCCCCTACTAGCCAGAAGCTAAATGTTCTCGCGTTTGACTTGACTTGTACTGAGTAGGTTCGCTTGCACGCCTGATCTGTAACGAGCAAATCGGCTCCAACCGCGCTTCGAGATGTCGGTGAAGCTAGAAATCCGAGGCGCGATAGCTCCGCTGCCACGAGGTACACCCCGCGCATGCCGGTGAGTTGAGATTTTGATGGCATAAGTGCGAGCGTGTTTGATACTTGCAATATAGCCGAAGCTGGAAAAGAACTAAGCACATCGCTTGAAATTTCTCGTTCAACTGTGCGCGAAATTATGATCATTACCAAGTACCGATACTGCTTGGGATCCATGTGCTGAGTGTGGCTGTAGTCCTTGCAGCGATTAAGGTAGATGCGTTTAAATTCAGACTCTGAGCACCCAAAGCGCACTGCTGCGGTGCAATGCCTACGCCACCCAATAAGAGCACCGGGCTTGAAGTGATCACTGTAGATGCTGACCGCGAAGCGGGCCGGGGCTCGGGTGGCGTGGGCATTGCGCCGTAGCAGTGCGCGTGCCAGTTCAACGCGAGCACTCTGCGTGTGAGCATACGCGCGAACAACAATACAAATCAACCCGGCTTGATATTCCCCCGCACCACCACGTCCTTCCAACGCCTCTGCTCCCGCGCAATAAAGGCAGCAAACTGCTCACTGGGTTCGCCACCAATCACCGCGCTCTCACTGGCAAAGCGGTTGGCAATGCTGGCCGACTGCAAGGCTTTGAGGCAATCGCGTTGCAGGCGCAGCACGATGTCTTTGGGGGTTTGCGCGGGCACCAGCATGCCGTACCACTGCACGGTTTCAAAGTCTTTGTAGCCCATCTCGGCCACGGTGGGCACCTCGGGCAATGCAGGTGCGCGCGCGGGTGTGCCAGTGGCGATGGCGCGCAGCGCACCGCTGCGGATGTGCGGCAACAGCGCGGGTGTGCCTGCGGAGAAGGCCTCTACGCGGCCTGCCAACAGGGTGACGGGCGCAAAGTCGCGGTTCACGTCAAAGCCGCTGTCGGGGTAGATCAGTGGGTTGACCGCCATCGATCCCACATGGCCCAGGATGACGGTATAGCCATCGGGCGCGGCGCGGGCCACGATGTCGGAGGTGCCGCCCGGTACAAAGGGCACGACGAAGCGGATCGGTCTGGACGGCCAGGCCGCCTGCGCGTGCGACGGCCAAGCGCCTAGGGACATACCCGAGGTGGCCAGCCATTGCAGAGTTTGGCGGCGATTTGCAAGGGATGATAGGGGGGTGAGATTCATGATGGATACGCCAGAAAATGTGAACCACTACAGCAAGCACGCAACGCCTGGCAACGCGAACATTACCTATTGCCGCACCGTGTACGCTTGCACCATCCACCGCATTGGAGACCCCATATGACAAAACCTTTGACCAAACTACTGAGCGCCGCTTTGCTTTGCATCGTGCAATGCTTCACCCCAAGCGTTCACGCGCAAGACAAACCCATCCGCATCGTGGTGCCCTTTGCCGCAGGGGGCCCTACCGATGTGCTGGCGCGCGTGCTGGCACCCAAGCTGGCGGCCTCGCTCAAACGCACGGTGATTGTGGACAACAAAGTGGGCGCTACCGGCAGCATTGGCGCCACCTTTGTGGCCAAGTCAGCCCCCGATGGCGACACGCTGCTCTTGGGCACCAGCAGCATCATGGCCGCCAGCCCGAACTTGACGGCCAATTTGACCTACGACCCGGTGAACGACTTTGTGCCGATCTCGCTCGTGGCGACGATAGAGAACATTTTGGTCGTACACCCCAGCGTGCCCGCCAAGACGGTGAAGGAGTTGGTGGCTTACGCCAAGGCCAACCCGAACAAACTGTCTTACGCATCGTCGGGCATTGGCAGCACCTACCATTTGGGCGCAGAGCTGTTCGGCTCACAAACCGGCATCGAGTGGACGCATGTGCCCTACAAGGGCGCAGCGCCCGCCATCCAGGACGTGCTGGCCGGCCATGTGCAGGTGATGTTTGACAACACCTCGTCGGCGATACCGGACATCAAATCGGGACGGTTGAAGGCGCTGGGTGTCGCTAGTTTGAAGCGTTACCCTACCTTGCCCGATCTGCCAACGATTGCTGAAGAAGGCGTAGCGGGTTACGAGACCACCATTTGGCTAGGCCTGTTCGCGCCTGCCAAAACACCAGCAGCCATTTTGCAAAAGCTCAGCAAAGAAGTGCAAGACGCCGTGAACTCGGCGGAGTACAAAGAGAAGTTAGCAGCGCTGGACATTCAACCGCGCTTGTCATCGTCGCAAGAGTTGGCTGCCTTTTTGAAAGCCGACTTGGGCAAGTGGGCGAAGGTGGTGAAGGATGCGGGGATTAAGCCGGAGTGATTTTGTCGCGTACAAATTGTTTGGAGTAGACGCGCAGGATCGGGTACGTCACGTACGCACGGATTGGTGTTTATCGCCTGCCCTCATACTGGAGTACCAGAAATCGGTCAGTCGATAAACACCAATCCGTGCAGTGATCAACGTAGCGCGCTATCGGAAGTTTCGTTATAGAGTTTCTCGTGACTACGGTTAGCGCTCGACCATGTGTGCAGGCGATATAGCGTATGCCGAACGACCGATTTCTGGTACTCCAGTTGAGAGGGCGTTTGGCATACGCTATATCGCCTGTAGCCAAGCAACCCCTACCAGCACAGCGCGAAAGAAAGCTCGAACAGTGTCAAAGCCTAAACACGAATCGGCAGCCCAACCAACTTCTCTAGTTCAGCGTGTGGCAACCCATCCACCTTATCAATCAACACCAACCCCTGCGGCGTGCAATCAAAGGTAGCCAGGTCGCAGTAGATGCGTTTCACACATGCAATCCCCGTCAGTGGATAAGTACACGCGCTGACAATTTTGCTGATCCCTTGCTTGGTGAGCAAATCCATCATCACCCAGGTCTGCTTGGCACCCACGGCCAAGTCCATCGCGCCGCCTACTGCGGGAATGGCATCCGCTTCACCCGTGTGCCAGTTGGCCAAATCACCCGTGGCGCTGACCTGGAAGGCACCCAGTACGCAGATGTCCAAATGCCCGCCGCGCATCAGCGCAAAGCTGTCGGCGTGGTGCGAATACGAGCCGCCGGGCAACATGGTGACGGGCTGCTTGCCTGCGTTGATCAGGTCATAGTCTTCTTCGCCCGTTGCCGGAGCCGGGCCCATGCCGATGATGCCGTTTTCGCTGTGCAGCAACACCTCCAGCGTGCGCGGGATGTGGTTGGCCACCAGAGTGGGCATGCCGATGCCTAAGTTGACCGACACACCCTCGGGAATGTCTTGCGCAATGCGCGCGGCCAGTTGGTCTTTGGTGCGTTTGGTGTAGCTCATGCTGCGGCCTTTTTAAATCCACCGGCTTCGGTGGCCACGCGGTCGATGCGCACAATCTGGTGCACGAACAGGCCGGGGGTGATGATGTGCTCCGGGTCGAGTGCGCCCAGCGCCACAATCTCGTGCACGGTGGCCACGGTTTTCTTGGCGGCCATGGCCATCACGGGGCCAAAGTTGCGGGCGGCTTTGCGGTAGGTGAGGTTGCCCCAGCGGTCGCCGCGCTCTGCTTTGATGAGCGCTACATCGGCGTGGATGGGCATCTCCAGCACATAGTGCTTGCCGTTGATCTCGCGCGCCTCTTTGCCCTTGGCCAGATCGGTGCCGTAGCCTGTGGGCGTGAAGAAGGCACCGATGCCTGCGCCCGCAGCGCGGATGCGCTCGGCCAGGTTGCCTTGGGGCACCAATTCAAGCTCTACCTTACCGCTGCGGTACAGCGTATCAAACACATAGCTGTCGGCTTGGCGCGGGTAGCTGCAAATAATTTTGCGCACGCGAGCGGCCTTGAGCAGTGCGGCGAGGCCTTCGTCGCCGTTGCCCGCGTTGTTGTTGACGATGGTGAGGTCTTTGGCACCTTGGGCAATCAGGCCGTCGATCAGCTCGTTAGGAATACCTGCCGTGCCAAAGCCGCCGATCATCACGATGGCCCCGTCTTGGGTGTCAGCCAGGGCTTGCGCGATGCTGCTGGCAATTTTGTTGATCATTCGATGGTCTCTGTGAAAATTGTCTATTATGGGAAATATCTGTTGATTTGGTTGAACCGCGTGGCGCAGATTGGATGCCACTGTCGTTGTTTCTTCTTTTTGCTGTCCAAGGCGGCTTCGATGCCTCGAAGGATGTCAGCCGGGCTGGTTGTCGCCAATGCCGCCAGTAGCGTTTTGGTAAAAGTACCCAGCGCTTGATCGTAGCTCGGCGTTTTTGCTGGAGGTCCGTAGACCATGTCTGCAACAAACAGATCGTATTGGGCGTGCAAAACACTGCTGCTTGCAGCCCAGGCCAGGGCATCTTGCAGTTGTGCCAATGGTGCGGTGCAAAATTGCGGATGCTGCGCGGCAAACTCAATGGCATCATGTGCGATAGTGCTGGAGACGTTTCGGCCTAAAGCAGGTACATCCGCCAGGACGACCGGACAGCTTTGAATGATCTGATAAACATCGAAGAGGTGGCGCACCATGGCCTTGTCCCATGCGTCAGTCAACTCCACGGTTTGGTCTTCAGAATTTTTTTGCAATTGCAAAGACAAGCGACGAGGAAACGACACTAGTTTTTCAGCCAATGCTTGTTGTATGGAGACGCATTCGATGTCGATCTTGTGCTGGTACGCGCCGGTGGTAAGCTTGTCTAGCAGTAGCCCTACGGCATGCATTTCTGTGGGGCTGCCAGGTGTCGTGTAGTTAAGCTCGATCAGCAAATGCGCTCTCAAGGATGCGGGCTTGCCAAACGCCGATTGGTACGTCACGTCCAGGGACGTATAGCGATTGTCGTCAAGCGAGCGCCGACTGACGGAACCCTTACCAAAGCCGCCTTCCCCTTCTTCCAACCATGCCATCACTTTTGTAACAAAAGCACTGAGTTTGCGCCGCAAAGCCGCCGTGCCAAGCCCAGCAACAGAATCGGAAGGCACAACTTTGAAGTCAATATCCTCGGACATACGGTCCAAGATACCGTGGGCCTTGGCAAGGCAAGTTCCCCCACAAAACACAAAGCGAAAATCCGGATCAATGGGCAGCGCTTTGATCAGTGCAATGGTTTCTACAACAAAAAAATCCTTTTCTATCGCGTACCCACGCAGGGACAGTGGCGACTCAGCTTCAAAATCTGAAATTTTTTCAATAACCGTTGCGGGCAGTTTTCTCATGCTTCGTAGCGAATGGACTTAGTACCAAAACCTATACGTCTGGACACTCGTGAACTGCCCAGTTTCAACACCACAGCCATCGGCATTTGCGTTGTTTTGCCGTCCATGTACTCTTGTGCGGAGCTACCTAGCGCGGGTTGGGCACCCAGCTTGGTTAGCGCCGCCAATCCTATTTCAATCAGTGGCACGACTGGTACGGGCTTACCCGTCAGGCTGCTTGGCTTGGCCTTGACGTACACGCCATACCCTGCCTTGACCAGCAAGCCTTTGGAGATCACAGCGCGCAACGCCCTGCCTACTTGGTCGTAGCCACCGAATTTGTCAAATTCGTTACGCAAAAAGACCTTTGCAGCAGACCGATGCAAACTCATTTCAATGCGCTCTTCCAGGGTCATTCGGGGCATAGCATAGTTACAAAAATAAGACAGTATTGTCGTATTTTTGCAGATTTTTCTTTGCCTGTCAATGCGCTAGGCCACGCTGAACATGCTGCGTTTGGTATTGATAAAGTGCGGTCGGGCAATATCGCTCCACGCGGTGTTGCGCACGGCCAGCCAG
>JAYVGI010000012.1:0-4666 GCA_043772355.1 Polaromonas sp.
CAGCTAGCTCCTGATTTAAGAGCGGAACTCATGGCACTCAACACCCCGGGCTTGGGCGAACTGCACCGCGCCGCGCTGGCCACCCAGGCCTTGGTGCACACCTACGCACAGGTCGTGCAAGCGCTGCTGGCAGCCAGCGGCCTGCGCGCCCAAGACATTCGCGCCATCGGGGCCCACGGCCAAACCGTGCGCCACCAGCCCGGCCTGCGCGATGCCGCAGGCAGCCCCGCAGGCTACACCTTGCAGCTCAACAACCCAGCCCTGCTGGCCGAGCTGACCGGTATTGACGTGGTGGCCGACTTTCGCAGCCGCGACGTGGCCGCAGGCGGCCAAGGCGCGCCGCTGGCACCGTTTTTTCACCGCGCATGGTTTGCGCCGCAGGGCACGGCTGGTGACATGAGCGCAGATAACACCAGTGCAGCGGGCAAAACCATTGGCGTGCTCAATATCGGCGGCATCAGCAACCTGAGCATTTTGCA
This sequence comes from Polaromonas sp., assembly GCA_043772355.1. Lineage (GTDB taxonomy): Bacteria > Pseudomonadota > Gammaproteobacteria > Burkholderiales > Burkholderiaceae_C > JAAFIP01. Next base: position 480 of record JAYVGI010000012.1, read on the forward strand.
GCCCGATGGCTCCACCCTGGGCTTTGACTGTGGCCCCGGCAACGCCCTGCTGGACATGTGGTGCCAGCAGCACACCGGCGCGCCCTATGACGCGGGCGGCGCTTGGGGCGCGGGCGGCGTGGTCAACGCCGCACTGCTGCAAGCCATGCTGACCGAGCCCTACTTTGCATTGCCTCCACCCAAAAGCACTGGACGCGATTTGTTCCACCGCGCGTGGCTGAACCAGCACCTGGCCGCATTTGCTGCCGAAAATCCGCAAAATGTGCAGAAAACTTTGATTGAATTGACTGCCAGGCCCATAGAATTGTGCGCAAGCAGCTACGAAAAAAGTAGCGGATTGAAAATCAAGGAACTCATCGTCTGCGGCGGTGGCGCATTCAATACCGCGCTGATGCAGTCTCTACAAACTCTGCTGCCGCATGCCCAGGTCGTCAGCAGCGCAGAGCGGGGCCTGCCGCCCCAAGACGTAGAGGCCACAGCATTCGCTTGGCTCGCGCGGCAAACCGTGCTGCGCCGCCCGCTGCCGCTGTCCAGCGTGACGGGCGCGCGCGGGGCCCGGGTGCTGGGCTGCATTTACCCGGCGTGAGACTGGCGGGATTTTCCGCTCAATCGAATGTTTCAAACACTTCGCTGACCCTGTCCATGTAGCGGCGCTTTTGCTCTGCGCTGATAAAACTGGCCTCAAAGCTGTTACGGGCCAGCTGGTAGGCGTGTTGCGCGCTCAAGCCGGTGGCGGCGAAGGTTTGGGTCAGGTTGTCGTTGAGATAGCCGCCAAAGTAGGCCGGGTCGTCCGAGTTGACCATGGCGCACAGGCCAGCATCCAGCAGTGCGCCCAGGTTGTGCTGCGCCAGCGAGGGCACCACGCAAAGTTTGAGGTTGCTTAGAGGGCAGACGGTAAGCGGCACGCGGTCTTTGGCCAGGCGCTGCATGAGCAGCGCGTCTTTGCTGGACTGCACGCCGTGGTCAATACGCTCCACCTGGAGCACATCCAGCGCCGCCCACACATAGGCAGGTGGGCCCTCTTCACCAGCATGGGCCACCAGACGAAAGCCCAACTCTTTGCAGCGCTGGAACACCTTGGCGAATTTCTCGGGCGGGTTGCCCAGCTCGCTGCTGTCCAGGCCAATGCCAATGAATTGATCGCGGTAGGGCAAAGCCTGCTCCAGCGCTTCAAAAGCGTCTTGCTCACTCAAATGGCGCAAAAAGCACAAAATCAGCGAGGCATCCACGCCCCATGCCGCCTTGGCATCGGTGCAGGCCCGGTGCAGGCCATCGATGACGGTCTGCATCGCCACGCCACGCACGGTATGGGTTTGGGGGTCAAAAAATATCTCGGCATGCACTACGTTATCCATAGCTGCCCGCGCAAGGTAGGCGCTGGCCATATCGTAGAAGTCTTGCTCAGTCACGAGTACCGAGGCACCTGCGTAGTAGATATCCAGGAAACTTTGCAGATGGCTGAACGCGTAGGCTGAACGCAGCGCCTCCACACTGGTGTACGGCAATGTCATCGCATTGCGCTGCGCCAAGGCAAAGATCAGTTCGGGCTCCAGCGAGCCTTCAATATGGATATGCAGCTCGGCCTTGGGCATGCGGCGTAGCAGCTCGGGCAGGCGGTCTGCGGCAATGGGTTTGACAGTCATGGCCATATCAGCACACTCCAAAAGTAATGCCGCTGTCCTGCAAGTAGCGGCGGTAAACGCTAGAGGCTTTGTCAGCCGCAGTGTGCAGCTCGGCGCGCAGGTCCAGCGGCAGGCGTGCGGGGCTTTGCGACTCCAAAATCGGTTTGTCTTGCAGAAAAATCGTATCCTGAAACTCTTGCAACACCCTGTCTGGGCTTTCAAAATCAGCCACCGCGTAGGTAAACCACACCCGGCTGGTCTCGGGCGTGATGGGGCACACCCACAGGGCAATGTACTCGCGCCAATCGGCGGCCTGGGCATCGACATTCGTGGCATCGTCTTTGGCGGTACCGCCGGTACTGGCAGCGGCAGCGGCAGCCGCAGTTGCACCGCTAGCTGCCACTTCAGTGCGCAGCAATTCAGACCCCTCAGACCCCGCAGCCACCTTGGTCAACACCGCGCAATAGGGCGACACCACCTCGTAGGTGTAGCTGACCTGCGTGCCCCCTTGCGCCTGTACATTGGCCTGCGGCTGCCAGGCGCGGCAGCCCGTGGCGCGGATGCCATGCGCCGTGCGCTCCACCGTGTAGTCCGCCATGGCCACGCTATCGCGCGCGCCCAGGTAACCTTCGTGCACAAAACCAAAGTGCGCCATGTCTAAAAAATTTTCTACCACGCGCGGCGCGCTGGTGGCCACCTCATACGGCCCGCAGTGCACCGTGCGCAGCCGCGCGCCCAGCGCCGCGCCCAGCAGAGGCAGCGCTGTGCGGGCGGTATCAAGCTGCACCCACACCAGCCCATGGGCCTCACGCGCGGCATAGGTCTTCACACAGTGGCTGGCAGGTGGCACAAAGCCAGGCAACGCAGGCACCAGGCTGCACTGCCCCGTACCGCCAAACTGCCAGCCGTGGTAGGCACACTCCAGCGTGCGGGTCTGCGCGCCAGCTTCTGGCCCACTCCTGTGCACCCGCCCCAGAGAGAGCTTGGCCCCCCGATGCGGACACTTGTCCACCCAGGCATGGGTCAGCCCCTGCGCATCGCGCCACAGCACCAGCGCCTCGCCCAGCAGCGTCACGCCCACGGGCTTGTCGGCTACATCGGCTGACAAAGCTACGGGGTGCCAGAGCATGCGTTCAATCATTTTTGCATTATCACTTCTGTTGGCCTAAGTCGTCTCGTGTTGCTTCTTGGGGTTTTCAAGATGCCTTTCCACCTTGGTTGCATTGCGGCGATGGAGGAATTTGCTTTCGCGAAAAATCTTACGAAAAAACGCGACGGCTTGAGTAGTCATCTTCAGGTAATCCCCGCGCCTTTCTCCATATTTTTCATCGCAAACACGCTCCATCACCGCCTGCTGGCGTGGTCGCTTTTGTCTCGTGCCAGCTAGGTGAGTGGTTCGAACTTGGTAGTGCATTGGAGTCTGTAGAGCGCGCTGGCCGCAGTACTTTTCCGACTCCCTCTCCCGCCTTGCGGGAGAGACTCCAGTCGCCCGCCGTACGCCCGAATTAAGCCCATGAACCTTGGATTTCGATGCAGGTTCATAGGTAGAGCTGGGGTGCGGGTGCCTCCAAGTACCCAACTCATCAGGCGCTACTCTGGTTTGCGCAGAGCCTATGCACTCACTCTCTTTACCGTAGCACTGCGTCTAAGGGAGGTAGAAAAAGCCAATATCCCGTTGATGGTGGGGCGGCTATCAGCGCGACCCTATCGCCCCAAGGCAGGTCTTGCCAGTGGCACCGGTGGGCATTGCGGATAGAAATGTGTGTACAAAATGTGTGTGCAAAATGGGTGTACTTTATGCAAAACGGCTGAAAATTCGGCCCTGGGAGTGCCAAAACCACGGGTTTCACCTGTTTTACCCTCTAAAACACGCATTAGCCAGCAGTATTAAAGGGCTTGTAGCTATTGAATATATAGCGCCCGTGTTGAAGCGCGAGGAGTGCCTGGGTTGACGCACAAACCGCCAGCCACTCCTCCTGGATGCCGCTACGCTGAAGGTGCACCGCCGCCCTGATCGGGCCGGCTTGGTGCTGCGTCCGAGCCCATAGGGCGCTAGCCAACGGGAAAGCAAATGGGGTCAGATCAAAATTCAGGAAGACCTTCTGTTCGCAGCGTGCAACGCTCTGACGAAATTTTGCTCTGACCCCTCGCGCTGTCTGCGGCGCGCAAGCCCCTCGCCACGCCAGGCCTGACCCGCACAGCCCAGCCTGACCCGCACAGCCCAGCCTGACCCGCACAGCCCAGCCTCACCCGCACAGACCTCGCAGCGCGCGCCTGCGCAAGGGTCGCTTGGAAAACACTTACTCACTAAACAGTAGCACTCCGTCTAAGCAGGTCAGTGGGGTACACAGCATAAGCCCCATAGTGGGTCGGTTTTCAGCTTCTGTGGCGCTCCAAGGCGGTTTAGCCGCCAGAACCGCGACTACCGGCTCCCCGCGAGAATCTGTCCGCTATGTATTGCGTAGCGGCTAATTCCATTTCTAAATCATTACTGTCGTTGTTGCGTCGCCTTGCCGTGCTACAGCACTGTCTGCGGCTCCGCGCCTAGACATTAATGATGTAGAA
>JAYVGI010000013.1:0-2583 GCA_043772355.1 Polaromonas sp.
GCCGCAGACAGTGCTCTAGCACGGCAAGGCGACGCAACAACGACAGTAATGATTTAGAAATGGAATGAGATAGCCAAAGCGCAGAGCGCCGGTGAGTTAATAGGAGTAGATTGCGATGCGAAAAAATAAATCCTCCATTCTTGAGGCGGTGCATGAAACTGCCAAGGGGCTTCATCAAGCCGGTGTCATGGATATGGTGACGCTGCGGGAATTTGACCGCTTGTGTTTACCGCCGGTGGAGCCCTTGGAGCCGCAGGAAATTAAGCATATCCGTGAATCATCACGCGTGAGTCAGGCCGTTTTTGCGCGTCTTTTGAACACCAGTTTATCGACCGTGCAAAAGTGGGAAATAGGCCAAAAAAAACCCACTGGCACGGCGCTTAAATTACTGCACTTGGTCGAAAAACGTGGCTTGGAAATCGTGACGAGCTAGTATGCGCCACGGCGTTGGCTACACCTCTGCGGGTCTTTGCAGGTGTATATTTGCTATATATTTAGAAGCTTCTCCCGCAATACTCTAGGGGGCTAGCGGCCTAAAATGCACAAAACTTCTACGGCTGGCAACCCGGGGCCAATGGCCAACGACAAAATCACTTTTCCCATTACGGTCCACGCCGCGCAGCATGCAAATGGGGCGCTCTGCAAAATTGACCGCGACACCGGTTTTGCCATCGACCGGCTAGAGCGCGCGGTCACATAGCAAGGTGGCCGGCATATAGTGCAAGGCCACGCCTCTCACGCCCTCGCCGTTGTCCTGGTTGCCTGCGCGTTCGATATGGGCAGACACCAGTTTTTCGGGCCGCACCGCCCTGTTGCGGCGGATCAGCTGGTTCAAGGCGTCCACCATCGTCGCCATGAGAGGTGCTGGCAAGCGAAACTGAGGTACCACCCAGCCCTGGGTTTGGCAGTGCGTGCGCTCCGTGGGAGAGAGATGTGCCATCGGATGATTTTCCTGAAAAGATGAAATTTTCGAAGGGCTTGCGCTACTGCGCAGAAATACCGTGGGTAAATCTAACATAGCCCGGCGCATCTGTGTATATTTCAACCAGTTCATCACCCAAGGCCAAGCACTATGAAAGCACGCAGCATCCTTAGATACGCCGTCATTGCCATGGCGGCGTTGGCACTGCTGGTGGCCGCAGGTGTGGCTGCTTCGTGGGCACCCGATGTACCGGTAGATTCGCTCAAAGCGCGCTGGGCCGGCGCGCCGTCGCAGTTTATTGCCGTGGACGGTATGCAGGTGCACCTGCGGGACGAGGGCCCGCGTGATGATCCCAGCCCCATGGTGCTGCTGCACGGCACCTCTGCCAGCCTGCACACCTGGGAGGGCTGGGCGCAGGCCTTGCGTGGGCAGCGGCGGGTAATTCGCTTTGACCTGCCCGGCTTTGGCCTGACCGGCCCACATCCGCGCGCTGCCTACGGGATTGAGCAGGACTACCCCAGCTTTGTAATGGCGGTGCTGGACCAACTGAAGGTGCAGCGATTTGTGTTGGCAGGCAACTCACTGGGTGGGCAGATTGCATGGCATACGGCGCTGGCTGCGCCGCAGCGGGTGGACAAACTGATTTTGGTGGATGCAGGGGGCTTTCCGCCCGAATCTATGTCTGTGCCGCTGGCGTTTCAAATTGGGCGCATACCGGCGCTGGCACCGTTGATGCGCAATATTTTGCCGCGCTCCCTGGTGCAGAGCAGCCTGCGCAATGTCTATGGGCAGCCCGAGAAGGTGACGCCCGAGCTGGTGGACCTGTTCTACGACATGGCGCGCCGCGAGGGCAACCGCGCGGCCCTGAATGCGCGCATGCAGCGGGGCTACCAGTCGGACGTAGCGCGCCTGGCGCAGATCAACACGCCCACGCTGATTTTGTGGGGCGCGCAAGACCGCTTGATCCCGCCCAGCCATGGCGAGCGTTTTGAGCGCGCCATTGCGGGCTCCAAGCGCGTGGTGTTTGCTCAGCTAGGCCATGTGCCGCATGAGGAAGATGCAGCGCAAACGGTGGCAGTGGTGCAGCAGTTTTTGAAGTCACGGCGCGCGCCTTGAAGTTCTCCGGTCTGCCCTCACATCCCATCCATGACTGAATCTCTGCACATCGTGTGTCCGCAGTGCCACACCACCAACCGCGTTCGCGCTGACCAACTGGGCAGTGCGCCTACCTGCGGTCAGTGCAAACAGGCATTGTTTAACGCGCACTCGGTGGCATTGGACGAGGCCGCGTTTGACAAGCATGTGGCGCGCAGCCCGATCCCCTTGCTGGTGGATTTTTGGGCACCGTGGTGCGGCCCCTGCCGGGCCATGGCCCCCGCTTTTGAGCAGGCTGCCGCACAACTGGAGCCGCATATGCGCCTGGCCAAGGTCGATACCGAAGCCGTGCCTAATCTGGGTGTTCGTTTTGGCATTCGCAGCATTCCCACGCTAGCGCTGTTTGCCGGCGGGCGTGAGGTAGCGCGCCAAGCGGGTGCCATGGGGGCGGCAGACATTGTGCGCTGGGCTAATTCCATTTCTAAATCATTACTGTCGTTGTTGCGTCGCCTTGCCGTGCTACAGCACTGTCTGCGGCTCCGCGCCTAGACATTAATGATGTAGAA
>JAYVGI010000014.1:0-17118 GCA_043772355.1 Polaromonas sp.
GTAGTGCAGCTTTAGTCAATGGTGGTTCCTCGGTGTCCTGCAAATAGCGTGCGAACAAGCATGCTATTGTGAGGTGTTTTTTTCATTGCAAAAAGTTCCAGCCCATGCATTCCCCTGCTAATTTTGACAGTTTGGTTCTCGATGGTTTACTGGTCGATTGGCTGGGTGCTTTAAAGTCTTGCTCGGTTGAATCATTGATTATCTTAGGGCCTTCTATATTTGGTACGGCCAAAGAGCGCAGTGTGCTGGCAGTCTATCCACCTAAAATACTGGAGGTGGCGCAGGTGCTGGCCGATAGTGATGAGTTTGGCTACGATTGGCAGGCCAGTGATTCACCCTTGGTGGCGTGGCAAAATATTTCGCGCAGTAGCTACGCTGACTTGAGCCGTTGGCGCTTGCTGGCGCTGGCGCATGGCTTGCAAAGCATGGTTCGAGTGGAGTTTGCCCTGCCCAGAGGGCGGGCATTTGAATGCTTTTTGCTCACCTCGCAGGCTATGCATGACCGCACGGAGGCTGCCGCCATGGTCTGGTCGGCCTTAAATATTTGGCCCCAGTTTCGCCGGGTGCTCGGAGAAGTAACCTGCCCGCTGAGCCCGCGAGAAAAAGAAGCGCTGGCATTGGCTTTTGATGGCTTGACCGCTGCCCACAGCGCCACCATCATGGACTGTACCGAGCGCACCGTCACCTACCACCTGGCCAACGCCATGCGCAAACTGAAGGTGGACAGCAAGCTGGCCGCGATTGAGCGGGCTTGCTGGTATGGTGTGATTTAGCCCCTCGGAGTACCTTGGCGCATGAGATGGCGCGCGCGGGCGGTGCCTTGCGTGCGCGGTACCAAGCGTCGTCATGGGCAGCAGGCATAGTCATGGGCTCAGTGTAGCGGCATGCTGGCAAGGCGGTGCCAGTCAGCGGGTTCGTCAATATCCCACAGTGCGGGCAGCGCATGCCAACTGGCACCGGCCAGGCGCAGTTGTTGGCGGGTTTGCTCCAGTACGTGCGGTGTGCTCCAGGTGATGTGCTCAAACACCTCGGGCACACAGCGGCGCAAACCTATCAGCACATAGCCGCCATCTTCGGCTGGTATCAGCACCACATCGTGCGCTGCCAAAGCAACTGCGGCTTGCTGCAAGTGGCCCGGGGATAGCAGTGGGCAGTCGGTGCCCATGATGAGCAGTGGGGTTGCGCTGGGCTGGGCAAAATGTTGCGCCACAATGGCCTGCATTTTGTGGCCTAGATCGCCCTCGGCTTGCACTTGACAAACCACGCCCGTGGTTTGGTGCAAAGCGCGAAAAAATCGGTGCTGCGCATGCGGGGCGCACCACAGCGTGCTTGCGCTCGGTGCAAAGCTGTGCGCGGTGTGCAGCGTGTCCAGCGTAAACCGGCGCTGTGCCCGCGCGGCCCCCGCAGCGCCTAGCAAGGGGATGAGGCGGGTTTTGGCAAAACCCGCTTGCGGCGCTTTGGCCATCACCGCCACAGCAGCGGGGCGGGGTACAGGCGCTGGCACATAGCCGTAGCGCTGCGCCAAAACGTCTGGTGCAGCACCCCAAAAATACGCGGCACGCAGCCGCCACATCAGCAGCATGGTGCGCCACACGCCGTGCGTTTGCCAGCGCCGCGCCGAGGTGGTCACGCGCTGGCGCAGGCACGCGGGTGGGCCAAAGCGCTTCAGGCTTTTGGACAACGCAATGTCTTCCATCAAGGCAATGGGCGCAAAGCCACCTGCGGCCTCAAAGGTCTCGCGCCGCACAAACAGGGCCTGGTCGCCCGTGGCAATGCCGCTCAGGCGCGAGCGTAGATTCATCATGCCAGCTGTCATGCGCAGCGGCCAGGAGTTGTTGTCTATCCGCAGATCAAAACGGCCCCAGTGTGCGGCGTGCAGGGCCTGCTTTATCAAGCGGTCTGCGTCAGCAGGCAATTGGGTGTCGGCGTGTAAAAAAAGCAGTGCAGTCGTTTGCGTGCCATGCAAGCTTGCATTCCCATACGCCCCTGCGTTCATCTGCGCTGCCCGCCCGCGTGGGGCCAGCAGCACGCGGTCGGCCAGAGCGCGGGCTATGGCCCAAGTGCGGTCGGTGCTGCCACCGTCTACCACCACCACTTCTGCGCCCCGTGCCTGCAGCGGCTGCAAAGCGCGCAGGCGCGCGGCCAAGCCTTCGCCTTCATTGAGTGCTGGAATGACGATGCGCAGGCTCACAGCAGCGCCTCCAACGCGTCAAAGCCTTGCAGCTGGGTGCGTACCATGGCTGCGCTGTGGCGGCGGTTGCCTTGCTGGGCTAGTGCGCGGGCCAAGGCCGGGCAGAGGGAGTCGGTCACAGCGCTGGGCGAGAAAGAACCTGAAGCACGCGCTGCAAAGTTTCAAGGCGCAGGGGCTTGGTGACAAATTCATCCATGCCAGCGGCCAAGGCGCGCTCTCGAAACTCAGCCATCGCGTGGGCGCTGACACCACAGATGTACAGGGGCTTGCGTCGCCCCGCTTGCTCCCACTGACGAATACGCTGCGTGGCGGTGTAGCAGTCCATATGGGGCATTTCGCAGTCCATCAAAACGATATCAAACTCGCGCTGCTCAGCGACGATGGCATGCAGGGCCTGCGCTCCGTCATTCACCATCTGGGCTTGCAAGCCCAGACGTTTTAGCTGTGCGGTGATGACCTGCAGGTTCAGTTCATGGTCGTCTACCAGCAGGATGCGGATCCCAGGCAATCGCGGCACTGCGCTGGTACTGCTGTCAGGCAAGGTGGGGCTATAGTCTGGCGCCAAGTCGAGTGGCACCGTAAACCAAAACACCGAGCCCGTGCCCGGCGCGCTGCGCACCCCAATTTGGCCGTGCATGAGCTGCACCAACTGGTGGCTGATCGACAGGCCCAGGCCTGTGCCTCCATAGCGGCGCGGTATCGAGGCATCGGCCTGCACAAAGGCTTGGTACAGGCGAGTTTGGTGCTCTTCAGAGATGCCAATCCCCGTGTCTTGCACTTCAAACCGAGCGATCACGGTGCCATCTTTTTGCGCTTGCGTGCTCACCCGCAGGGTAATTTTTCCTTCTTGCGTGAATTTATAGGCATTGCCCAGCAGGTTAATCAGCACCTGCCGAATACGCAAAGGGTCGCCGATCACCGGTGCCGGTACGTCTGCCATCTCCAGCTCCAGCGCAATACCCGACTGGCGTGCCTGGAACAAAAACAAGGCGCTGCATTCCTCCACCAAAACCGGCAGTTTAAATTGCAGATGCTCAATGGCCAACTTCCCGGCCTCGATTTTGGCCAGATCCAAAATGCCGTTGAGCACTTGCAGTACGGTGTCGCCAGAACGCTGTATGGTTTTTACGTAGTTTTCCTGTTCCTCGCTCAGCGGAGTTTTTGCCAGCAACTGCGTCAGGCCAATCACGCCGTTCATGGGGGTCCGGATCTCGTGGCTCATGGTGGCGAGGTAGTTGCTTTTGGCCTGTGCCATCTGCTCGGCCAGGGCGCGGGCTTGCACCTGGGCTTCCAGGCTGCGGGTGTAGCGCTGCAGCTCCATGACTGACTCGCGCACATAAATGTAGCCCAGCGTCAGCAGCGCGACCAGATAAAACAAGCGCGCGATGGGGGTGAACGTGGTTTCATACACTTCGCCCAGCGCCATATCGGGCAGCTTGATGACATCCGATATAAAAAAGAATACGAATGCCATGACGATGGTATTGCGCAGCCAGCCTTGGGTCTTTAAACCAAGAATCACTGCCGCCAGCAGGTACCAAAACGACGAGTTGATGTGAAACGCCCAGTCGCACCAGGTCTGCCCGAATTTGGAGCTGGGGTTGGCCACAATATAGCCTGCCCACCACCAGAAGGTCGCTACATACACCAGCACGGTTGCACCGATGGCCGCCTGCAAATAGCGGCGCACGAGCATGGCTTCGTCCATCAGATAGCGCATATATGCAGCGGCCACCACAATCAAAGAGGCAGTGCGTACAGCATGCTCCAATGGTGGGAAAAACACATGCAAATTGACGGGCTCAACCAACTTCAGCGCTTGGACAACGGCTAACGTGGACATAAACAGCTCGCGTGCCAGCCCCAGGCCAAATCCCAACACCAGCAGGCGTTCGCGCGCTTGGGGGTTGTGGCGGTACTTGGCCAGTGCGATCGCTAGAAAAATGGCAAAGAAAAGCGTCGCAATCACAAAGTTGACGATGCCATTGCTGATGCCCCCGCGCCCCCCTGTAACCTGTGCGAGCAAATCTAGCAGAGTGTTGATCCATATGGGCATAAAGGTGTAGCTATTTGGTATTTGTGCCGACATCATATTACGAACCAGCGACTACGAACCAGCGACTACGAACCAGCGATGGGTCGCCGTAGCAATGTGGGCCCGGCCACTTGCTCATACGCCTGCGCGAGCTGCAACACGCCCGCATCGTCCTGCGGTTTGCCAATGATCTGCATGCCCATGGGCAGACCCGCTGCGTTAAAGCCACACGGAATACTGATGCACGGCAATCCGGCAAACGTGGCGTAGATCACGCATTCCATCCAGCGGTGGTAGGTGTCCATCGGTTTGCCATTGATCTCTTGCGGCCAGCGCAGCTTGGCATCAAAGGCAAAGGTTTGCGCGCTGGGCAGGGCCAGGTAATCATAGGTTTCAAACAACTTGAGCAGGTGTTGATAGAAACTAGTGCGCACAGTGCTGGCGCGCATGAACTCTGCACCCGTCAGGTTTTGGGCGCTGTCGTGCTCCCACAGGGCTTCGGGTTTGATCTTGTCCCGGTTGCCAGCTTGCAGCAAAAACGGCGCGATGCGGGAGGCCACCAGGGCTTTGCGCCACACTAGCCAGGCATCCCACACCCGCTCGGGTGCAAAGCCCAGGGCCGTGGGTTCTACCATGCAGCCTAAGCCCTCCAGGCGCTTGAGGCCTTGCCCGCACACCTCCAAAACACCCGACTCCATGGGCAGGTAGCCGTTGATGTCGCCAAACCACGCAATGCGCTTGTTTTTTGCATTAAATGAGCCTTCAGCCAAGGAGAATGTTGCGGGAGCAGCTATGGAAAGCGGAGCGCGTGCATCGAAGCCCGACTGGGTTTGCAGCAGCAGCGCCAGGCTAGTCACGTCGCGGGCCATCGGGCCTTCGGTGCCTAGCTGGGCGCTCCACACATCCGTCACCGGCCACATGGGTACGCGGCCCTGGGAGGGGCGCATGCCAAACACATTGCACCAGGCAGCGGGGTTGCGCAGGCTGCCCATAAAGTCGCTGCCGTCCGCCACACTCAGCATGCCCGTGGCCAGCGCCGCCGCCGCGCCGCCGCTGGAGCCGCCAGCGGTTTTGGACAGGTCGTAGGGGTTCAAGGTAGCGCCAAATACGGGGTTAAAGGTGTGCGAGCCCAGGCCAAACTCGGGCACATTGGTTTTGCCGATGACGATGCAACCCGCCGCCTTCATGCGCTGCACCATCAGGCCGTCTTCCTTGGGCACAAAATCGTGCATCAGCGGGCTGCCCATGGTGGTGCGCAGGCCCTTTGTGGGTGCCAGATCCTTGATGGCCTGGGGGATGCCGTGCATCCAGCCCATGGACTGGCCTTGGGCCAGCAGGGTGTCGTAGCGGTCCGCCTCTGTCAAAAGCGCGTCCGCATCGCGCAGGCTGACGATGGCGTTGACCTGCGGGTTCACTCGGGCAATGCGTGCTAAGGTGGCGGCCATCAGCTCACGGCACGAAACCTGCTTACTGTGCAGGGCCAGCGACAGTGAGTGCGCGCTGGATAAATGAACTGAGTCAGTGATTGCGATAGTGGATGAAGTCATTTTTAAGGCTATATTTCAGGTTGTTATGTTCACATTCAAAGGTAATGCATTATGAAACGCCGTTCGATCTTTGCCGCCGCCGCTAGCGCGCTGGCTTTGGCCTCCAGCTTGGTCTCACCTGCAGCCATGGCGCAAGGCAAAACACTCAAGGTAGTGCCGCATGCCAACATCACGATCCTAGACCCTATTTGGACTACCGCCTTCGTTACCCGAAATCACGGCTACATGATTTACGACACCTTGTTTGGCACCGATCTGGACGGCAAGGTCAAGCCGCAGATGGTGGACAAATGGTCGGTTAGCAAAGACAACCTGCTGTGGAGCTTTACCCTGCGCGACGGCCTGGAGTTTCACGATGGTGCCCCCGTCACCAGCGACGACGTGGTGGCCTCGCTCAAACGCTGGGCCAGCCGCGACAGCTTTGGCGGCGTGCTGGTCAAGTCAGTAGACACCTGGGAAACCCCCAACGCCAAGACCTTCAACATCAAACTCAAGGCTCCTTTTGGCGTGATGCTCGAAGCCCTGGGCAAACCGTCGTCCAACGTGCCCTTCATCATGCCCGCGCGCATCGCGGCCACACCGGGAAGCGAGCAAATCAAAGAGCATATTGGCTCGGGCCCGTTCAAGTTCAACCCGGCAGACTTCAAACCCGGCGAGCGCGTCATCTATACCAAGAACGACAAATACAAAGCCCGCAGCGAGCCGGCCAACGGTACCACCGGCGGCAAAGTGGTCAACGTAGACCGCGTAGAGTGGGTCATCATCCGCGACCCGCAAACCCAGTTCAATGCACTGATCGCGGGCGAGGTAGACATCATTGAGCAGCCCGCGTTTGAGCAGTACTCCTCGCTCAAGGCGCAAAAAGACGTGCAGATTTTTGACCTCTCGCCTGCAGGCGCGCAGTATATTTTTCGCTTCAACCACCTGCATGCCCCGTTTAACAACGTGAAAATTCGCCAAGCCGCCATGGTGGCCATGGGCCAAGAGGCGTACCTGAAAACTCAGGTGGGCGCCCCTGGCATGTACAAGTTTTGCAAGAGCATGTACCCCTGCGGTACACCGTTTGCCAGTGACAACACAGGTATCTACACCGGCATGGCCGACCCTAAAAAGGCCGCGCAAATGCTCAAAGATGCTGGCTACGACGGCACCCCCGTGGTGCTGATGCGCCCCACCGATTTGGCCGCCATCGCCAAAATCCCCTTGGTCGCCAAACAACAGCTAGAGGCCGCTGGTTTTAAAGTGGACATGCAACAAATGGACTGGGCCACCCTGCTGGCGCGCCGCGCCAAAAAGGATGCGCCCAAGGACGGTGGCTGGAACGCCTTTATGACGGCATGGACCGCAGGCGATATCTTGAACCCCCTGACTATGGCCATGATGAACACGGCAGGTGACAAAGGCTGGTTTGGCTGGCAAGACGACAAGCAAATTGACGAGTTGAAGACCAAATTTGCCCAGGCCGCTACCGATGCAGACAAAAAGAAAATCGCCGAACAAATCCAGTTGCGCGCCATGGAAACTGCCACCCATGTGCAGCTAGGCCAGTACATCAACCCCGCAGCGCTGCGTAAAAATATCAGCGGCATGGTGGCCTCGGGCGCGCAGGTGTACTGGAATATGTCCAAGAGCAACTGAGTTGTAGATTGAATGACGCGGTTGTGCTCCTGTCTTTGCGTGAGTGATCACGCTGGCCCTCACCCCAGCCCTCTCCCAGAGGGTGAGGGAGTTAGGTCAGCGAATTTCCTGATGCCTATCCCGCAGCTTGGGGCAAGATGTCGGCTTGTACTCTGACATGACGATTTAGATGCTGCGCTTTCTCCTTCAACGTCTCTTGGCCACCATTCCAGTATTGCTGGTGGTGGCCATCATCGTGTTTTTAATTCTGCGCCTCACCCCTGGTGACCCTGCGGCGGTGATCGCAGGCAACAACTCGACCAACGAAGACATTGAGCGCATCCGCGAAACCTTGGGCCTGACCAAATCGACGCTCACGCAGTTTTGGATCTGGATCACCAATGTGCTGCAAGGCGATTTTGGCTATTCCTATTACCTTAACAAACCCGTGAAAGAGTTGGTGCTGCAACGCATTGAGCCCACGCTGTCCTTGGCCGCAGGCACCATCACGCTGGCGGTGCTGGTGGCAGTGCCGTTGGGCACGCTGGCAGCGTGGCGCATGGGCGGCTGGCTGGACCGATTTTTAAGCGCGTTTTCTGTGGCGGGGTTCTCTGTGCCAGTGTTTGTGACGGGCTATGCGTTGATCTGGCTGTTTGCCATTCAGCTCGACATCTTCCCGGTGCAGGGCTACAAGCGCATAGGGCAGGGCGTGTGGCCGTGGTTGCAGCAACTGGTGCTGCCGTGGTGTACGTTGGCTACTATTTATGTAGCATTGATTGCAAGGGTTACGAGGGCTAGCGTCTCAGAAGCTTTGACAGAGGACTACATCCGCACCGCCCGCTCCAAAGGCATCACCGAGTCTGCCGTGCTGCTGCGCCACGCGCTGGCCAACGCGGCGGTGCCCATCGTCACCGTCATCGGCATCGGGGTGGCGCTCTTGATTGGCGGGGTGGTGGTGACCGAGACGGTGTATGCGATTCCGGGCTTGGGCTCGCTCACCGTGGATGCCGTGCTGAACCGCGACTTTCCTGTGATTCAAGGCTTGGTGCTGCTGTTCAGCGTGGCTTATGTGGGCATTAACTTGCTGGTGGATGTGTCGTATCTGTTTTTGGATCCGCGCATTCGGTACTGATGATGAACTTTTTTGCTTCGTCCTTTTTGTCACTGGGATCTGCTTCGCGGGATCAGGCCGGCGGTGCGCTCAGCTCCGCAGCTGTCCCCCGTGCTGGCCTATGGCCAGCGACTCCGCCTTTATGCCGCTGCGCTGAGCGCACCACCGACCTGATCTTGCAAGGTTGGCGGGCGTTTGACCGATGCAAGCCGACCATGCTAGACACAGGGAGGGCGAAAGGAATACCACCTTTGTTCACCCACCATGCTCGCCGCCCCGGCGCTTGGGGTGATTGGCGTAGCGGCATAAAGGAAGAGGCAGCGGCCCTAGGCCGCCACGGGGGACAGCCGCGTAGCCAATCACCCCAAGTGCCGGGGCGTACAAAAGTCCAACTGTCTGTACGCACAAAAATCCAAACGCAAGGGTGCCGTAAATTCCGAGAGACTCAAAATTCATGAGTACCCTCCAACAACTGGCCAAAAATACCACCGTACGCGTAGGCGCGTGCGTACTGGGCGTGCTGATCGTTGTCGCGTTACTGGCACCGTGGCTGGGCACCCTAGACCCTGCGGCCATGGACTCGTCCAACATCAACAACGCCGTGGGTCTGCGCGGCAGTTTTGCGCTGCTAGACGGCAGCACGGTGGCGCACACCTTCTGGTTTGGCAGCGACAGCTTTGGCCGCGACATTTACAGCCGCGTGCTCTACGGCACCCGCGTCTCGCTCACCATTGGCCTGACCACCGCCGTGGTGGCCATTGGCATCGGCGCGCTGCTGGGCATGCTGGCAGGCTACTTCCGGGTGGTCGATGCCGTGCTGATGCGCTTTATGGACGGTCTGATGGCCATCCCCTCCATTCTGCTCGCCATCGCCTTGGTGGCAGCACTGGGCGCGCAACTGTGGACGGTAGTGGTCGCCATCGCCATCCCCGAGATTCCGCGTGTCACCCGCCTGGTGCGCTCGCTGGTGCTCACTTTGCGCGAAGAGCCGTTTGTCGAAGCCGCCAAGGCCCTGGCTACGCCTACGCATGTGATTTTGTGGCGGCACATTTTGCCCAACGCTATGGCCCCCTTGATCGTGCAGGGCACCTTCGTGGCTGCTGCTGCCGTGCTGACCGAGGCAGTGCTGAGTTTTCTTGGCCTGGGTCTTCCAGCAGACATTCCCACCTGGGGCAACATCATGGCCGAGGGGCGCGTGCAGTTCAGCCAGTTCCCCGGCAACGTGCTATTCCCCGCCATGTTCCTCGTGCCCACGGTGCTGGCCATCAACCTGCTGGGCGATGGGCTGCGCGATGTGCTGGACCCGAAGTTTTCCAAGCGCTGAACCAGCACGTTGCCCATGAACACTTCATCACCGGTTTTGCGCATCGACAATTTGAGCGTGGCCTTGCCCGCAGGTGCAGACCGCGCCTTGGCCATCGACGGTGTTTCTTTGACGATCGAAGCCGGTAAAACACTGTGCGTAGTGGGCGAGTCGGGCTCGGGTAAATCGGTGATGGCCACCGCAGTGATGGGGCTGCTGGCCAAAGAACTGAAAGTGGCCAGCGGCAGCATCCAACTGACTATTGGCAACCGACCCTCCACCGTTCACACTGAGCTTGCCTCAATGTCCGGGATGTCTTCGACAAGCTCAGACCGATCAGAGAGTTTGGATCTCATGAAAGTATCCGTGAAACGCCTGCGCGACCTGCGTGGCAAGTCCATGGGCATGGTGTTCCAGGAGCCGATGACGGCGCTGAACCCGGTGATGCGCTGCGGCGACCAGATCGACGAGCTGCTGCGCACGCACACCGATTGGAGCGCCACTAGGCGAAGCACTGAAGTGCTAGCCATACTGGAGCGCGTCAAGCTACCCGAGCCCGCGCGCATGGTGCGCAGCTACCCGCACCAGCTCAGCGGTGGCCAGCGCCAACGCATCGTCATCGCCATGGCCGCGATATTGAAGCCCGCGCTGTTGATTTGTGATGAGCCCACCACCGCGCTGGACGTGACCACGCAAAAAGAAATTCTGCGGTTGATCGCCGACCTGCAACACGAACAAGGCTGCGCCGTGCTCTTCATCACCCACGACATGGGCGTGGTGGCCGAGATAGCGGACCAGGTGCTGGTGATGCACCAAGGCCGCGCAGTGGAATACGGCGAGGCCGACCAGGTGCTGCGCCGCCCAGTGGCCGACTACACCAAGATGCTCCTGGCGGCCGTGCCCAGCATGACCCCGCCGCCCGCCAAGCCCGAGCCCACCGGCGAGCCACGCGTCAGAGCGCACGGCGTAGGCAAAACCTATACCAGCAGAGACTGGCTAGGCCGCGCCCGCAACACCCAGGCCCTGCAAGATGCTGCGCTGGAAGTGCGCGCAGGCGAGACGCTGGGGATCGTGGGCGAGTCTGGCAGCGGAAAGTCCACCTTGGCCCGCTGCATCATTCGCTTGATTGACCCTACGGTAGGCAGTGTGTATTGGGGTGCAGACGAAGTGTGCACGCTAGCCGAGAGCCAACTGCGCCCCCTGCGCTCCCACATCCAGGTGGTGTTCCAGGACCCCAATCGCTCGCTCAACCCACGGCGCAAAGTGGGCGACAGCATCATCGAAGGTGCTATGAACTTCGGAGCTTCTCGCGCAATAGCTACGGAGCTAACAGAGCAATTGATGCAAAAGGTAAGGTTGCCGGTAGAGAGTTTGCAGCGCTACCCCAGCCAATTCAGCGGTGGCCAGCGCCAGCGCCTGGCGATTGCCCGCGCACTGGCCTGCAAACCGCAAGTACTGGTAGCCGACGAGGCGGTGAGCGCGCTGGACGTGAGTGTGCAAGCGCAGATTTTGAACTTGTTGCGCGAAGTGCAGGCCGAGCTGGGCTTGGGGCTGCTCTTCATCACCCACGACCTGCGGGTAGCCGCCCAGCTGTGCGACCGCGTGATCGTGATGCACCAGGGCCGCATCGTAGAGCAGGGCCGCACTGCGGCGTTGTATGCCCATCCGCAGCAGGACTACACGCGCACTTTGTTTGCCGCTGCGCCTAAGGAGATTGGTGCATAGGCATGGGTCGCGACTCCCCTTCTGTGCTCGCATTGGTGCTTAAGCTTCGGAACGGACTCCAGCTCTGTGCTCGCTCTGGCACTTGGCGTGCACAGCTGCGCGGCTGTCCCCCGCCCTTCGGGCTCCTCCTTGATGCCGCGGAGCTGTGCACTACCCAAGTGCCAGAGCTGCGTAGTGGTTTGGTCGGGGCACAGCGATGGATCGCCAACCACTTCGCGAGAGCTGGTCGGCGGTGTACTCAGCGCAGCGGCATCAAGGAGGAGGCAGCGGCCCTAGGCCGCAACGGGGGACAGCCGCGCAGCTGAGCACACCGTCGGCCTGCTCCCGTACAAAACATCGAGCGTGTCTCCATTAGCTGAGTACGCCGTCGGCCTGCTCCCGTACAAGACATCGAGTGCGCCCCCGGACCTACTCCTGCACAAAACCAGAACAAGCCCAGGCCCACAGCAGCCATCCGCAGGTAAACTACAAACTCGAAGACACCACCCCTAGTTAGTGACGGTTCCTTCAAAAAGAATGAGAGCTTTACTTTGAACATCCTCATCGCTGGCTACCAGCACGAAACCAATACCTTTGCACCCTCGCTGGCCGACTGGGCGGCCTTCACTGCGGGGCATACCTTTCCGGCCTACATTCGCGGCGCGGCTATGCAGGCCAAGTTTGCTGGGGTGAATATTCCGATAGGCGGTTTTATCGACGCAGCCACCGCCAGAGGATGGACATGCATACCCTCCCTGTGGGCAGGTGCTGCGCCCTCCAGCTACGTCACCACCGAGGCCTTCGAGCGTATTGCCAACGAGATCTGCGAGGACGTGCGTGCCGCACTGAAGACCGGGCTGGACGCGGTGTACCTTGACCTGCACGGCGCGGCAGTCGCCCAGCAGGTTGACGACACCGAGGGCGAGTTGATCGCGCGCATTCGCGCCACCGTGGGGGATGGCCTGCCCATTGTGGTGAGCTTGGACTTGCATGCCAATGTGACGCAGCGCATGCTGGCGCTGGCCGACGCGATGGTCAGCTACCGTACCTACCCGCATATTGACATGGCTAAAACTGGCGCGTTGGCAGCGGACCTGCTGGCGCGGCGCATCGCACGCGGCAGCAAAGAGCCGATGCATGCCATGCGCGTGCCCTACCTCATCCCGCTCAACGCGCAAAGCACCTGGATGCAACCGGCCAAGGGTGTGTACGACCAACTGGCTGCGCTGGACGAAGAGCACGGCACCGTGCTGAGTTTTTGCATGGGCTTTCCGGCGGCAGACTTTGACGAATGCGCGCCCATGGTGTGGGGCTACGGTGCAAACACCGAACCAGCGCAGCAAGCAGTCAAGGCTCTTTACGCCAGCGCCGCGCCCTCCCAGCAATGGAACCCTGGCGTGCTGGACGCGCCCTTGGCAGTGCAGCGCGCAGTGGAGCAGGCAGCGCGGTCGCATACGCCGGTGGTGATAGCCGACACCCAAGACAACCCTGGCGCGGGTGGCGACAGCAACACGACCGGCATGCTGCACGAGCTGCTGCGCCAGGGTGTGGGCAAACGCTTTCCACGCCAAGTGGCGCTGGGCTTGGTGTTTGACCCCGAAGCCGCGCTGCTAGCCACACAATTTATGCAAAATAGGCCAATAGCCAAGGAGAATGTTGCGCTAGCAGCTACTGATAATATAGCGACTGCATTGCACTTATCGTTAGGCAAAGCCGTGCCCACCTTCACCGGCCAGCCTAGCGACCCACCCCTGCAAGCTGACTTTAAGGTGCTGGCCGTGAGCGACGGCAGTTGCACTCTCACCGGGCCGATGATGACCGGCGTGACGGTGCACCTGGGCCCCACGGTGTGTCTGGAGGTTGAGGGCATTTTGATCGTGGTGACCAGCGGCAAAAAGCAAATGCTCGACCGCCAGCTGTTTCGCATGGTGGGCATCGAACCCGAGGCCATGAAGATCATCGTAGTGAAAAGCTCCAACCATTTCCGCGCTGACTTCACACCCCTCGTGGCTAATGCCGCCACAGACATCATCGTCGCCAAAGCCGCTGGCCCGATGGCCGCCGACCCGGCGGATTTGCCGTGGCAGAGGCTAGTCGTGTCTGCCAGTTTGCCGATTGCATGAGGTGTGTATGAGTTTGCTTTTTTGGGTGAATGGCTGAGGACGAAAGCGGACTTGGCCGGAACGCAGAGGTCGCAAAGGTTACGCAGAGGATGCAAAAGAAAACCGAAAATAAGACATAAATAAGATAAAAATCGAAATTCATAATTTCGATTCTATTTTTTCTCTTCTTTGCGTTCGGTACCCGTATTCAGTCCCCTAATTAAATTTCCAGGAGTCTTAGCACCATGACAACCAACCTAGCCGACTGCACCGCCACTGAGCTACTACACCTCTACCAAACCGGCCAAGCCTCGCCCGTAGAGGCGCATGCGGCAGTGACAAAGCGGATTGACCAGCTCAACCCCACTTTAAAAGCCTTTTGCCACTTAGCCCAAGAATCATCTGCGCAAGCAGCTATTAAAAGTGAAGCGGTGTGGCAAGCCCACCGCAAGCAAGGCACAGCAATTAAAACGCTGGAAGGCGTGCCCACCTCGATCAAAGATTTGATCTTGACTGCAGGCATGCCCACCTTGCGTGGCAGCCACACGGTGGACGAAAAGCAGGTGTGGGATGTGGACGCGCCCGTGACCGCGCGGCTCAAAGAAGCGGGCGCAGTGCTATTGGGCAAAACCAGCACGCCCGAGTTTGGCTGCAAGGGCGAGACCAACTCGCCGCGCACTGGCATTACCCGCAACCCTTGGGACACCACTAAAACCCCGGGCGGTAGCAGCGGCGGCACTGCGGCGGCGGTGGCTGCAGGCATGGGGCCGCTCAGCGTGGGCACCGACGGCGCGGGCAGTGTGCGCATACCCGCAGCCTTTTGCGGCAACTTTGGCCTCAAACCCAGCTTTGGCCGCGTGCCCGCCTACCCGCTCTCGCCCTTTGGCAGCGTGGCGCATTTGGGCCCGCACACCATGAGCGTGCAAGATGCCGCGCTGATGATGAACGTGCTGGCCCAGCCCGACGCCCGCGACTGGACGTCCCTGCCCTATGACGGCATGGACTACCTGAAGAATTTGGAACAAGGGGTCAAAGGCCTGCGCATCGCCTACTCCCCCACACTCGGTTTTGCAAATAATATTCACCCGGAAATCGCTGCTGCTATTGCGCAAGCAGCTATGCAATTTGAAGCGCTGGGGGCGCTGGTGGAGCAGGTAGACCCCGGCTTTGAAGACCCGCTGGACATCACCACGGGCCTGTGGTTTGTAGGTGCCTGGACGGTGTGGAACACACTCAGCCCCACCCAGCAAGCCGTGACCGACCCCGACTTCAAGGCCCAGGCCGAAATTGGCGCGCAGATCAGCGCCCTGGATGTCCAGCGTTTGCACATGCGGCGCGGCGCACTGGGCAGCCATATGCGCCAGTTTATGCAGCGCTACGACCTGCTGCTGACCCCCGCAGTGTCCATCCCCGCCTTCGAGGCCAAGCCCGCAGGCCATTCCCCCATGAGCCCCGAGGCTATGCTGGGCTGGACCCCTTTTAGCTACCCGTTTAACCTCACGCAGCAGCCCGCCTGCTCTATGCCCTGTGGCCTCACGTCTGCGGGCCTGCCTATGGGTCTACAGTTGGTGGGCCCCATGTTTGGCGACGCGCTGGTGCTGCGCGCGGCGCGGGCGTATGAAATGGCCCACCCCATTGCGCGGCCCAGTTTGAGCTGGGCATGAGCCGCCTTCGCCTGGCCCGTCGCCCCACCCTTCGCTGTGCGCTGCGCGCAGCCCTGTGGCTGTGGGCCCTGCCACTCACGTTGTGCGGCCTGCCGCTGTGGCTGGGAATGCGGTTTTTTGCGTCCAATAGGGCATTAGCCAGCATCAATGTTCTGGGGGAAGCTCCTGTATTTATAGCGTATGGCGCACCCGCTGGATGGCTGCTCAAGCACCATCCCTTTGGTGAAATGGATGCCATGGCGGTGGGCTGCTGCGTTTTCGCACGCGACGCACAGGCGCTGGAGCGCACGTTGGCGCACGAGCTGGTGCATGTGGAGCAGGCCATGCAGTGGGGCGTGTTCTTTCCGCTGGCCTACCTGCTGTGCAGTGGGTGGGCCGTCCTGCAGGGCCATTGCGCCTACAAGGCTAATTATTTTGAGCGCCAGGCCAATCGTATTGTGTAAGTTTTTTACAACAAAATACCGCAATAGCGCGCCGAAGATGGATTCCAAAGGTTTAGTGACGGGGCGAAAAATATTACTTTAAGTTGCGGGTAAGTAATTTTCACGCGAGGCGGGAGCAGTAGCCGGGTAAGCTTCGGTTTTTATTTTTGTCTACGGCTTGTCGGCGCGAATGAGGGCCCACCGGCGTACCGCGTAACGATGCTGTCTTTTTTAAAACTGAACGGGTGGAACAACACCCAGCCTGCGGCCGAGTTTGCCAGCACGCAGATGGATCCAGATCGCAAAATTTTGGCCTATTTGGTGCCGCGCAAATTTGAAAGCCTGGAGGTCTGGCTGCTGATGTTTTGTGGCGTGTATGGCCTGCTGGTGACGGCGCTGGCATTGCACGGCGCGCGCGAGATCATGCTGGCCTGCACAGGCCTGATAGGCATGGCCGTGTGGCGCCGCTACCACCCTGCGCGCAACCAAACCCAGTGGGCTGCGGGTGCGGCGGTGGTGCTGCTGCTCGTGGCATGGATCTATGTCGCCCCCCGCTCAGGCGGCAGTGCCGGACCGTTTATGTACTTGTTATTGCTGATGGCCGTGGCTTACCCACTGCTGATGGACACGGCTTTGTTGGTCGGCTTCACGGTGTGCCTGTTGGCGGTGTATTTTGCTACCGGCTGGCAGGGGCCGGGGCCGCAGCCCACAGAGGTGTTTGTTTTGCGTGGCGTGTTGCTGGCGGGCATGTGCGTATTGTCTGGCCGCTTTGGCGTGGTGCTGCGCCAGGTGGAGCTCAGCGTTGACCGCATGCGCCGCGATGTGGCCAGCCTGGCCTACAACGAGCATGGACTGGCGCGCTATGGTGCGCGCCTGCTGCGCTTGTGCGCGCAAGAGTCCAAGCCTTGCACCTTGGTGCTTTTGCCCTTGCCGTCCGCCTGGCACGACGCGATCGATGTGAGCGGTCGTAGCAGCGATTTTTCGGCCAAATACTCCCTGCAACTGCAAAACCAGGCCCTGCGCGATATGGCGCTGCAACTGAGCACCGCGTTGCCTGGCGATGCTGTGGTTTCGCGCAATGCGCAAGGCGACTGGGTGGTATTGGTGCCATGGCTGGAGCGCCTGCCCGTCGTGCACATGCTGGAGGAGGCTTTTGGCCGCCCGGTGCAACTGCCCTTTGGCCCGCGCCAACAAGAGATGTTTGTGGCCATCACCCCGTGTGCGGTGGTCAGCGAAGGGGAGGACGACAGCCTGGAGAAAATGGTCGCCCGCGCGCAAGACATTTGGCTGCGTGGGGTGCGCACCGGCGCGGTGAATGTGAACCAGTAATTCCATTTCTAAATCATTACTGTCGTTGTTGCGTCGCCTTGCCGTGCTACAGCACTGTCTGCGGCTCCGCGCCTAGACATTAATGATGTAGAA
>JAYVGI010000015.1:0-2147 GCA_043772355.1 Polaromonas sp.
TCCCGAGGAGAGTTAAGTCAGGCCGCTTCTGGTTCCCGAGGAGAGTTAAGTCAGGCCGCTTCTGGTTCCCGAGGAGAGTTAAGTCAGGCCGCTTCTGGCTCCCTCTCCCGCTTTGCGGGAGAGGGTTGGGGTGAGGGCATCTGAGGTATCCCTTCCATCAGTCCTCTGACGGTATACGCTTCATATCATTGCTCAACCCATTTCGCACACGCAATACCCATGACTTTTCAAACTCAATGGAATGCTGCCGGCCCGCAGGCCATCGCACGCCGTGATGCGATGCTGGCGCGCATGGCGCAGTTGCGTGCGCTAGAGCAGCGCTCGGCAGACGCATCTGCACTGTCCAAACCCGTGTTTGACAAGCGCGGCCAGTTGCTGCCGCGCCAGCGCGTGGCGCTCTTGCTTGACCCCGGTACGCCCTACTTGCCGCTGTGTTCACTCGCAGGCTATATGCAGGATAGCAAAGACCCGACCAAGTCGGTGCCCGGTGGCGGCATGGTGGCGGGCATTGGTTTTATCGAGGGCACGCGCTGCATGCTGGTGGCTAGCGATTCTGGGATTGATGCGGGGGCTATTGGCCCGATGGGCTTGGACAAAATTTTGCGCCTGCAAGAGATCGCGCTGCAAAACAAGCTGCCCTTTATCCACTTAGTAGAAAGCGCGGGCGCGAACCTGATGCGCTACAAGGTCGAGGGCTTTGTGCAAGGCGGCGCGCTGTTTCGTAACCTGGCGCGTTTGTCTAGCGCGGGCATCCCGGTCATCACCATTCAGCACGGCTCGGGTACGGCGGGCGGCGCGTACATGCCGGGCCTCTCGGATGTGGTCATCATGGTGCGCGGGCGTTCACGCGCCTTCCTGGCGGGGCCACCTTTGTTGATGGCGGCTACGGGTGAAGTGGCGACGGAGGAAGAGCTGGGTGGGGCGGAGATGCACTCGACGGTGTCTGGCTTGGGCGAATACCTGGCTGAGGACGATAGGCATGCTATTGGCATATTGAAGCAGGTCATATCAAACCTCAGCTGGAACACCCATTCCGGTCACTCTGAGCACTCCCGCTCCGCTCACCCTGAGCCTGTCGAAGGGCCTGCGAGTATGAAGTCTTCGACATCAGTGCGATCAGGCTGGAGTGAGCCCAGCCTGCCCGCCCTTCCAGCCGACGATTTACTCGCCCTGATGCCCGATGATCTGCGCCAGCCCGTCGACATGCGGGAGGTGATGGCGCGCATTGTCGATGCATCTGAGCTGCTGGAGTTCAAAGCCCTCTACGGCGCTGCTACGCTGTGCGTACAGGCGCGCATCGGTGGGCACGCGGTGGGCATCATCAGCAACAACGGGCCGATCGACGTGGCCGGTGCCAACAAGGCGACGCACTTTATCCAGTGGATGTGCCAACTAGGCCATCCCATCATCTACCTGCAAAACACTACGGGCTATATGGTGGGCGTGGGTAGCGAGCAAGGCGGCATGATCAAGCATGGCAGCAAGATGATCCAGGCGGTGACGAACGCCAGCGTGCCGCAAATCACCATCCAGTGCGGAGCCAGCTTTGGCGCAGGCAACTACGGCATGTGCGGGCGCGGCTTTGCACCGCGCTTCTTGTTCAGCTGGCCGAACGCCAAAACCTCGGTGATGGGCGGCGAGCAAGCCGCCCGCACCATGCAGATCGTCACTGATTCAGCCATGGCACGCAAAGGTATTGCGCCGGATGCTGAGAAATCCAAAGCCCAGTTCGATCAAATCGTGTCGCTGTTTAATTCTCAATCCGATGCTTTCTACACCTCTGGCCTATTGCTAGACGACGGCGTGATTGACCCGCGCGATACGCGGGCTGTGCTGACGCAGTGCCTGGAGATGTGCGTAGCTGCTGAGAAGGCGCAGCTGCGGGCTATGCAGTTTGGAGTGGCACGGATGTGAACACTCTAACAACTATGAAGGCGGACTTCCGGACGCAGAGGACGCAAAAACTCGCAAAGGACGCAAAAGAAAACCAAAAAATTCCAATGAGTTTTTTGACTTCTTCTTGGCTGTTCTTTTGCGTCCTTTGCGTAACCTTATTCCATTTCTAAATCATTACTGTCGTTGTTGCGTCGCCTTGCCGTGCTACAGCACTGTCTGCGGCTCCGCGCCTAGACATTAATGATGTAGAA
>JAYVGI010000016.1:0-8549 GCA_043772355.1 Polaromonas sp.
CATCTGGCAGGATGACTTTAAACCGTTTACTTTTGAAGCCAATTTTTGGACACGCATCGAAAAAGCATTGGCGCGCTTTGCTGACTCCAAAGTACGCCAATGCGGGTCATAATTTGTTCCATGGTGCGGGCTGAAGATTTCATCCCCCTTACCCGCAACCACCTCGCGTGGTTCAGTCCAAAATGGTTTATTTGTCGCAGGAGGCGCTCTTGATTTCTTTCAGCTTGGTCTCGCGACAGATAAACGATATTCGTTAAATTGCTCCATGGTTTATCTCAACTGTTCAGGCGTTCGCTTCGGTTCACAACTTGACGAGAAGCATCTATTTCAATGGGCAGCGGAGATAGCATGCTTTGTTCGCTGGGAGCAAGACACTCTTGTCGTGAAGTCGCGTCGAATTTCCGAAGACTCGTTACGCGACTTGCTTGCACTTTTCTGGCGCTACAACATCCCAATGAAACAGTTGGCGCAGTTTAGAAACACGGCTAATGAGGCGTGGTTTGCCGCGCCAATCATGTACTGGCACAAAAAGGTGTTCGCCCCGCAACTTAACCTGCCGTCCAACGCGGGCGCCCCTGCGGGTCGCAGGGGGGCTTCACGTTAGGCGTCACCATCAGAATGTTGCGCGTTCCCACCTTCGAATGCCAGATCTGGATCGACGACCTCGCGGTCAGATACCCAGCCGTTTCCGAAAGCGTTCTCGACAAGATTGCCACCGAGTTGAACCAACTCGCGAGCGAATTTGACTGGGCCAAGATCCACGCCTCTGAATCCAGCCCCGGCGAGGAACGCCAATACCTTCTCGCCCAAGTAGGCCAAGACGGACCAGCCCTTTACCTGGTGTCTGACGGTGCGGGCGTCTCTAGCGCACCACACGAGCACAAGACATGGGCAGTTATCGCAGGGATCAGAGGCATCGAGAACAACATCTTCTATGAGGTAACCTCAACCGAAAGCCGTGACGTTTGTCGTCATCGAAGTAGGCACATCGGTGCTGGCGACTACATCGCCCTTACAGAATCAGTAGTTCATGCGACCGAAGTGGTCGGGCCTGGAGCTACCTTTCACCTGCACCTGTACGGGAGGCCATTGCACTCACTTCCACCGTTCCAAGAGCGAGTCTTCCGCGAGTGATGCCTAACCCCATCACTAAAGCGGAGCACCAACGGCAGGCCACCAGGCCCGGGCCTGGCGTCCTGCCGTTGGCGCCCGCTTAGCTCGAACGTCAGGCTTGCCTTACCCGCAAAGGATGAAAACGCGACACCTCAGCGCATAACGGAACGGGACAACGCCAGTTCAGCGGTAGTTCGGCGTGCTTGGGATGAAAAATATGGAGAAAGGCGCGGTGACCATCTCCAGATATCTACCAAGTGGCCCGCGTGTTTTCGCAATATTTTTGCAGCCCAAGTTCCCGAGCTGCCGCAAGCCAGCCAGGGCAGCCTAGCTCTCTTCAGGCCACTGCAAAGTCACACAACCTTGAAGTAAGAAAAGAAATACCAAGCTATTCCTCCCCTTCCGAAC
The DNA here is from genome assembly GCA_043772355.1 of Polaromonas sp. Classification (GTDB taxonomy): domain Bacteria; phylum Pseudomonadota; class Gammaproteobacteria; order Burkholderiales; family Burkholderiaceae_C; genus JAAFIP01. Next base: position 1,522 of record JAYVGI010000016.1, read on the forward strand.
GCACCCAACTCCTCGCCGTCACCGATAATTCGTTTTCATAAAACGGAGACACAACCATGTTGCGTAGAAATATAGTGGCAGCAGGCTTGGCCGCTTCGGTGCCGGGCCTGCACCTGAGCGTGCAAGCGCAAAGCTTCCCCAGCCAGCCCATCAAGCTGATAGCCCCGTTCCCACCCGGCGGCAGTGTAGACATTACCTCCCGCATCATTGCCGAGCCCCTGGGCCGCAAGCTGGGCGTGCAAATGATCGTGGACAACCGCAGCGGGGCGTCGGGCAATATTGGCATGGAGGCGATTGCCAAGGCGCGGCCTGATGGCTACACGCTGGGGCTGAACACGGTGAGCATGGCCAGCAACCCGAGCTTTTTTGCCAGCATGCCGTTTGAGACGGCCAGTGGCAATACGCTCAAAGACTTCACCCCCATTGGCATGGTGGCCACCTCGCAGCATGTACTGATCGTGCCGAAGAATTCGCCCGCCAAAAACGTGGCCGAGCTGATTGCGCTGGCCAAGAGCAAGCCGGGCCGGCTGAACTACGCGTCTGCGGGCGGTGGATCCACCTTCCACCTGAGCGCCGAGCTGTTCAAAGACATCAGCAACACGTTCATCACCCATGTGCCCTACCGCGGCGGTGGCCCGGCGCTGCAAGACACCATTGGCGGCCAAGTGGACATGAGTTTCCCCGTGCTGTCGGCCACCTTGCAGCATGTGCGCGCAGGCAGCGTGCGGGCGCTGGCGGTGACGGGCACCAAGCGCAGCCCGCTGCTGCCCGACGTGCCCACCATGGCCGAGGCGGGGCTGGCCAACTATGCGTTTACTACCTGGTTTGTCGTGTTTGGCCCGGCCAATATGCCGCGTGACGTGGTGCTGCGCATTAACGCCGCGCTCAATGAGGTGGTGCAGTCACCTGAACTGCGTGAGCGCTTTAGCCGCGAAGGCTTTGAGCCTTTTGCCACCACGCCCGAGGCGGCAGGGCAGTTTGTGGCGGCGGAGATCAAGCGCTGGGGCAGCTTGATTAAAGCTAAAAACATCAAAATTGACTGAGCCTGCTGGGCCGAGTGTTCGACTGGATGCACCACTCTTAGGGGTGGTCTTTGCGCTAAGCGGCCGTCTCAGCCGTAGGCTCACGCCCCATCAGCATGGCCACGGCCTGTGCAGGTGCAATAGCGCCGTCCAGCAGCGCCACCACGCATTGCGCAATCGGCATGTCCACCCCCAGGCTGCGCGCACGCTGCACTACCGCGCGGGCGCACAGCACGCCCTCGGCTACATGGCCCAGGGAAGAGGTAGCCTGTGCCAGCGACTGGCCTTGGGCCAGCAGCAGGCCTACCTTGCGGTTACGGCTTAAATCACCGGTGGCGGTCAGCACCAGGTCGCCCAAGCCGGACAACCCCATGAAGGTCTCGGCCTTGGCACCCAGTGCCACGCCCAGCCGCGTCATCTCGGCCAGGCCGCGTGTGATGAGGGCGGCGCGGGCGTTCAGGCCCAGCTGCAAGCCGTCGCACAGGCCGGTGGCGATGGCCAACACGTTTTTAACCGCGCCACCTACTTCGACACCGACAATATCGTCGCCTGCATAGACGCGCAGGCTGCTGGTGTGAAAGGCCTCCACCAGCGCGTCGCGCACGGCGGGGTGTGCGCTGGCGGCGACTAAAGCCGTCGGTTGGGCATGGGCTACCTCTTGCGCAAAACTGGGGCCACTGAGCACACCCGCTACCAAACCAGGAGCTGCTTGCGCACATATTTCATGGGCTAGCAGGCCGCTGTGCTCAAAACCTTTGCACAGCCAAGCGATGGGTTGTTGCACATCGGCCAGTTGAACCAGCCATTCGCGCAGGCCTGCCAGAGGGGTGGCGATGATCACCAGGTCGTGCGCAGCGAGCGTGGGGTGCAAGCGCTTGGTTGCGAGGTGTGGTGCGCCAGATGACGGGGTATCCGCCGGATTTGAAAGCGCTGTGATCGTGATGGATGTTGGCAACTGCACGCCGGGCAGGTAGCGTGCATTTCTGCGACTGGCCTGCATGGCGCTGGCCTGCGCTGCATCGCGTGCCAGCAAGGTAATGGCATGGCGCGGCGCGGCACTGATGGCTAAGGCAGTGCCCCAGGCACCCGCACCGATAACTATAATTTTCATAGCTGCTCCCGCAATATTTTAAAGGGCTAGAGCGCTAAATTGCATGCAAACTGCGTTTGCGGAGCACAAAATTACTGCGTAATGATCGAAGAAGGTGGCTGCTGGGCCGCGTTCTGCGCCTGCTGCGACTCGTACATCGCCTGGAAGTTGATTTCTGACAAATGCACCGGCGGAAAGCCTGCGCGGGTGATCAGGTCGGCCACGCTGGCGCGCAGGTACGGGTAGACGATCTGCGGGCAAGCCACGCCCAAGATGGGGCCTAAATTGTCAGCGGGCAGGTTGCGGATTTCAAAAATACCGGCTTGCTTGGCTTCTACCAAAAATACGGTTTTGTCTTTGATCGTGGTAGTGACCGTAGCCACCACGCACACTTCGTACATACCGTCAGCCACTGGCAAGGCCTCTACACCCAGCTGAATATCGATCTGCGGCTGCTCTTGCTCCAGCAAAATGGCGGGCGAATTGGGCTGCTCTAGCGACATGTCTTTCAGGTACACGCGTTGGATGGAGAACACAGGGGCGGCATTAGCGTCAGGAGCGGTGGTGTTAGGGGTATCGGCCATGATGGGGTCTTGGTTAAAGTTACAAAACAAAGCCCGCATTTGTGCGGGCAATCTTGGATTATCTCAGGGAAAGGACGGGGTCGGACTTCAGGAACGCAGAGGGCGCAAAAGTTACGCAGAGAACGCAAAAGGGGAGAAGAAAAAATACCAAAAATAAAGTCAAAAAATTGAATCAAAAGAAAATCAATTTTTGGAGATTTTTTCTATCATTGTTTTTTTGGTTTTCTTTTGCGTCCTTTGCGTAACCTTTGCGCCCTCTGCGTCCGGAAGTTGGAATTTGGAATTCAAGTCTTCAAGCAGCAATTCAACCTTGCAAAAGAGGCACCAAGCCCCCCTTGCTGTCCAAAGCCATCAAATCATCGCAGCCGCCCACATGCGTGCTGCCAATGTAGATTTGCGGCACGGTGCGCCGACCCGTAGTTTCCAGCATGGTTTTGAGGGCTTCGGGGTTGGTGTCGATGCGAATTTCTTCGATCTGCTCTACGCCTTTGCTTTTGAGCAACTGTTTGGCGCGAACGCAGTAGGGGCATACGGCGGTGGTGTACATCTTGACGGCTTGCATGGCGGGGCTCCGGGGGGGGGGTAACTTCAATGTGTTGAGTGGGGCTCTCAAGAACACGGTGCTCTTAAGATCAAGAACGAGGGGCTTAGGCTTTTTCAATTGGCAGATTGGCGGCTTTCCAGGCTTTGAGGCCACCGGCCAGCGTCTGCACATTGGCAAAACCCAGCTTTTTAGCCTCGGCCTCGACGCGCTTGGCGCGGGCACCGGTGGAGCACACCAGCACCAGGGGCAAGGCTTTGTTTTTCACTGCACCTGCCAGTTTGGCCTCGATATCGTTGACGGGGATATTTTTCGCCCCGCCAATATGCCCGGCCGCAAATTCTTCGGCTTCGCTCACGTCGATCACCACGGCTTTTTCGCGGTTCATCAGTTGTACCGCAGCGTCGGGCGACAGCGCGCCTGCGCCTACGACCGAGTCTTTGACCAAAGGCCAAAACAGCATTGACCCTGAGCCAATGGCCACGGCAAACAGCATCCAGTTATCCACAATAAATTTCATTCAAATTCCAAAAAAACAGCCTGCGCTGGCCAAAAACGGCGCTGCGCCCAACCCTGTATTCTAAAATGGAAGCTGCTGCAAACACGGCGAAGCGGTTTTTAACCACTTTCTACGCTCGTTTTTCGTCACTTTTTCTTCACTTTTCCACCACACAATTTATGTACAAACTCGTGCTCATCCGCCACGGCGAATCTACCTGGAACCTGGAAAACCGCTTTACCGGCTGGACCGATGTAGACCTGACCCCCACTGGCGTAGCGCAGGCCAAGAGCGCTGGCCAACTGCTCAAAGCCGAGGGCTACGAGTTTGATGTGGCCTACACCAGCATGCTCAAACGCGCCACCCGTACCCTGTGGCATACCCTGGACGAGATGGACCGCACCTGGCTGCCGGTGGTGCACAGCTGGCGCCTGAACGAGCGGCACTATGGTGCGCTGCAGGGCCTGAACAAAGCCGACACCGCAAAGAAGTATGGCGACGAGCAGGTGCTGGCATGGCGCCGCGCCTACGACACGCCACCTCCCGCGCTAGAGGCGAGTGACCCGCGCAGCGAGCGCGCCGACGTGCGCTACGCCAAGCTCAAACCCAGCGACATTCCGCTGACCGAATGCCTGAAAGACACGGTGGAGCGCGTGATGCCGTTTTGGAACGAGGCCATGGCCCCTGCCATCAAAGCTGGCAAACGCATTGTGGTGGCTGCGCACGGCAACTCGATTCGCGCGCTTGTCAAGTACCTGGACCACATTGGCGACGACGACATTGTGGGCGTGAACATACCCAACGGCATCCCACTGGTATACGAGCTAGACACGAACCTCAAACCCATTCGCCACTACTATTTGGGTGACGCTGAGGCAGCAGCCAAGGCGGCTGCTGCGGTGGCCAGCCAAGGTAAAGCGTAAAAACCTGCGTATTCGCGGATTTTTCACGGGAACCTGGGGCGGCTAAGCGGCTCCAAGGTGTATATTGCTGCTATAGAAAGTAGTGCTTAACAGGGTCATTTGCATGAACACGAAATTCAAAATCGCAGGCTGGGTCACCATGGGTGCCGTCGCGGGCGCTTTAACCACCATCTCGGTGCAGTCGGTCGCGCAGCGTGCGATGGCCCCCTTGCCACTGGAAGAGTTGCAACAACTTGCAGCGGTGTTCGGCATGATCAAAACCGATTATGTAGAGCCCGTGGACGAGAAAAAGCTGATCTCCGAGGCCATCACCGGGATGGTCGCCAGTTTGGACCCGCATAGCCAGTACTTTGACAAAAAGTCTTTTAAAGAATTCCGCGAAGGCACCTCGGGCAAGTTTGTCGGCGTGGGCATCGAGATCAGCCAGGAAGACGGCTTGGTCAAGGTGGTGTCCCCCATTGAAGGCTCACCGGCTTTCCGCGCAGGCCTCAAGCCCAATGACTTGATCACCAAGATTGACGATACGGCCGTCAAAGGCCTGTCGATTAACGATGCGGTCAAGCGCATGCGCGGCGAGCCCAATACCAAAGTGATTTTGACGATTTTGCGGCGCGAGGAAAACAACCGCGTGTTCCCGGTCACCATCACGCGCGAAGAAATCCGCAACGTGTCAGTTCGCAGTAAAGTAGTGGAGCCCGGCTACGCGTGGCTGCGCGTCAGCCAGTTCCAGGACCGGACGGTAGACGACTTTGCCCGCAAGCTGGAAGAAACCTACAAGGCCGAGCCCAACCTCAAAGGCTTGGTGCTAGACCTGCGCAACGACCCGGGCGGTTTGCTAGACGCCGCAGTAGCGATATCGGCAGCCTTCTTGCCCGAGAACGTGGCCGTGGTGTCTACCAACGGGCAGTTGGCTGAGAGCAAGTTTGTCTACAAAGCCTCGCCCGAGTTTTACCGCCGCAGCGGCGAAGACGTGATCAAACGCCTGACTGCCAACACCAAAGGCATCTACAAAAAAGTGCCCTTGGTAGTGTTGGTCAACGAAGGCTCGGCCTCGGCCAGCGAGATCGTGGCCGGCGCGCTGCAAGACTACAAACGCGGCACTATCATGGGCAGCCAAACCTTTGGCAAGGGCAGCGTGCAAGTGGTGCGCCCATTGGGGCCCGACACCGGCATCAAGCTGACCACTTCGCGCTACTACACGCCTAACGGCAACTCCATCCAGGCCAAGGGCATCATCCCCGACGTGATGGTGGACGAGTCCGCCGAGGGCAACCTGTTTGCCGCCCTGCGCACCCGTGAGGCTGACCTGACCAAGCACCTGGACACTGGCAAAGGCAGCAGCACCGCAGACAAGGCAGCCGAAGATGCACGCCAAAAAGAGATAGAAAAATCCCGCGAAGAAGCCAGGAAGCGGCTGGAAGAGTACAACAAAAAACCCGAAACCGAACGCAAAGTCCCCGAGTTTGGCAGTGAGAAAGACTTCCAGCTTATCCAGGCCATCAGCAAGCTCAAAGGCGGTACTGTAGTGGCCAGCAAGACATTGACAGAGCGCAAGGAAGAGAAGAAGGAATAGCCAACGACATTGTGGGGCAGACCAACGGACGCGCGTAAGCCGCCCCGTTGCTCTGTCCCCAACTGACTAGCTCCCCGTTTTCGTCCTGTCCCAGCTCAAGTCTTCTTCGGTTGCTTCATTCGCTTTTCACGAGAAAAACACCAAGGTCACCATGACAGATGACCAGCTCCTGCGCTACTCCCGCCACATTCTTCTCAACGAAGTCGGCGTAGACGGCCAGGAAAAACTCCTCGCTTCTCACGCCTTGGTCATCGGCGCGGGTGGCCTAGGCTCTCCCGTAGCGCTGTACCTGGGCACCGCAGGCGTAGGCCATATCACCATCGTTGACAACGACGTGGTGGACATCACCAATCTGCAGCGCCAAATAGCCCATGACCTGTCCCGCGTTGGCATCAACAAAGCGCAAAGCGCTAGCCAAAGTATAGCAGCCATCAACCCTGAGGTGCAGGTCACTTGCATCACCCAGCGCGCTGATGCGGCGCTGCTTGACAAGCTGGTGGCGCGGGCCGACGTAGTGGTGGACTGCTGCGACAACTTCACCACCCGCCACGCCATCAACCGGGCCTGTGTCAAACATGGCAAGCCTTTGGTGTCTGGTGCGGCGATCCGTTTTGATGGACAAGTAACGGTGTATGACCCGCGCGATGCAGAGTCACCCTGCTATGCCTGCGTGTTCCCGGAAACAAGCACGTTTGAGGAAGCGCAGTGCGCCACCATGGGTGTTTTCGCACCGCTGGTCGGTATCATCGGCAGCATACAGGCGGCCGAGGCCTTAAAAGTATTGGCAGGGGTTGGC
>JAYVGI010000017.1:0-3533 GCA_043772355.1 Polaromonas sp.
TGTTTCAATCCACGCCCGTCAGTGAAGACGGGCGAACACCTCGACCGCGCCAGCGCCCTCGCCCTCGACCGCGTTTCAATCCACGCCCGTCAGTGAAGACGGGCGAACTAGATGCACTATTCCATCTGCGGGAAATAGTGGATGTTTCAATCCACGCCCGTCAGTGAAGACGGGCGAACGTTTTCGGGCCTTGCAAATGACCGATTTGGGCTCGAGTTTCAATCCACGCCCGTCAGTGAAGACGGGCGAACGCAAAAAGCCGCCTACATAAAACGCATACAGGCGGTTTCAATCCACGCCCGTCAGTGAAGACGGGCGAACACCGCCAGCTCTGGATTTGATGCCAGCGATAGAGCCGTTTCAATCCACGCCCGTCAGTGAAGACGGGCGAACGGTATTTCTGTTCCGTCAGTCCACCGCTGGCAGCGGTTTCAATCCACGCCCGTCAGTGAAGACGGGCGAACGCTTCCGCGCTAAACCGTTGTCCCCCAACAAAGTTTGCGCGCATTTGCGCGAACATCGTGGTGGGGGTACCGATTAGTTCCAAAGCAAGGTGAGTGTATTTCAAAAAAACCATCAAAATCAATTGCTTAGCGTTTGCGCGAACCTGCGCAGGCAATTTTCTTCACTTGGGGTTCGCGCGATGGAAATTATCGCAGCATGCGCCACAGCACGCCAGACAAATCAAATCACCAAAGGCGCGTCAAAGTCGATCGCTTTAAACGTGCCATGCTCCAGCACCTCAAACCCGCGCGTCTCAGGTATGCGGTACAGCCGCAGGCAATCTTGCAGGGGGTTAATCTCCGCCAGCAGTTTACGCTCCAGCCCCTCAAACTGCGCCACATCCAGCTGGCATTCAAACACCGATTTTTGCACCCGCTGCCCCGTGCTCTCGCACACCTTGGCTACGCGGCGCAGGCGGCGGCGACCTTCTTTGGTCTCGGTACTTACGTCGTAGCACACCAATACCAGCATGATGGGGCAGCGCCTTTCTAATGTCCAGTTTCTATTTGGCCACAAACGGCACATACGGCGCGCCCGCATCGCGCAGCGCGCGGGCCAGCAAGCGCGCCTGCACAAGTGGCACCAGGCCCAGCGGCACGCTCTGCGCCAGCAGCGGGTGGGTGATCTCGTCGCGCTTGCGCTCTTGGTAGGCCACTACGACGGTTTTGCGCGCATCTGGCTCTAGCAACACACCGCCGCCCTCGCGCAGCACAAAGTCTTTGGCCGCAAGCTGGCCACGGTTGATCAAGGTCAACGCCAGCCTGTCAGCCCAGGGGCGAAACTCTTCCATCAAATCCAGCGCCAAGGCAGCGCGCCCAGGGCGCAGTGCATGCAAGAAGCCCACCTGCGGGTCAAGCCCTGCGGCCTCTAGCGCCGAGCGGCAGTCGTTCATCCACATGGCATACAAAAACGACAGCATGGCGTTAAAGCGGTCGCGCGGCGGGCGGCGGGTGCGGCCGTCCATGCTAAAGGCCTCGCGTTGGTCGGCACGCACCAGCAGGTTAAGCCCGCTAAAGTACTGGCGCGCCGCCTCGCCTTCTATGCCGCGCAGCACGTCCAGGTTGGGCGCATCGGGCAAGGCCCGCAGGCTGGCGGCCAAGTCGTCGGCCAAGCGGCCCAGCGTTTTGGCCTCGTCCTCGCTTTTGGCCTCACGCGCACCGCGCTGTAGCACGGCGCGGGTGTTTTTAATCTTGCCCGCCACACAGGCACGCGCCATGTCCAGCGCAAACGCAGGCGTGGCCGCTAGCGCAAACTGCGCCTGGCGCAGCAGCACATTGCCCGACACCGCGCCCTCAAGCCGCGCTTTAAAGCGGCCGTTATCGTCCAGCAGCACCAAGGCAATGCCGCTCTCGGCCAACTGGTGCATGAGCGGTGACGACAGGCCCACATGGCCAAAGCACACCACGGCGGTGAGATGGTGCAAGGGCACACGCAGCCGTGTTTCGCGCTCTACCTCTACCCGCAGGGTCTCGTTGTCCAGCCGCAAGTAGGTGTCTTGGGTGGTGACGTACAGGGTGTTGAGTAGTTGCATGGCTGGTGCTTTATGCGTCTGGGTCAAACAACGCAGCGCGAGCACCTGCCAAGCCCGCACTGGCGGCCTGGGGCTGGCAACGCTCCAGCAACGAGCACGCCTTGCAGCGTTTGGCCGCCTGCTCTGCTGGCAGGGGTGGTGGCAGCACGGTGCTGGCCAGCATGTGGCGAATAGCCTGCGCGGTATGCACCACAGCCGCCTGCAGCGCAGGCGTAATGGGCACCACCCGCCTGCGCTTGGATGTAGCGTAATAAATCGCCCCCTCGTTCACCGCCTTACCCGTCATGCTTTGCAGGCACATGGCCTGCGCAGCCAGCTGAATGTCATCACACTCGGCAATGTCTGCTGCCTTGTGGCGGCTGCCGTGCTTGTACTCCACCGGGTAAGGCACACCACCGGCCAAAAACTCGACCACGTCAGACTTGCCCACCAGGCCCAACGCATCGTCCCAGAGCGGCAGCGCGCGCTCTACGCGCACACCTTTGGCGGTTTCCACACCTGGTTTGTCCACCTTGGCATGCACCGCCTGGCCCCGTAGCGTGTGCACGTTTTCGTCAAACACTTGTTCCAAGTGAATCAGCCCGCACTGGCGCGGGCAGTAGTGCCAGTGCTGCAGGGCAGACAGGGGGACTTGGTCGGGCTCGGCAGTCATGCAGATTTAGGTTGGATGGAGCGGGCGATGGCGCAGCGCGTTACGCCTTGCGAGGCGGCCTCAGAGCCTTTTTTGCCACTGGTGGCAGGTAGTTTTCACCCGTCACCACCGACTTGCCCGTCTGGCTTTCTAGCTGGTTACGTGCCTGGCGCGCAATGCGCCCACCCGCCTTGGCGGCAGTAGTGTTTTGCGGCATGCCGGTAGCATCAGAGTTCTCCGCTATTTGCCGGGTTGACAGCTCAGCCAGCGCGGTAAAAATCAACTCCGCCTCGCTCATGTGGTCACGCAGGTTATGGCTGGTAAGCCCTTTCATCCCCTTGTGCTCTTTCACACTCACACCCGTCCACTCCTGGTGAATGATATTGGTGAGGATGGCAAACTCACTGCCATCCTTGATGTCATGTTCACTCCAAAAGTCTGTCAGCTTGTTGCGCGTCTCCTGCCCCGTCATGCGCTGGGCAATCCACTTGTCGCTACGCCCATGCTGCTGCCAGGTGTCACGCGCCCGGTTAAGCGACAGCGCGGGGTCAGCCAGCTCTTGCATACGCTCGTAGCCCACCTTGGCCAGCCACAGCTTGATAGGCTCGGCCTTGGGGCTGGGGACAGATTGCACCAAGCGCAACAAGGTCTGCGCCGTAGCCACATCGGTCAGCCTGTGCTTGCCATCAGCAGCGGGCATTTTCAACTGGTGACAGTTTGTCACCAGTTCACTGCCCTCGTTGCCAAGGCGGCGTTTAAGTTGGTTCCAGTATTTTCGGGCAGTCAAGTCATCAGACTGTTGGGTTAACACCTGCACCACATCAATGATTGAAAACCACCATGTTTCGGTGTCTTCGTCGTAGATGC
>JAYVGI010000018.1:0-7606 GCA_043772355.1 Polaromonas sp.
GGGATGAAATCATTGACAACAAAATGGTCGTAAAGACTGAGTTCATTCAGAAAATTCAGGCGCTGTATAAAGACGTAAATAAACAAGATCAAATTTCGTGAGGCTCAGCGGCAGGTAGCGATCAAGGAGCGGAGAAGTTTGGAGTCAGGGCTGCGCCGAACATCAGGCGGCTTTTAGTGCCACTGCTTGCAAAGCAAGCCACTGGCCTAGCAAGTTTTGCATTGAGGTCGGCATCGATTCCAGCTACGTGGAGACGGCATCGAATATGGCCTTGAGTTGCTCTGTTGCAGAGCGCTTACCTGTGCAGGTAAGCAGACCGAAAATGCTATATTTTCAGTAGCTTCTTACGCTATATTTCATTGGGCTACAGCCGTATTTGGCACCTAAAAAGTGCGTAAAAAACCCTTGAAACCTGGCAAACCAACGTTTTAAATATTTGAACCTCTATTTTGATGTCTAAATGATATCGTATATGCTGTCACATCGTGATAATATGTCAAATATGCAGGTTGAAAAAATCATTGTGGATACCAATGTGCTGGTGTCGGCCTTTACCAGTGCCAACGGCGCGTCGCGCGAGGTGCTGCGCAGGCTGTTGACTGGGCGGGCGCGGGCCTTGGTCTCAGTGGCCTTGTACAGCGAGTATTGCGACGTGCTGGGTCGGGCTGATTTTTTGAGTCGCTGCCCGCTCAGGCCTGCTGAAATACAAGAGTTGTTTGCTGCATTTTTGGCAATTACCGAGCCTGTGGAGCTGTATTTTTCGTGGCGACCCAATTTGCGCGATGAAGGGGATAACCATGTGTACGAGCTGGCGGTAGCTGCGCTGGACGCACCACTGCTTACCTACAACCAGCGCGACTTTATGCATGCGCAGCTAAAATTTCCATCATTGCAAATCATGAGCCCCAGTCAGTGGCTGCAATTACCGAGGCCTTAACCATGTCTACACTCACCATCCGTCTGCCCGATGCCAAACACGAGCGCCTGAAAGACCTGGCCCGCAGTAAACGCGTGAGCGTGAACAAGCTGTTTGAAGAATGGGCCACCATCGCACTGGTGCAGCAAGAGGCGCTGGCCAGCTACGAGCTAAGCAAATCGCGTGGTGACCGCGCACGCGGCCTGGAGCTGCTGGACCAGTTGGATGCACATTTTCAAAACGCTACTTGATGCTGTGTTTGCAGTGTCAACTCATCACGTTTTTAAATAGTAGGGCCGTAGCCCAATAAAATAGAAAGTAAGCAGCTAGTGAAAAAGTAGTGATTAGGCTTGACCGGTGACAGACGCACGCCCAGCTTCGGCGCAACGCCTACGCGTAGTACCTGCTACGCATCCGCTCGCAGTACGCCACTAGCTGCGGATACTTCAGTGCATGCTGCTTGAGAGGCGACTCGATGGGAGGCCACACCAGGTTGGCCAAAAATGCGTATCCGGTTGCGTCAAGTGAGCACGGCTCGCTGCCCATAAAGTAGGGTTTGTCGGCCAAGAAAGTGGCCAGCGCGGTGATGTCGCGCATGCCCAGGGCGTATATCTCGGCTTGGCTGTGGCGGCCCATGCCGTGGCTGTGCAGGCTTTTGACCAGGCCGCGCCGTGCCAGGGTAGGCACAAACCATTTGAAGGGCAAGGGCATGGTGTCAAAAAACGCCGCCTTGGTCAGCGCCCAGCCTGTGGGCTCTATCCAGCGGGTGTAGACCACGGCCCAGTACAGGTGTTCTTCCATCAGGCGCTGGTAGGCCAGGGCGGTGGCTTGTTGCTCGGTGCTGAGCCAGCCGTCGAGTTGGTCGCCATGGGTTTGCTTGAGGTAGTCGATGATCAGGCTGGAGTCGGCCACCACCTTGCCGCCGTCGTTGATATAAGGCAGCTTGCCTTTAGGTGCTTTCATCAGGTCTTGCATCTTGCCGGGCGGTGCCTCAAAGGGCAGGGCGGCCATGCGCAGATAGGTCTCCAGCTTCATGCAAAACGGGCTGGCGTTGGGCAGGCCGAAGGCGGGGTCGAATTGGTAAAGTGTGATCATGAGAGTGGATGCATTTGAAATGCTATGCGCTAGCTAAATAATAGCTGCTTGCGCTTTATTCTAGGTGGCTAAAGGCTCTACAGCGCATTATTTTTGCGCCACCATCAGCTTTGGCATATTGCCTGCAGCCGCCATCGCCTGGCTGCGCAGTTTCTCCAAAATAGCCATTTTCCCAGCATCGTTGCGGTCCGCTGAAGCCATCACTTTGCCAAAGCCGTCCAAGCGGCTAGCGCGCATCCACTCGCGCAGGGTTTTGTCTTGGCTCCATTGCATTTGGTTCATCATATTGGCGGCCATGGTGTGCACATAGCCCGTGACGTTTTCGGGGAAGGGCACGTTACCGCACAGTTTGTTCTTTTGGGCATCGTCAGCGTAGTGCGCCTCTACATACGCGATCATTGCGCAGCTAAAGCTGGGCAAGGGTGCGCGCACCAGTTGCAGCACAATCTTGCCGGGCTGAAAAATCGGCTGCAGAGGCCGGGGCTCTATGGCCGATGCCGTGCAGTCGATGTACAAGGTGCCTGGCTCCATGGGCACACGCCCGCCGTTCATCACCATGGCACCCGGTTCAATGCTTTGCACGCGGCCCTGGCGCACCACGTCGGTAATGCGGCGCAGTAGCGCCACTTCGCCTTTGGAGATGGTCGCAAAGTGGAACATGCTGGGCGTGTGCTCGGGGTAAATGCGCAGCATCTGGTTCGCAGCCTCCAGGCGCAAGAATAAATCGTTGGCGCTGGTGGCCGTGGCGAGGCATTCCATTTGCGCGGCTTGTCCACCGATAGACTCGTTGAAAAATTCATTGCCTGGCTGGGTGCACAGGCGGTTCACCAACCAAGAGTCGCGCGGCATCACCCAGGTGATAGCCTCGGGCGGCACACCGCAGCTCTGCAGCCAAATGCCTACGTCCATGGCGGTTTTGCCTGCGCCGAGAATGCAGTAGCGTGTGGGGCGGGGGATCTTGCTCTGCCACAGTTGGGCCAGTGCATTGGGCGTGGCGAGCCTTACGCCCTGCGCAACACTGAATTTCGGAGTGTGGGTAGATGGTACTTTGGGGCCAAAATACACGGCATCGACCACCCGTTTGCGCACGGTGACTTGGGTTTGCGCGCCAGACAAGATGGACTCAAAGCGGGCCACGCCTTCGGTCTCGCCCAGGTAATTGCACATGGGGTGGTAGCTCACGCGGCCACTGGCCAGCAGCTTTTGCTGCATCACTTTGTCGTAGTAGCCGGTCACCTCCGCTCCTGATGCCAGCTCGTACAGGCCTTGGTTGACGCCCATGGTGTCTTTGCGGTGGGTGCCCAGCTCCAGCGAGTTCACGCCGTAAAAGGCTGAGGGCTGGTGCAAACTGACAAACGGGTAGGCATCGTTCCAATGGCCACCGGGCTTGGCGTGCTTGTCTACGATGGTGATGTGTGCGCCCGTCTCCTGCACCAGCGTGTCGGCAAACGCCATGCCTGATGCACCGCTGCCAATGATCAAATAGTCGGTCTCAAAGCTGTCCATATGCTGTCCTTGCGGGATGGAGGTGGGGCGACAGCCATGCTAGCACAGCAGAGTGGTTTCCACGCACTACTGCTGGCAGGGCTGGTTAAACTGCGTGGGTGCTGTACCCCTTGCTCAACCTGCTGTGCCACGTGTTGCATTTGGCCTTCATCCTGTTTATGGTGCTGGGCTGGATGTTTGCGCCCCTGCAAGCCGCGCACTTGGGCCTGGTGCTGGCCATGCTGGGCTGCTGGTTTGTACTGGGCCGCTGGCTAGGCGCAGGCTACTGCCCCATTACCGACCTGCACTGGCGCATCAAAGCCGCAATAGGCCCCGGCCGGCCGCCTGAGAGCTACATTCACTTTGTCCTGGCCCAGATGGGCTGGACGCTGAACCCCAGCCAGCCAGACCGCACCGTAGGCCTGTGCGCCCTGGGCATAGCGCTGCTCTCTGTGCTGGTCAATCTGGCGCGCTGGGCGGGGTGGTTTGGATAAAACCGGCTAGGTCTGCGTCAATGTCCAGTTTGCGGTTGCTGCATATACTATAGCTGATACATCAATATTAAAGCTGGCTAGAGCGCCATTCTCATTAAAATTGGTCTGCTGGGTTGCTCACGATACTTGACATGGGCCCGAAAATTACCGTCCTTGCGCGTTAACATACGGGTTACATAACGGAGACAACGATGCAAACCAAAACGACACTCGCCATGCTGGCGCTGACCGCGCAATTGACGTTGACCGGGCAGGCGCTGGCCCAGCCCCTACCCACAGCGGCGCCCGAAAGCGTGGGTTTTTCCAGCCAACGCTTGAAAAACATAGACACTTTCTTTGCCAGCGAGATGGCGCAAAAGCGCGTGCCCGGCGCGGTAGTGGCTATCGCACGCAATGGCAAGCTGGTGTACTTCAAAGCCTTCGGCCAAGCCGATCCGGTCAAAGGCATAGCGATGAACACCGAGACCATCTTTCAACTGGCCTCCATGACAAAGATCCAGGCCGCAGTGGGCGCGCTGGCGCTCACTGAGCAAGGCAAGCTGCCGCTGCAAAGCAAGCTGGCCGACTACTTTCCCGCTTATGGCACCATGGCCGTCGGTGTGCCCACGCCCGACGGTAAATTCACCACCGAGCCGCAAAAGCGCCCCATCCTCATTCACGATCTGTTTCGCCATACCTCGGGCCTGACCTACGGTGGTCGGCCTGATGGCGGCAGCCCCATCGCAGCCCTGTGGCCCAGCGGCGGCGCAGCGCAAACCATGGGCAGCGCCAGCGAGTTTGCCAACGCCATCACCAAGCTGCCTCTGGTGTACCAACCAGGCACGGTGTTTGAGTACAGCCTGTCGTTTGACGTGCTGGGCGCGGTGGTTGAGAAAATCAGCGGCACCACTCTGGGCGGCCATCTGAATGAGACGGTGTGGAAGCCTCTGAAAATGACGGACACCACCTTCCGCCCCAGCGAGGCGCAAATGGCCCGTGTAGCCCGCCCGTTCCCCAACAACCCGCTGGACGGCAAGCCGCAATCCATCGCTGCGTTGACCCGCGCAGCCACTTTCGACTGCGGCGGTGCCTGCGCCTTTGGCAGCATGGGTGACTACATTCGCTTTGGGCAGATGCTGCTCAACGGCGGCACTTTGGACGCAGCCCAAGTGCTCAGCCCTGCGATGGTGCAGCTGATGACCAGCGACCATCTGGGGACGGGTATCCAAAACCGCGTAGCCAATGTGGAGCCGCACCGGGGCGGCTATGGTTTTGGCCTGGGTGTGGCGGTACGCATGCAGCCGGGCCAGGCCGCCGTGCCGGGCAACCCGGGCGAGTACAGCTGGAACGGGGCCAACGGCACCGGCTTTTTTGCCGATCCGAAAGAGGAGTTGGTAGTAGCCTTTGGCACCGCTGCACCGGGCGAGTTGCGCAAGTACTACCGCGAGCAGGTGCAAAACCTGGTGTACGGGGCGCTCAGCCGTTGAGTGATGGTTATTAAAATGCTATATAAAACGTAGCAAATATCGCTGTCCAGGTAAGGTTGGGCGGATTTCAGGTCAACTTTTGAACGCCAGTATCTGCGCGGTGCGTTGCACACCGTCGTGGTAGCGGCCTTCTTGCAGCAGGCGCTCACCGTCGCGGGCGATGGTAAATGAAAGGCCGGTTAACTCAGCGCAAAGCTGGGCTGAGCCAGGGTACTGGCTATCGGCTGCGGCCTGCTCTTGCGCCTTGGTTTCCAACACGAATGCTCCGCCGGGTCGTAGGCTGGCGGCGATGCGCGCATAGAGTGCGCGGCGGATGTGAGCGTCGGGCTGTCCGAAAATCATGGTGATCACGTCCCACTGGGATACCCCCGGATCAAAGACCGCCAAGTCGGCGCACTGGACGTGCAAGCGGACACCACGCTCGTGGGCCAAGGCCTGGGCTTTGCCCAGCGCCACGGGCGAGAAGTCTACTGCCGTGGCGTCAAAGCCGTGCTGCGCCAGATAAGTGGCGTTGCGTCCCTCGCCTTCGCACAGGCACAGTGCGCGGCCCGCGCGTAGCTGGGGCATCACAGACACCAAAAAGTCATTGGGCGCTGTTCCGTAGGCGTAGCCAGCCTCGGCGTAGCGTAGGTCCCAGTAGCTGGGCTGATGGCGGTTTGCGCCGTCGCTCATACGGGTCTGCATGGGGGTGGTGCTGTTCATTGCACGTGTCCTGTGTGCGCGGCTGATAGCCATAGAGCCAAAGAAAATTGCATGGGATACTTTCTGCGTACGTTGCGAGCTGACTGGTGTGATCGTACCGGAAACTACGTGCTATGTATTGCGTAGCAGCCTCCGCATATTTTTTGCTGACTAACGCGCTATAGCCAGCAAGAAACATACGCTAGCCGCTATGGGATATGGAGTGCTTGTTTTGCCGGAAATAGTCGGCACAGGGTCTGCGGGGCAGGACCTGGCTTGATGGAGACGCGTCGATCCGGGGTACAGCGCTAAAGCGAGCCGCAGTGGGGTTGATCTGGCGAAGACTGCGCTAAGATCATCGATCTAGCAAGGAATTTACGATGAACCGCACATGGTCTGCATTTACCCCTCTTTCACGCATCGTCCCAAGGGCGCTGTGGGTGCTGGCGGCGCTCACGCTATCGCCCATCGCGCAGGCGCAAACCTCGGCTTCAGTTGCCTTTCCCAGCAAGCCCGTGCGCATCATCGTGCCGCAAACACCGGGTGGCGCGTCGGACGCGTTGGCCCGTATCGTGGGGCAAAAGCTCTCGGAAAAGTGGGGCCAACCGGTGGTGATTGAGAACCGGGCCGGAGCGGGTGGCAACATTGGCATGGATGCGGTGGCCAAGTCACCCGCCGATGGGTACACGCTACTCATGTCTTACGTAGGATCGCACGCCATTAACGTCAGTATTTATAAAAAGCTGCCGTTTGACCCCGAGGCTGACTTCACTGCGGTTGCCACCTTGGCCAACGTGCCTTTTGTTGCGGCGGCCAACGCCAAGCTGCCGGTGACCAATATGAAGGAGCTGGCGGCCTACGCGGCCAAAAATCCGGTGTCATTTGGCTCTGCGGGTAATGGCTCGGTGAACCACTTGCTGGGCGAGATGTTCAATGCGTATAACGCAGGCGGTGCGGGAAATACCAGCGCCAGCAAAATGCTGCACGTCCCCTACAAGGGCGCAGCGCCTGCGCTCACTGATTTAATCTCTGGCCAAATCCAGCTGGTGTTTACCAGCCTGCCCTCGGTGGCGCAGCACATCAAGGCGGGTACGGTCAGTGGTTTGGCAGTAACCGGGTCTAAACGCGCAGCGGCGTTCAAAGACATTCCCACCATTGCCGAGTCGGGCTACCCCGGATTCGTCATCAACCCCTGGTTTGGGCTGTTCGCGCCCAAGGGCACGCCTGTGGCTGTGGTGCAGCAGATCAACGCGGAAGTGCGCAAGATTTTGGAAGACAAAGCCACCATGGAAAAATTTGCGGCCCTGGGTGCCGAGCCCTATGATACCAAGCCCGAGGAGTTTTCGGCCATCTTGCATGCCGACATTAAAAAATGGGCCGAAGTGGTGAAAAGCTCGGGTGCCACTGCGGATTGAGTGTGAACCAATATGCAAGTTAAAAAAATTGCGGGCGCATTAGGTGCTGAAATA
>JAYVGI010000019.1:0-29300 GCA_043772355.1 Polaromonas sp.
TTACCCAATATCTCGATATTGGGATGCGAAACCGTCAAAAACTATCCTCGCTGGGGCCGATTTTCGCTTTCGACGACCTAAGTCCGACAGGCTGCTAGGGCCTTATTGACTCGGACGCAGCACCAAGCTGGTCACATCAGGTCGGCGGTGCACTTTCAGCGTAGCGGCATCAAGGAGGAGTTGCTGGCTATAGGCCGCCACTGGGGGCAGCCGCGTAGCTGAAGGTGCGCCGCCTGAAGGTGCGCCGCCCTCCTGAGCCAGTACACCAGCCAAGCCCTCCAGGTCCAGCTCGCTACCCACTAAAAATCACATAGAGCCCTAAAATCCCTTTCTATTTTCGTAACGATTGCAACTTGGCAAACGCCCCACCCATAGCCGTCTCTTGCGGCGCGCGTTGCGGTGCGTTGAAACCGCCCCGCCCCGCCCCTTGACCTCGGGCTGATTCAAAGCGGTTCTCCCTTGGGCCGTCTTTGCGTGCAGGCGCAGCATCCAGTTTCATTGACAGCGCGATGCGCTTGCGCGCTACGTCGATTTCCATGACTTTCACTTTGACGATTTGGCCGGTTTTGACGACCTCGCGGGCATCGGTGGTGAACTTGTGGCTCAGTTGGCTCACATGCACCAGGCCGTCTTGGTGCACGCCCAGGTCTACAAAGGCACCGAAGGCGGCTACGTTGCTGACGGTGCCTTCCAGGATCATGCCTTCGCGCAGGTCGCGGATGTCTTCTACGCCGTCGTTGAAGCGGGCCACTTGGAAATCGGGGCGCGGGTCGCGGCTGGGTTTTTCTAGCTCGGCGAGGATGTCTCGAACGGTGATGATGCCGAACTTTTCATTGGCGAATTGTTCGGGTTTGACGGATTTTAAAACGTCGCTGCGGCCCATCACTTCGCTGATGGGGCGGCTGACGGTGGAGAGCAGTTTCTCAATCACCGGATAAGTTTCGGGGTGAACGCCCGTGGTGTCCAGCGGGTTGTCGCCGCCGTTGATGCGCAAAAAGCCAGCGCATTGTTCGAAGGTTTTGGCACCCAAGCCGCTCACCTCTAACAACTGCTGGCGGTTTTTGAATGCGCCGTGGGCTTCACGCCAGCGCACGACCGATTTGGCTACCGTGCCGCTCAGACCCGAGACGCGGCCCAGCAGTGGGGCGCTGGCGGTGTTGAGGTCTACGCCGACCGCGTTGACGCAGTCTTCCACCACTGCGTCCAGGCTGCGTGCCAAATCGCTTTGACTCACATCGTGCTGGTACTGCCCCACGCCAATGGATTTGGGGTCGATTTTGACCAGCTCGGCCAGCGGGTCTTGCAGGCGGCGGGCGATGCTGGCTGCGCCGCGCAGGCTCACGTCTACGTCGGGCATCTCGTTGGACGCATATTCGCTGGCGCTGTAGACAGACGCTCCAGCTTCGCTGACGACGACTTTTTGCATGCCTTCATGGCGCTTCATCAAATCAGCGGCCAGCTTATCCGTCTCGCGGCTGGCGGTGCCGTTGCCAATAGCAATCAATTGCACGCCATGTTTGGCAGCCAACAGGCCCAGGGTGTGCAGCGAGCCGTCCCAGTCTTTGCGCGGCTCGTGTGGGTACACCGTGGCTACATCGAGCAGCTTGCCAGTGGCATCCACCACAGCCACCTTCACGCCGGTGCGGATGCCGGGGTCCAAGCCCATCACCACCTTGGGGCCTGCGGGGGCAGCCAGCAGCAGGTCGCGCAGGTTGTCGCCAAAGACTTTGATGGCGACTTTTTCTGCGTCTTCGCGCAGGCGGGCGAACAGGTCGCGCTCCAGGCTCATGCTGAGCTTGACCTTCCAGGCCCAGGCCACGCATTTGCGGATCAGGTCGTCCGACGGCCTGGCCGTGTGGCTCCAGCCCAGATGCAGTGCAATGCGGGCCTCGGCCAAAGAGATGACGGGGCCTTTGGAGGTGGCCGCCGTAGATGCTATATCTCTAATAGCTGCTCCCGCAACATCCTGTGGGGGTAGCGCCAGTTTGACTTCTAAAAACTCCAGCGTGCGGCCACGGAAAACTGCCAAAGCGCGGTGCGATGGCACGCGGTTGATGGGCTCGTCGTAGTCAAAATAATCGCGGAACTTGGCTACGTCGGCGTTGTTTTCATCTTTGGCCTCCACCCGCTTGCTCGCAAACAAGCCCTCAGCCCACAGCCACTCGCGCAGGCCCTGCACCAAGGGCGCGTCTTCGGCCCAGCGCTCGCTCAATATGTCGCGCACGCCGTCCAGCACAGCGGGGATGGTGGTGAAGTCGGTGCCGTCTTCGTTCTTTTCGGCTTTCACAAAAGCCGCTGCCTCGTTGGCAGGTACCAAGGAGGGGTCAGCAAACAGCTTGTCTGCCAGCGGCTCGATGCCCGCCTCACGCGCAATTTGCCCCTTGGTGCGGCGCTTTTGTTTGTAGGGCAGGTACAGGTCTTCCAGCTCTTGCTTGGTCGGCGCGGCCTCGATGGCGGCGCGCAGCTCGGGGCTTAGCTTGCCTTGCGACTCAATGCTCTGCAGCACGGTCTCACGCCGGTCGGCCAGCTCGCGCAGGTAGCCCAGGCGAAAGTCCAGCTCGCGTAGCTGGATGTCGTCCAGCCCCCCGGTGGCTTCCTTGCGATAGCGGGCGACAAAGGGCACTGTGGCCCCACCGTCCAGCAGCTCTACGGCCGCCCGCACCTGCTCGTCTTTAACTTTGATCTCGTTGGCGATTTGCCGAATGATTGCTTGCATCTAAAAAAACGTCCCTGAATCTACCAGCGCGGGAGTGTGCCACAAGCGGCCGCACGCCTTGCCGGACAGTTTGGGGAAATATGGTAAGAAATTGCCGCGACGCCAGACCAAAGAGCACCTTTTTGGAGAACTGCCATGTTCAATTCAACGCTCACCCACAGCCCAGTTGCTACCAAGTTAATAGCTGCTAGCGCAATAGTTTTCTTGGCTAGTGCCAGTTTAGCGGCTCAAAACACCTGTTCAGCGCAATCTGCAGCCACTTTGACGCCAGTGATCGAGCTGTACACCTCCGAGGGTTGCAGTTCCTGCCCGCCGGCCGACCAGTGGGTCAGCACCCTCAAAAGCGCTAACGCCAAGGGCCAGGTGGTGGCGCAGGCTTTCCATGTCAATTACTGGGACTACATCGGCTGGACCGACCGTTTTGCCGCCCCGGCCTACACCACGCGGCAAAAGCAAATATCGTCCGCCAACAAGCTGGACGGAATTTACACCCCGCAATGGGTCAAAAACGGCATCACCACACGCGGCTTTAGCAGCAGCATTGCCTCCAGCGAGCCCGCCCGCGCCCAGATAGCACTGACCCAAACCGCCGCCGAGAGCTTTGAGGCCACCGTCACGCCCAGCGACCCGCAGGCCGCTTGGATCGCTTACTTCACCGTCACCGAGCACGGCCACGTGAGCCGCGTGACGGCGGGCGAGAACAAAGGCGAGACCTTGGCACATGACTTTGTGGTGCGCCAATACGTGCCGCTGGGCAACTACACCGGCGCGCAAAAGCTCAAGCTCAGCACCCTGCCCGCCAACGATAAAAACCCCAGGCAGATCAACTTGGTGGTGACCGACAGCAAAACCGGCAAACCCTTGCAGGCGCTGAGCGCAGGGTGCTAGAGGCTACAGGCTACAGGCTACAGGCTACAACTTGAGGGTCTACTGCGGCTTGGCCAACACCATCGTCCAGTAGCTGGGGTATTCAAAACGCGTGGTAGAGACGCAGGCCACTGCGATGTCGGTGTAGGGGCCACTCATGATGTTGTTGCAATGCCCAGGACTGGCCATCCAGCCCGCCATCACTTCGGACACCGTGCGTTGGCCTGCCGCAATATTTTCGCCCAAAGCCGCAAAGTTGTAGCCTGCGCTGGTAGCCCGTTGCCCCGGGGTTCTACCGTCCAGGTTAATGTGGTCAAAAAAGTTTCGCTGCGCCATGTCTTGCGAATGGCCTGAGGCGGCAGCAAAGAGCGCGTTGTTCCACGCCAGTGCCGCCACAGCGGGCTTGGCGACACCGCCACAACTGCGGGCTTGGCCGCGCGCCGCGTTCACCTCCCGCACCATATCGGCTTGAAAGCTGGGCAAGCTGCAACTCGTCGCGGCGCTCACTGCACTGGACTGTGTCGGGGCTGCGCCGCTCGGGGTAGGTGTAGGTGTGCCAGTTTGGGTCGTAGCTGGCGGATTGCTGGTCACCACAGGGGTATTGGCTGCCGGCATCGGGGTAGCCGGGCCTGGATCCGCCGTACCGCCGCCGCCACAGGCGGCTAAGCCAGCTACACCCAACATCAGAATAGTCAAACGCACGGTCATCTTGATTCCCTTATCAAAAGCTCATGAATTGCAGTTTAGGGCGTGCCTTGGGGCTGGCCGTTGTGACAAACAATTTTTATTGCAAGCAACTACATCTCGACGTAATTTATTAAGACACTCAAGTGACAACCCTAAGCCCGACTACCCGTCACAGGCGTGACAATGGCAATCACCTCAGTCACTGAAAAGCCTCCCTATGGACGAACCTATTCTTACTATTGACGAACGCGAGGCGATCAACTCTGGTCGCTGGTTCTCAACCCTTACGCCCAGCCTGCGGCACGACATACTGCGATGCACTTACGTCAAACGCTACAAAGACGGCGAGCTCATCTGCGCACGCGGCGACACGCCCGACGAGTGGATCGCCTGCGCCAAAGGTGCGGCGCGCGTCTCCAGCACCTCGGTGTCGGGCAAGCTCGTCACGTTTGCCTATCTGGAGCCGGGCATCTGGTTTGGCGATGTGGCCATGTTCGACGGCGACCGACGCACCCACGATGTGTACGCCCATGGCGAGACCACCATGGTCTGTGTAGCGCGCGCCGATTTCCGCAAAATTTTAGCCACCCATGTCGAGCTGTACGAAGCCCTCATGCGCTTGCAAGCCCGGCGCATCCGCCAGTTGTTTGGCTTGGTAGAAGACTTGAACACCCTGCCCTTACGCTCTCGCTTGGCCAAGCAGTTGCTGCACCTGGTGCGCAGCTACGGCGTGGCCAGCCTGGCGAACGACAAAGAAATGCGCATCGGCCTGCACCTGGCGCAGGAAGAGCTGGCCCAGCTATTGGGTGCCTCGCGCCAGCGCGTGAACCAGGAACTCAAGGCCATGGAGCGCGAAGAGATCATTCGTGTCGAGCCGGGTGGCTTGGTAGTGCGCAACCGCGACGCTTTGATGAAGATTGGTGAATCCGATGAGTGATTTTGACCATTTTGTCGGCACCGGTGCCGTCACTGAAAAACATGCTTTTGATGTTGCGGCTTTGACCGTTTGGCTGGATGCAAATCTAGAGGGCTTCCAAGGCCCGCTGTCCGTAGAAATCTTCAAAGGCGGCCAGTCCAACCCCACCTACAAACTCGTCACGCCCAGCAAAAGCTATGTGATGCGCGCCAAGCCCGGCCCGGTAGCCAAGCTGCTGCCTTCTGCGCATGCGATCGAGCGTGAGTATGCGGTGATGAAAGGCTTGTATGGCACGGACGTGCCCGTAGCCCAAATGCATTGCCTGTGCGAGGACGAATCCGTCATTGGCCGCGCCTTCTACATCATGGAGTTTATGGCTGGCCGTGTGCTGTGGGACCAGTCCTTGCCCGGCATGACACCAGCCCAGCGCCGCGAGATCTACACCGAGATGAACCGCGTGCAAGCCGCCTTGCACACAGTAGATTTTGCCAAACAAGGCTTGGCCAGTTTTGGCAAACCCGGCAACTATTTTGAACGGCAAATTGGCCGCTGGAGCAAGCAGTATGTGGCCAGCGCAGACGCTAAGGGGCCCATGACGCAGCCGATCCCCGAGATGGACGCGTTGATCGACTGGCTGCCCAAGCATATTCCCGCCAGCGCGCTGGACCCCAGCAAGGTCAGCATCGTGCACGGTGACTACCGGCTGGACAATATGGTCTTTCACCCCACCGAGCCGCGTGTGCTCGCGGTGCTGGACTGGGAGCTGTCCACCCTGGGACACCCGCTGGGCGACTTTAGCTACCACTGCATGGCCTGGCACATTCCGCCCGGCAGCTTTCGCGGTATCGGCGGGCTAGACCATGCCGGGCTGGGTATCCCCACCGAAGAAGAGTACATCCGCATGTACTGTGAGCGCACCAAGCTCACCACACCTGACGCATTAAAGACTGACTGGAATTTCTATTTGGCTTACAACCTGTTCCGTATCGCGGCCATTTTGCAAGGCATCGCCAAACGCGTAGAAACTGGCACCGCAGCCAGCGCGCAGGCAGTGTCGTCAGCGGCAGGGGCCAGGCCCTTGGCGCAGATGGCTTGGAAGTTTGCCCAGAAGGCTTGAAATTTTTTAAACAAGGAATACGAACTTCCGGACGCAGAGGACGCGAAGGTTACGCAAAGGACTCAAAGGACGCAAAAGAAGATAAATACAAAAATTAATACCAAAAATTTAAGTCAATGAAAATTCAGACAGACTTTATTTTGTATTATTTTTTTCCTCTTTTTTGCGTCCTCTGCGTAACCTTTGCGTCCTCTGCGTCCGGAAGTTCTCTCTACACTCTCACCATTACCCACCGGAGAAAAAAATGGATTTTGACTACTCACCCCGCACCAAAGAACTGCAAGCCAAGCTGCTGGCGTTTTTCGACACGTACATTTACCCCAACGAGAAGGCCTACCACGACGAGATTGAGGCCAACACTGCCGCAGGCAAACGCTGGACGCCACTGCAAACCATTGAAAAACTCAAGCCTATCGCCCAAAAAGCCGGCCTGTGGAATCTGTGGTTGCCGCGTGATACCGCCGAGATTGCCGGTTTTGGCGGTGATCCTTTGTTCGGTGGCGCTGGCCTGACCAACCAGGAGTACGCGCCGCTGGCCGAAGTGATGGGCCGGGTGCCATGGGCTGGCGAAGTGTTTAACTGCTCGGCACCCGACACGGGCAATATGGAAACCATTGCCCGCTACGGCTCACCCGCCCTGCGCGAGCGCTGGCTCAAGCCCTTGCTGCGCGGCGAGATCCGCTCCGCCTTTGCCATGACCGAACCCGATGTCGCCTCGTCCGACGCTACCAACATCGCTACCCGCATCATCCGCGAAGGCAATGACTACGTCATCAACGGCCGCAAATGGTGGATCTCCGGCGCGGGCGACCCACGCTGCGCGGTGTACATCACCATGGGCAAGAGCGATCCCGATGCCCCGCGCCACAGCCAGCAAAGCATGATCATCATCCCGGCGGACACCCCGGGCATCAAGGTCGTGCGCCCGCTCACTGTGTTTGGCTACGACGATGCACCGCACGGCCACTGCGAGATGACTTTTACCAACGTACGCGTGCCTGCCGAGAACATGCTGCTGGGCGAAGGCCGTGGCTTTGAGATCGCGCAAGGCCGCTTAGGCCCCGGACGCATCCACCACTGCATGCGCTTGGTGGGCTTGGCTGAGCGCTGCCTGGAGCTGATGTGCAAGCGCGCCTCTTCGCGCGTCGCCTTTGGCAAAACTGTCGCCGCGCAAACCGTCACGCAAGAGCGCATTGCCGAGGCGCGTTGCCGTATCGACATGGCGCGTTTGCTTACGCTCAAAACCGCGTGGCTGATGGACATGGGCGGCAACAAGCTGGCCAAAAACGACATCGCCATGATCAAGGTGGTAGCCCCCAGCATGGCCTGCCAAGTGGCCGACTGGGCCATGCAAGTGCACGGCGGCGGCGGTATGTGCGATGACTTCCCGCTGGCCTACGCCTACAGTGCAGCGCGCACCCTGCGCTTTGCCGACGGCCCCGACGAAGTCCACCGCAACGCCATAGCCAAGCTGGAGCTGGGCAAGTACGCGGTGGAAAAGCGTGAAGTGGAGATGCCAATTACGCGCGGTTAAAACGCAGATAAAGCGCTGTCAAGACACGAATGAAGCCGGGGATGCATGGCGCGCCGCGCGCGCCATGCATCAAACTTTCGAGGCCTTCGAAGGCTTCAAGGAATTCAACGCCAACTCACACGCCGTAGTAAACAGCGTCGTGGCATGCTCCATGGTGGGAATATCACCCTCGTCGTACTGCATGCGCAAATACGCCTTGCCACGCAACAGCATCAGTATTTTGGGTGTAGCCGGGTCAAACTCAGGCCAAGACATCAGTAACGTGACGAGCTCTGGGCCAATCCAGGCCATGGCGGTTTCGCGCTCCTCAGCCAATATCGCATAATTGTTCAAAAAGGTATCACCAAGGCTTTCCCAGCCCACTTCTTCGTAGATGGAGAGCCAGCGCATCTCCTCTGGCAAATTGGGGTCGGCTATGGTTTGAAGCGAGTCGGTGTACAGGGCAAAAGCGCGCTTGTCCAAATCGTTTTTCAGTTGACGGCTGATCACCATGACAGCCATACTACTGCTGATGCCCAGTTCAGCCCGCGCACGCAGCTCGGAATTTTTGATGAAATCGCGCGACGGTTTGCCTTGCTCCATGCGCCACGATTTACCCCCCACTTTGCCATCCATTTGATAGCCTGTGCGACCATCTGCGCGCTGCGAAAACCCAAGCCCCTGCATGCTGGCCCACTCAGACGCCTTGCTGAACTGTGACTGTACAGAAGTAGACAATCTGCTTGAATTTGCAGTTTTTTCTGCTTTCGATTTGACTCCAAAACCCAAAGCATTTTTTAGTGATTCGAACATAACGCGGCAATTTGGTCTAAAGTGTGATTATGAAAGGACTTTGCTAATGTTACAACTCTATTCGTGGCCTACGCCCAACGGACACAAAATTCATATCATGCTGGAGGAATGCAAACTGCAGTATGCACTGCATCCGATCAACATCGGTGCCGGTGACCAGTTTCAGCCTGATTTTCTGAAAATCAGCCCCAACAATAAAATGCCTGCCATCGTTGACCCCGATGGGCCCGACGGCAAACCCATTTCACTGTTTGAGTCGGGCGCAATTTTGATCTATTTGGCCGCCAAAACCGGCAAGTTCATGCCCCAAGGCGATCGCGACAAATACAGCGTGCTGCAATGGCTGATGTTCCAGATGGGCGGCGTAGGCCCGATGCTGGGCCAAAACCACCATTTTCGCCAGTATGCACCCGAGAAGCTGCCGTACGCGATTGACCGCTACACCAACGAGGCCAAGCGTATCTATGGCGTGATTGACCGGCAACTGGCCAGCAACCCTTTTATTGCAGGCAAAACCTACACCATCGCCGATATGGCAATTTATCCATGGCTGCGCAACTGGCAAGGCCAGGGCATGGAGCTGTCCGACTATCCGCACCTGAAAAAGTGGTTTGACGGCCTGGAGCAGCGCCCCGCTGTGCAGCGCGGCTGCCAGTTGATGGCCGAGTTGCGCAAACCGATCAAGAGCGACGCAGAGCGCGAAATATTATTTGGTAAACAGCAGTACCAAAAGCGCTGATATCGGGGTAGAATATGGGCTTCGGAGTGTGGCGCAGCCTGGTAGCGCACCTGGTTTGGGACCAGGGGGTCCAAGGTTCGAATCCTTGTACTCCGACCAATCTCTCGCCCTGCAATCCTTTGGTTTGCAGGGCGTTTTTCTTTGTTTGTATGATTCCTTGTTTATAGGATTCCTTGTTTATAGGATTCCTTGTTTGTGTGATCCGTCGTTTGTGCGATGTGATGCACGCGAACTCTCAAGTTTCTTGACTGTCCGTAGCTCAGTTGGATAGAGCAACAGCCTTCTAAGCTGTGGGTCGGGGGTTCGATCCCCTCCGGGCAGGCCAATTTTAATAGGCTTGCAGCTATAATTAATATAGCATTTCCGCAATCGAAAAGATTTATTTCCGCATCCCTGATGTTTTCCTTTGGTGTTTCAAGCGCGGCGGGCAGCATCAAATGTGCGGCGCAGTAACGATTGGGCTTCGATGCTGGTATCCAGGCCGAGCTTGGACATGCGTGTTGATTGCGTGGGGCTGCTTGGCCAAAAGCACACGGGCGGTGGCGCAAGTGGGATTGAAAAAAGCCTGAGCGCCTGATCGGCAGGCGTTGCCAAGCGCTATTATTTAAATAGCTTCTTCCGCAGTATTCGCAATGGCTAACAGCGTATTGGCTACTAAATCAGCGCTTGCGCAGCGGCGTGAGCAGCTCGCTCAGGCCGTTGTGGTCTATCTCGCGCATGATGGCCAGCAGCCTGCCCAGCTCGCCTTGAGGGAACCCCTCGCGCGCAAACCAATGCAGGTAGTTGCCGGGTAAATCGGCGATCAAGCGGCCTTTGTATTTGCCAAAGGGCATCTCCATCGAGACGATTTTTTGCAGGTCTTCAGCTTGCATGGGGTTCTGCGTTCAAAGCTTTGCGTCAGGTTATTGCGCCCGCGCCACTTCTCGCCCATTCAATGGGTAAGCCGGGTCGGTATAGCCTGGTGTAGAAGGGTGACCAGGGTGCACCAGGCTGTCTACCAATGCTTCGTCTTCAGGGGTCAGCACATAGCCCAGCGCGGGCACATAGTCTTGCCATTGCTGCAAAGTGCGCGGCCCGGCGATGACGGAGCTCACGGCCGGGTTGGCCAGTACCCAGGCAGTAGCAAAGTGGGCCAGGCTGATGCCCTTGGCCTGGGCGTGCGTTTTAAGCGTTTGCGCTATCTCCAAAGACTCCGGGCGAAACTCAGTTTGCGCAATGCGCTTGTCTCCCCTGCCCGCGCGCGAGCCCTCGGGTGCGCTCTGGCCGGGGCTGTATTTGCCAGTCAGCACGCCGCGCGCGATGGGGCTGTAGGGCACTACACCTATGCCGTAGTGCGCACACGCAGGCAGCACCTCGACCTCGGGCTGGCGATTGAGCAGGTTGCAGTATGGCTGGCACACCACAGGCGCGGGCATGCCCAGTTGCTGCGCTACGCGCACGGCCTCGGCTATGCGCCAACCGCGAAAGTTAGACACCCCCCAGCTGCGAATTTTGCCGGCACGCAGCATCGCATCCAGCGAGCGCAACGGCTCCTCCAGGTTCATGCCATTGTGGTCCAGGTGCAGGTACAAAATGTCCACATAGTCGGTTTGCAGGCGGGTAAGCGAGGCCTCTATTTCGCGCAGCATCCAACTGCGGGAATAGTGCCCCTCGTTCACCCGCTCGGTCATCTTGTTGCCCAGCTTGGTGGCCAGCACCCAGTCGTGGCGCTGGGTTTTGAGCAGCTCGCCCAGCATGGTCTCGGATGCGCCCTTGGTGTACACGTCGGCGGTGTCGATAAAGTTGACGCCTTGCCCATGCGCGTCGGCCACGATGCTGGCCGCCTCGGCCAGGGCTGTTTGGTCGCCAAACATCATGCTGCCCAGGCACAGGGCGGAGACTTTGAGGTTGCTTTTGCCAAGGTTGCGGTATTGCATAGGGAGCCAGTAAGATGGATGAAGAATCCACCCAAGTCTATTCCAAAACCAAACCCGCTCTGGCCCACGGATAGACATTGCAGCCAGGCTGTGATGGCCCAAATAAATAGGGTCTGCTGCGGCCAAAATGCAAAAAGAGAGGTTTGCCCAGCAGGTTTTCGGCAACAACCGAACTGGTCCACTGCACCGCGTTGGATTGGCGGGTAGCTTGAAAATCGGCTTATTCATTAAATAGTAGCACTTCATCTATACAGGCCAGTGGGGTACACAGGGTAGAGGGTAAATGAAGGTTTTCAGGCTCCAGCAGATTCTCACGCTCCCAAGGCCTCCCGGAGGCTTGAAAACGGCGATTTTGAACTGCTTTTTTGTATCTATCAGCTGTTAGCCAGCAAGAAATATACCTTAGCCGCTACGCAATGCATAGCGGTCAGGTACTCGTGGGGAGCGGGTAGTCGTGGCTCTGGCGGCTAAAACGCCTTGGAGCGCCACAGAAGCTGTAAACCATCCCATTATTGGACTTATCCTGTGTACCCCACTGGCCTGCATAGACGGAGTGCTACGCTTTAGTGAGTAACCAGGTTTCCAGGCTCCCATCCGTCCAGCGTGTTGCCTGGAGCTGGATGACCCGCCAAGGCTGGCCCCGCCACCCTGCCTGCGCCGTCCGCATGGTTTTTTTGTCTGCGGCACTGGCAGCGCAAAGCTTGGCCGAAAACCAAGCCATGGACACAGCCATAGGAGACGGCCTTGAGTAAAGTGCAGCGCGGCCAACTGTGGGAGCTCGACTTTGAACCCCAAACCCACAAAGATGAGCCTGGCAAACGCAGCCGCCCCGCGCTGGTCATGCAAACCAACATCTTGAACGACGCAGGCCACCCCACCACCATCATCATCATCCCCTGCACCACCCAGGTCTACCGCGATGCCCACGGCGATGGCTACCCTTTGCGGATAGCGCTAGGCAAGATGGGCGAAATGAAAGACGAAACCGACGCGCTGATAGACCAAATTCGCGCCATATCCAACCAGCGTTTGTTGGGCAGCAAACCCATCGCCGAGCTCGCGCAAGCGCATATGAAGCGCGTGGAAGACGCGTTGAAGATTTTGACGGGGCTCTAAAGCGGCCGGGAATACTGCATTTTTAATAGCTGCTCCCGCAATATTCTATTGGGCTAGTGGCCAAAATACCTTATAAAAAGGCTCAAACTGGGCCCACTTGATCTGCAGACGGTTTTGAACTGTTCGGAACAGCCGAACAGTTCAAGCAAACACCACATTCACCTGCCCCACCACGCCCACCAGTGCACGGCGACGCGCTGGCTTGACCACAATGTCAATATCCCGCCCCAGCCGGGCCAGGCACTCCAGCATCTTGGCCTCGCTGATGCCGCGAAACTGCCCGCGCAGCAGCAGTGACACCTTGGGCTGCGGCATAGCCAACAGCTCAGCGGCTTGCTGCTGGGTAAGGTTTTGGCGCTTGATGATCTCAGCAATCTTGGATGCAAGCTTGGCCTTAACCAACATCTCCTGCGCGTCCGCCATGCCAAGATCAGCGTAGACGTTACCACTGCTGTCTTCGATAGTGATGGTGCTCATAAACAACTCCTGTGAATTTTTTGAAGGCACATTACAGACCAGCGTGCGCCAGCGCCGCCTTCAATCGCTCGCGCACCAAATCCATATCGGGCTTGGGCGTTGATATCCCAGAGCTGGACTTTTTCTGAAAACAATGCAGCACGTAAACCGCCGCCGCAATTTTGACCGTGTATACCGCCCTGTAAGTGCTGCCCGCCTCGCTCTCCACCACCTCCAGAACGCCAGCCGAGCCAAAACCCTTTAACGGCTTGGCCTGCTCATGCTTGCCACCCATTTGCGCCAAATACAACGCATATCCAAAAGTGTCTTGAACCTCTGCTGGCATCGTCAACAGATCTTTTTTAGCAGAACTTACCCACATTAAAGGTCTCGGATTATCGCTAGATGTGGGCATACGATATTATATCCATGTGGGTCTAATAATTGCAACCCGAAGTTACCGAGGAATCCTTGGTAACTCCGGGTTGAATTAGCGCTCGTGTCGTCATCGATCACGTCACTGAGCAGTCTCGAAACACACACTGCACCTGGCCGGTTTCGGTGGGGTGGACGCTAGAATTACGACGTTGAGAGACAAAAGTCGGTTTCATACGGTGTGGTGATTCGCCTCGCTCTATATCTTTCAACCCTTATTCCAAGCACCCACTTCACTGGCGGTTTAACCTGCGTTGCGTGCGCCCCGTAGACTGTTTGCATGAACTGGAGAAACTGTTATGACCAAGCTAGACATCACCCTGCCAGACTCTATCGCCCAAGCAGCGCGCCAGCACGCCCAGCGTGACTCCATCAGCATGGACTACTTTGTGTCCTTTGCCGTGGCCGAGAAAATTGCCAGTATCAACAGCTGGGAGCAGACGACGGGGCAAGCCCTGGCCTGCATCGACATGGCAGAGCTACGCGGCCTGCTAGACCGCTCTGGCAGCCACCCGCCAGGCGCCGGTGATGAACGGCGCAGCTAGGCAGACGCGCACGATAGCAGGGTAATTGCACCTACCTACTACATTTTTAATAGCTGCTCCCGCAATAAAATATTGCGCCAGAAGCCTAAAAGGCTCCTAATCCTGCCGCCCAGCCTAGCCGCCAGAGCGCTTGACCGAATACCCCAGCTTCACCAGCGCCGCCATCACCGTGGCCACATGGTCGCCCTGCACTTCTATCACCCCGTCTTTGGCCGTGCCGCCCGACCTGCAGGCGGTTTTGAGTTGTTTGGAAGGCCAACAAAGGGTACGCAACTAACGTATAATAAACGCCATGCACGCCACCTTTGTAGAACTACCTCCATTCGAGCGAACCCGCAAAGACTACATGGACGACGATGCCTACAGCGCACTTCAGCACGAACTGATGGCCAACCCCGAGGCGGGCGATGTGCTGGAGGGTACTGGTGGCCTGCGCAAGCTACGCCAGCCAGACCCACGCCGTGGCAAAGGCAAACGCGGCGGCTTGCGCGTCATTTACTACTGGTGGCTGGGCGGCGACCAGTTTTGGTTGTGTGCGGTGTTTGACAAAGACCAAGCCGATGATCTGACAGCCGACCAACGCAAGACTTTAAAGCAAATGCTCAAACGTGAATTAGACCAACGTTCCACTGAATCCAAGAGCCAAGAAAGGTAAGCACCATGACCAAAAAACGCGATATTTTTGCAGAGCTGGTGGAAGGCTTTGATGCGCTACAGCAGCAGCGCGAAGGCAAGCTCACTTTGCGCATCTTTAAGGTACAAAGCAAACCCGCGCCCGTACTGTCCCCACAAGACGTGGTGAGCGTGCGCGAGCAGTTGCACCTGTCGCGCCCGGTGTTTGCGCGCTACCTGCGCACCAACCCGCGCACGCTGGAAAACTGGGAGCAAGGCCGCGCCAAACCCAATGCCCAAGCCGCTCTGCTCATACGCATGGTGGCCCAGTTTCCAGACATGGTGCAGCGCCTGGAAGCGGTATAAGTTACTACACTTTTTATAGCTGCTTACGCTATATTTCATTGGGCTGGTGGCCCAAAAGGCTCCTAAATTCACCTTCCAGGAAAGGCCAGGCGCTGCACTAGCCGCCAGAGCGCTTTACCGCATACCCCAGCTTGGCCAGCGCCGCCATCACCGTAGCCACATGGTCGCCCTGCACTTCTATCACCCCATCTCTGGCCGCGCCGCCGGCTGCAATCGGGGCAGATGCGGCCGGTTTCGGTGGAGTAGACCAAGGTGGTGTAGGGGTTAGTGGATTTTTTGGGTACCCATGGACTAAGCCTTTGGCGAGCGTTTTTTAGCTGGCAGATTTTTGACGAGGCGGTCAAAGTCTGATTCGTAGCGATGGTCTTGCTCTACTCGGAACGCGGCGTATTCCTTCTCGGCCAATGCCATAGCTACAGAGTGAGAAATAGCGCCCTTGCCTTGGAGAATATCTTGCTCGTTGAACTGTAGAAAGGCATCCAGCTTGGCAGCCCAGTCGCTCATCTTCATTAGGCGTCCACGGCTGGCCTGAAACTCGGCATGGTCTAGGTACATGTCAACAATATGGTTTAGCGCCTTCAGTTCACTCGCTTGCAGGTAATTTTTAGCAATACCTATATCGGTTTTAAGCACTTTACCCGCAGGAGCCTTGCGCCAAGTGCTCAGCCCCATGCTGGGATGGCTGGCGGTAGCGCGCTTGGCCACTATCTCAGCGGCGGTATGCCCGGTAATGGCAAAGTGCAGCTTGTTCTGCACAGCAGCAAAAAACTGCTCGGCCGCTGCCGTGCTGGCCGAATAGTCGGCTGCAGTGGCATAGATGTCGGTGATCTTTTGATAGACCATGCGCTCACTGGCGCGGATTTCGCGGACCTCCTCCAACAGCTCTTCAAAATATCGCTGGTCAAAACGGGTGCCATGCTTAAAACGGGTAGCGTCAATCGCAAAGCCCTTGAGGATGTAGTCCTTCAAACGGTTGGTGGCCCAGGTGCGAAACTGGGTAGCACGCAGGCTTTGCACCCGGTAGCCCACGGCGATGATAGCCTCCAGGCTGTAGAGCTTGGTGCGGTACTTTTTGCCATCGGCCGCAGTTACCGAGGAATCCTCGGTAACTGCGGACTCGTCCAGCTCTCGGTCTGTAAAAATATTTTTCAGATGCAGCGAGACATTGTCTGGCGAGCATTCATACAGCTCAGCCATCAATTTTTGAGTAAGCCAGACGTTGTCATGCTCAAACCGAACCTCCACACGCGTTTTGCCATCTTCGGTTTCAAAGATAGTGATATCGTCAAAGTGCGGGGACGGTGGTTGCGTGGTGGTCATAGCATCATCGTGCGGAAGGGTTCAAAGCTATTTACAGAATAGCTGTTATTTTAACCAGTATTTTTGCATGGCGGTGCAGTTTTTAGATATGTGCTTCCAGATGGAAACCATATAACTCACTATACTTTCAATAGCTGCTCGTACCACATTCTATTGGGCTAACCGCCTAAAACACTCCTGAACTTACCATCCAGGCCCCGCCCAAACTAGCCGCCAGAGCGCTTCACCACATACCCCAGCTTTACCAGCGCCGCCATCACCGTAGCCACATGGTCGCCCTGCACCTCTATCACTCCGTCCTTGGCCGTGCCGCCCGACCCGCAGGCGGCTTTGAGCTGTTTACCCAAAGCGGCCAGCGCCGCAGCATCTAGCGCCAAGCCGCGCACCACCGTCACGCTTTTGCCACCCCGCCCCGCCGTCTCGCGCTGCAACCGCAGCACCCCGTCTGCCGCCGCACTGCTGGCCGCAGCCAAGGCCCGCCTGCTAGCCGCGCACTGGCACTGCGCCACCGGCTGGCTGCAATCGGGGCAGATGCGGCCGGTTTCGGTGGAGTAGACCAAGGTGGTGGAGGGTTTGCTTTTCATGAATGGAGGATTTACCAGGGCACGTAGCGAAACTAAGCAACTAAATCAGCTTCTGCAATCTGTATATCTAGTCCGCGCTTAGTGAGATCGCCAGTGCGTCTTTTGGCTGAGTCCAACGCATCCCGTACTTTTCGACAGATGACATGCTCGGGTAATGCCTCAGCATCTTTCCGGACTGAGGCCGCAATTTGTACAAGCTCAGTTGAAAGGTTTTGGAAAAGTGCACTATCAAGCGCTACCGGAAGAATTTCATTGCCACTACGCGCCACCTTTGTTCTTAACGGCCCAAAAGATAAATAGTTAGTTAGAAAATCAGCACTCATTACTGGCGAAGGAGGGCTTTTCTGTTGTAGATGTGGTTTTAGTCTGTTGTGAATATCAAATGCCATGTGATCAAGAGTTAGCCACCAGCAGGTGAAACCAAGCGCGGCATCCCCCACATGCCTTCTTCGCATAATCGAGCCAACATAATTTTCGGTGTCATGCTCAGCAAGACGCGCCGTAAGCATAGGATCCATTTCCTGACCTGCGCGATTTCTGCGCTCCATGTGAATTTGACTCCATACTTCCTTAACCGCATATTTAAGCTCATCATCAGCTTTGTTAGCGTCCAAAGTTATGTCTGCAGTAACAATTCCGAAAACTCGCAAAAGGAAATCTTCAATATCGTCTTCGGGTCGCGCTTCGCCTCTAAATATGCTGAGCCAGGCAGAGAAGCTGGACTGAGCAGATCCGTTTGCAATATAAAACGCAAATAGATAAGGATAGGAACCTCTCCAGCTTGAATTAGCAATTGCAGCACAAGCTGCGCTTCGATTCATGTGCCGTTCCACCTCCTCGATTACTCCTCTAGTAACTTTGAACTTTAAGCCAGCTTCCCGCGCGGTATTTATAAGTCGTCGGAATTGCCATTTCTCTTTAGGAAGCAACTCTTCGGCAAATAAAGGTAAAAGCAGTGATGTATCCAACCAAATCTCACCGGAAGAGAACATCTTTTGTACTGCGTTTTGAACGTCGGGAGTTTCTCTCAAAAATGCAAGAAGTGTGTATGTGTCCGACAAGCCTCGCAGATACTTTTCAACGACAACTGTCTGCGTAGTTAGAACTCTCTCGACAACCGTTGGCAGAAGTAAAATGATTTGAGGTGAGATTGCAAGATTCGCCAACTTGAGTTCACTCTCGACTATTTTCCGGACAACATCAAATCCAAGACGATGCAACTGCCCATTTTGCAGCGCAGATACAAACAACTCGCCACGCTGCAGTAAATACTTTTCTAACGAAGCACGGCAAATTGTCACCATTTTCTCCAACAAGGAATCATCGTTGGAATCATTTTCATTAAGAACAGTTTTTAAAGTGATTAAAAATTCGGCCTGCAAATTTTGATCTTCAATATCTATATCTGCAAGTCGAGCCTTAAGACGTTCACTTTCTTCATGTGTCAAACAATACTCGTTGGTGGTTGGGAAATGCCTTATGTGGTGCTTTGTAAGCCGGGTCAAGGCTTTATCAACCTCGCGTTTGACTTGCACCGAATCACGTTCAGTGAGTATCTGGCTCACCATATTTAAAACTGCTTCGTAAGTAAGTCGCTTTTCAGAATTTGTATGACGTAATGCAGTGCGCACTAGCCCATCAAATGCCGTCTTAGTTAATCCTTTATCGCGCGTATCGTCATGCCATTGCATTTCCAAAAACACCAGTGCCGCACGATTTTCACCAGGAGTAAGCGCTTGTGCTTTCCTGTCAATAACCTCCTTGCTTTCTAAATATGCATCAACAATAACACGAGAAAAATTCGCAGCGATCACCTCTCTATTGGCATCACCTTCGAACCGATCCAAAAAAAAGTTTGCATCTCTAACATCCAAAACCAAGGAGAAATCTTTTCTTAACTCTGTTTTAATGATGTCAGCCAGAGCTCCAATTTTTTGATTGGAAACATAAATCAACGTGGTCACTTGCGGCAAGTTGGATTTAATTTTCTTAGCTGTTTCGCCAATTTTTTTCTTCCAATTTTTGGTTACAGAATACTGAAAAACAATTTTTGTTTCACCCTCTGGTGAGTACAACTCTGCGTCTCTACCACCATCACCACTTGGCGTTGCGATTGTTCTCAAACCTGGGAATTCCGACGTATGAAACGCGGATGCTAGCTGCTCAAAACGCTCCCACTCCGATGGCTGCACACGTTCCAAAGCAAGTTCAAATCTTTTTCGATGCAACATTTTTTGTCCTTTGTACTTAGTTTAAAAAATCTCTCTGTCGCTGAACCTTTACCCATCAAATATGACTCAATCCAGCATAAAAATCTTATGGTGTGACTTAGATAAAAAGTGCTGGATATGCGTCATTATTTTCAAAAAAATCATGATTGGTCATCCCTCCAGCCAGTATTTTGTATGTAAAACTCATGCAACTTACTTTGCAGCAGCGCCTTATCCGGCAACTGCGTCTCGTATTGCGCTATCAAGGCGGGCGACGCGGTGCGGCTTAGGGCGTATTCGACTACTTCGTCGTCTTTGCTGGCGCACAGCAGCACGCCGATAGCGGGGTTTTCGTGGGGTTTGCGCACGTCGCGGTCTAGGGCTTCTAGATAAAAGGATAGTTTGCCCAGGTACTCGGGTTCAAAGCGGCCTACTTTGAGCTCGATGGCGACCAGGCAGTTAAGGCTGCGGTGAAAGAACAGCAGGTCTAGCGCAAAGTCGCGCCCGCCTACTTGCACGGGGAACTGGGAGCCTACAAAGCAAAAGTCGCGGCCTGGCTCGCCGAGGAAGGCTTTGAGCTTGGCGAGCAGGCCTTGGTGCAGGTCGGATTCGCTGTGGTCGCCTTGCAGGCCGAGGAATTCGAGCATGTAGGCGTCTTTGAATTCGCTTAATACGGTCGGGTGTAATAGTCGCGCCACTGGTGAGACTTTTGCGGGGTTTAAGACTGTGCGCTCAAAAAGGGCAGTTTTAAACTGGCGCTCTAGCTCGCGTTTGCCCCATTTCTCCTGCGTGGCCATGCGCAGGTAAAACTCGCGTTCTTCGGGGCGTTTGGCTTGGCCCAGGATGATCATGTTGTGAGACCAAGACAAAAGTCGCGCCAGTGGCGCGACTTTTACGTCGCCTTGGTAAGTCTCATAAAACTGACGCATGCGGAACAGGTTGGCCCGGGTAAAACCGCGCAGGCCGGGCTGGGTTTGCGCTATGTGGTCAGCCAGTTGGTTCACCACGCCGTCGCCCCACTCGGCTGACGCAATCTTGTGGCTGATGATTTCGCCTACCTGCCAGTACAGGTCAATCAACGAGGTATTCACCGCTTGAATGGCCCGCTGCTTGGCAGCGGCAATCAGTTGGACGATTTCGGTGAAGCTGGGGGTGGTGAGTTGGCTCATAAGGGTAGCGTTTAGATTAGCTGATTTTATGAGTCCACACCGACCATTTTGTTGATGTCAACAAAATGGTCAGAGCTACTTTTGGTGGTCATGCTTACTGGTCTAACGTTTTCTGGTGCCTACCCCGCAGCCTTGCGCGGCCCATCGGGCATGGTGCGCAGCATGAACTGGTCAAACAGCGGCACTGTAAAAGCGGTGTCACCGTGCGCGGGGCTGTAGATCATGCCTTTTTTGATCAGGCTGGAGCGCAGCGGCGCAATGGTTTGCACCTTTACGCCCAGACGCTCGGCTACGCCGCCAGAGCGCTGGTTGCCGGTGCCCATCTCGGCCAAGGCGCAGAGGTAGTCTTTTTCACGGGGTGTGAGGCGGTCAAAACGCACCCTGAAAAAGCTGCTGTCCAGGCGCTTGGTAGAGGCTATGGTGGTTTGCTCAATCAAGGCCAGATCAATGGGTGAATATTCAGCCATGTTCCAGGACTGGTAGCCCCATTCCTGCAAAAAATAGGGGTAGCCCTGCGTTACGCGGTACACCTCGGCCAGCGCTTCGGGTGTGAAAGATACGCCCTGCGACTTTACTGGGCCTTGCAGGGCCAGCGCAGCATCTGCCATGGAGAGCGCACCCACCTCGGGGTAAGTAAACAGGCGCTCGGCATACGATTTGGACTTGCCTGCCAACCCGACCAGTTGCGGCAAACCCGCGCCAACCAACACCATGGGCAAATTACGCTGTGACACCCGGTGAATGGCCATGATGAGGGCACTCATCTCGGTTTCGGTCATGTACTGTAGCTCGTCAATGATGATGGCAACGGCGGTGCCCCGGTCTGCTGCCGCCTCACCCACCGCGACAAATAATTCAGCCAGATCGGCTTCCAGGTCGCCACTGTCCGCGCTGCCAGTTTCCGGGTCAATGTCCAGGCCAAACTCGGCATCGCCGACCTTGACTTTGACCGCACCAATAAAGCTGCGCAGCACCCGCAAGCCTCGCTTGACTTTTTGGCTGACGTTTTGCATACGGTCTAACGCAAACAGGGTTTGCCTAAGTGGCGGCAACAGCAGCTGAGGCAGTGCTTTGTTTTCATGGGCTTCAATTAGCAGTGCCTGATAGCCCTGTGCCTGCGCAATCTCACGCACCCGGTTGAGCAGCACAGTTTTGCCCACGCCTCGCAGCCCCACCATGAACATGCTTTGCTCGCTGCGCCCGGCTTTGATGCGGGCTAGCAATATCTCGACCTGGCGCAGCAAGTCGCCACGACCCGCTAACTCAGGGGGTTGATTTCCTGCGCCCGGCGAAAAGGGGTTGTTTAATGGGTTCATATCTATGAAAGATACTACAGTTTATCTAGTTTATCAAAAATATTGATAAACCACAATAACATCGATAGAAATAAAGCCACCCGCGCTTTGCTGGTGCTGTCTTGCGGCTGGTGATCGCGCCTACCTGCCAGTACAGGTCCATCAGTGAAGTGTTGTCCGCTTAAATGGCCCTGCGCTTGCCGGCGACAATCAGTTGGACGTTTCGGTGAAGCTGGTGGTGGTGAGTTGGCTCATAGCGGTAACGCCTTAGCCAGCCTACTCACCCCCTCTTCAATCTTCCCCAAATCCGAAGTCGCATAGCTCAGCCGCAGCGTAGCGTTGTCCGGGTTATTCGCAAAAAACGGTGCGCCGGGTACAAAGGCTATGCCGTGGTCGGGGGCGCGTTTGGCGTAGGCGGTGGCGTCTTGGCTGGTGGCTGCTGCATTGCCGT
Organism: Polaromonas sp.; assembly: GCA_043772355.1. Classification (GTDB taxonomy): domain Bacteria; phylum Pseudomonadota; class Gammaproteobacteria; order Burkholderiales; family Burkholderiaceae_C; genus JAAFIP01. The sequence continues at coordinate 21,844 of JAYVGI010000019.1, forward strand.
GGGTGGGCTGGCCGGTAAGGCGGGTCCAGAAGAACATGCCGCCTTGGGGTGCGGTGTAGGTGAGTGCGTTGCCTAGCTCGCGCTGCAGGCAGGCGGCCATGGTTTGGGCGCGTTGGGCGTAGGTGCTGCGCACGGTGGCCAGGGTTTTGTCCAGGCGGCTTTGCGTGCCGTCTTTCAGTTGCAGGTAATTGGCGGCGATGGCTTGGCTGAGGTTGCTGGTGTGGGCGTCGCTGAACTGTTTGCACATGGTGGCTTTGGCCAGCAGCTCGGGCGGGGCGATCATCCAGCCTACGCGGATGCCGGGGGACAGCACTTTGCTAAAGCTGCCGCAGTAGGCTAGCCAGGGTTTGGCCTCGGGCACGTCGTTGGCCAGGGCCATGATACTGGGGGGCGGTGGGCTGCCAAAGTACAGCTCGCCATAGGGGTCGTCTTCTACCACCAGCACTTTGTGTTCCACGGCCAGTTGCAAGATTTTTTTGCGGCGCTCCAGCGTCAGCATGGCGCCGCTGGGGTTGCCGAAGCTGGGGACGAGGTAGACCAGCTTGGGTTTGTGCTGGATGATGAGTTTTTCCAGCTCGTCTACGCGCACGCCGTCTGCGTCGATGGGGGCGCTGACCAGGTCTGCGCCGTAGAGCTTGAAGCACTGGATGGTGGCTAAAAACGTGGGGCCTTCGACGATGACTTTGTCGCCGGGGCTGATCATGGTTTTGCCGATCAGGTCTAGCGCCTGCTGGCTGCCGGTGGTGGTGATGAGGCCGTCTGGCTGCACGGTGATGCCTTTGGCGGCCATGTGGGCGGCTATGCCTTCTTTGAGTGGCCCCCAGCCCTCGGTGGGGCCGTATTGCAGCACGGCCTTGGCGCCCCACTGGCCCTCTTGGTACATGGCCTGGTGGGTGGCCTCGCGCACGCCTTCCAGGTCAAACAGCTCGGGGTCTGGAAAGCCGCCGGCAAAGCTGATGATGCCGGGGCGGCCCAAGAGCTTGAAGATCTCGCGGATGGCGGAGGTGCTGACGTTGTCTAGGCGGGTGGCGAATGGCAGGGTGGGCATGGCTTGGGTGCTCTTTGTGAGGAAACGAAGGCAGGGGGAAACGCACATTGTCGCAAGTTATTGCCAGTTTTTGCGGGGTGCGGTGGGTGTAATTTGCTTGCGATTGACTTGTGTTTACACGCTTGCTTGTGCGTTGCCTTGCGGGTAAGCTGCTGATTTTTAAAGGAGTTTGCACGATGTCTATTGCTAACGCTACCGCTACCGCCCCGCGCCGGACGGCGCAAGATTTTGACCAAGAGCTGTTGGTGCTGTTTGATGCCTATGTGCATGGCGGCATTGACCGGCGCGGCTTTTTGCGTGGAGCAGAAAAGTTTGCCAAAGCAGGCGTGACGGCAGCGGGCCTGCTGGCTGCGCTGAGCCCGGACTTTGCGCGTGGGCAGCAGGTGCCTAAGGACGACGTGCGGCTCAAAATTGAGACGGTCTCGTTTGCATCGCCCAACGGTACGGGCACGGTGAAGGGCTATTTATGCCGCCCAGCGAGCGCGGGCACCGCCAAGCTGCCCACCATTTTGGTAGTGCATGAAAACCGGGGACTGAACCCGCATATTGAGGACATTACCCGCCGTATAGCGCTAGACGGCTACATGGCCTTTGCACCCGATGCCCTTACCCCGCTGGGCGGCTACCCGGGGGATGAAGACAAAGCCCGCGAGGCCTTTGCCAAGCTGGACCAAAGCAAAACGCGGGAAGACTTTGTAGCAGCGGTGGACTGGCTGAAGGCGCGGCCCGATACGACGGGCAGGATAGGCGTGACCGGCTTTTGCTACGGCGGCGGCATAGCGCATATGCTGGCCACCCGGGTGCCTGACTTGGCGGCGTCAGTGCCCTTCTACGGCAACCACCCGGAGGCTGTCGATGCGGCCAAGGTAAAAACGCCGTTGCAAATTCACTTTGCCGAGGTAGACGAGCGCATTAACGCGGCCTGGCCTGCGTATGAGGCAGCCTTAAAAACTGCGGGGGTGAAGCATGAGGCGCACACCTATGCGGGCACGCAGCACGGCTTTAACAATGACACTACGCCGCGCTTTGACGCGGCGGCGGCAAAACAAGCATGGGCGCGGACGATGGGGTTTTTTAAGCAGCATGTGATGGGCTAATTCTATTTCCAGATCGACAAGAGGCTAGGCGCGGAGCCTACGAGAGTGCTGTAGCACGGCAAGGCGACGCAACAACGCATCTTATTGATCTGGAAATAGAGTAAGCCCAGTAGGGCTAGCTAAACGCTACCTCCAGCCGGGGCAGTGGTGCGTCAAAATCAGCCGCCCAAGTTTGCCCCGCAGCTACCGGCCAAGCATCGGTCCAGGTGCCGGTGGTAATCACGTCGCCGGGTTGCAGATCTGGTGCGCCGGGGCATTGGCGCAGCTCTTTTACAAAATGCATCAGGGCTTGCAGCGGGTCGTCCAGCACGGCGGCACCTGCGCCACTGTCTATCACTTTGGCATCTTGGGTAAGGCGCACGGTGGTGGCGGCCAGCACGGCGCACAGCTCAGTAGCGTTAGCCGCTATCTGCCGCACCGGCAGCTTTTTGCCCACCAGCAGGCGCGCGTGCAGGCTGCCATCGGCTATGGCATCGGCGGCCACAAACTTCCAGTCTTTTCGGTGCGACTGCACAATCTCAAAACCAGGGGCCACCCAGTCAAGGCTGTTAAACAGCTCTTCCAGCGAAGCGTTGGCGGGTGGGGTGGCGCGCATGCCAAACACGGTCTCGGGCTCTATACGCGGCTGGCATATGCCTTGCAGCGCTATGGTGCCCTGCTCTTCGCAAAACTTCAGCGTGCTGTCATATACCGCTCCCCACACGGGTGCAAACACGTTGTAGCGCGGCCAAATGCTGCGGTTGGTAAAACCTATTTTGTAGCCACGCGGTACCTCGCCCCGCGCCATGCGCAGCGCGCGTACCTGCAGGGCACGCTGGTAGGCGGTGGGGGTGTCCAGGCCCGTGGCTGCGGGCCAGAGCTGGGCGCTGTCGTAATGGGAAAGTAGGGCTTGGGGTGTCATGGTGTGGCCTCCTGAAGCTGTATCTTGTCATGAAACTTGCAACGCCTCAAGCGATAAATGCATCGCAAGTGTTGAAATATCTTCATTGCACTTTATTGTATTTAAACGATATAGTGCATTTATTGCTTAATTATGATATAGTGCATTTATCGTATTTAGGCGATGTAATTATGACCATCCTGCAAACCTATCCACTGCAAGCGGCCAACCAGTTAACGCACCATATCAAGTCACTGCGCAAGGCGCGTGGCCTCACGCAAACCGCACTGGGCGAGCGTATTGGTGTCAAGCAGGTGCGCATGGCTGATATTGAAAACAATCCGTCTGCCGTAAGTTTAGACCAATTACTGCAAGTGCTGCACGCGCTGGACGTGCGGCTGCAGCTGGTAGACACCCACAAATATGCAGCCCATGTGCCTGCGCCACCACTGGTAGCGCGCAGCCCGGCGGTGGACTGGTAGGCTACCCGCCATGGCTTTTGCAGACCTGGATATCTGGATGAACAGCCAGCGCGTGGGCCTGTGGTACTGGTCGCGCACCAGTGTGCCCACGCTGCGCTACGACCCAGCCTGGGTAAGCTCTGGCAATGCGCGGCCACTGTCACTGTCGCTGCCCTTGCCTGCTGGCGATGGCGAGATAAGCGGCGCTGTGGTGAACAACTATTTTGACAACCTGCTGCCAGACAGCGACATCATCCGCGAGCGCCTGCGCCGCCGCTTTCGTACGCCGTCTATTCGCGCGGCAGACTTGCTGGCCGCCATTGGCCGCGACTGTGTGGGTGCGGTGCAGCTTGTGCCAGCGGGCACGCAGCCGCCTGCACACAACACGATAGACAGCACGCCGCTCGCCGATGCGCAAATAGAAGCCCTCCTGCACGGCATTAACTCCACCACGCTGGGCGACCAGTCGCCAGGGCGGGACTTTCGCATATCCATTGCAGGGGCGCAGGAAAAAACTGCCTTGCTGCGTATAGGCAAACGCTGGCACCTACCCCATGGCGCTACGCCCACCACGCATATCTTCAAGCTGCCGCTGGGCTTGGTGGGCCATATGCAGGCCGACATGAGCGAGTCGGTAGAAAACGAATGGCTGTGCGCCAAGCTGCTGACCGAGCTGGGCTTTGACGTAGCGCCTACGGAGATGGCGCAGTTTGGCGGGCAAAAGGTGCTGGTAGTGGAGCGCTTTGACCGCCGCTGGATGCAAGATGACAACGGCAAACCGCGCTGGATAGCCCGCCTGCCGCAAGAAGACTTTTGCCAAGCTGCAGGCTGGCCCGGTGCATTGAAGTACGAGAGCGACGGCGGCCCGGGCATACGCGCGGGCTTGACACTGCTGGCAGGCAGCAGCAACGCCAAAACTGACAGTCTGCGCTTTGCCATGACGCAACTGGCTTTTTGGCTCATGGCTGCCACCGATGGCCATGCTAAAAACTTTTCGATATTTTTAGAGCGCGGAGGCGGCTACCGGCTTACCCCGCTGTACGACGTGCTGTCCGCCTGGCCCATTGTGGGCCCAGGGCGCGGCCAAATAGCGCCGCAGCAGGTCAGGCTGGCCATGGCCCTGAAAGGCAAAAACACCCACTACCGTTTGCAAGACATTCAACTGCGCCACTGGCAGGCGCTGGCCCGCCTGACGGGCGCGCCCGATGCGTTTGAGCAGATGGTGGGCTTGGTGTTACAGGTGCCTTACGCACTAGAGCGCGTAGCCGAGCAACTGCCTAACGGTTATCCACAACGGGTATTCACAACCATTCGCGCAGGTATGACGGCGCAAGCCCGGCGCTTTATGGACAGCCTGTAACAGCAGCTACGTACAATCGACTGCATGACAGTCATCGAACTTATAGAACAAAGCGCCGCCCAGCTAGAAGCCGCAGGCGTAGGCTACGGGCATGGCACGGCCAATGCGTTTGACGAGGCCGCCTGGCTGGTGCTGTGGGCGCTTAAATTGCCGCTGGAGGACCTCGATTCAGTGGCAAAAAGACCTGTAGCCAGCAAAAATATTGCGCAAGCAGCTACTCTTTTAAGAGCGCGCATTGACTCACGCAAACCCGCCGCCTACCTGACCAAAGAGGCTTGGCTGCAAGGCGTGCCGTTTTACATAGACGAACGAGTGATCGTGCCGCGCAGCTTTATTGCCGAGTTATTGGCCGACGGCAGCATAGATCCGTGGCTTGACGACAACACCCTGAAAGTATTAGATTTATGTACCGGCAACGCCAGCCTGGCCGTGCTGGCCGCCATGGCCTACCCTGATGTAGTGGTAGATGCCGCCGACATCAGCCTGGATGCATTGGCCGTAGCGCAGATCAACATTGACAAGCACGCGCTGGCCAGCCGCATTCATGCCATCGCCTCAGATGGCCTGGCCCAGTGCCCGGGCCTGTATGACCTGGTGCTGTGCAACCCACCGTATGTCAATAGCCAGAGCATGGCCGCCCTACCCGCTGAGTACATGGCCGAGCCACAGATAGCACTGGCGGGCGGTGCTGATGGGATGGACTTTATTCGCCCACTGCTGCGCGATTTGCCTGCCAAAATGAGCCCGCATGGCGTTCTGGTGCTGGAAATTGGCAATGAAAGGGCCTATTTTGAGCAGGCTTTTCCAGCCCTCTCGCCAGTCTGGCTAAGCACTTCAGCCGGGGATGATCAGGTTCTATTGCTCACACGACAGGATTTAAACCCTTGAAGCCGGACAATGGCGAAGTTTCAGTTGAACATCACATGAGCTGATTCGTCCAATAATGGAGACCATTGTCGCAAACATCAAGTTAGTACTTTCGCACCCGAAGTCACTACCTACCGCATTCTGATTTTTTGCCGTGAATTTTTCGCTGTGACTTATCGCACAACAGAGCTTGTATACCCAGAGCATTTAAGCTAGCCCAAATGTACAATGAAGTTCCACATCTTACATGCCGACACTCAATGGCGTAACTCACACTCATGGTAGATCGCGCATTAACTGCAAAAAAATTAGGTCGCTACGACATCATCCGCGTGCTTGGCAAAGGCGCAATGGGGGTGGTGTACGAAGCGCGCGATCCTAACCTGAACCGCAAGGTAGCCATCAAAACAGTGCGGGTAGACAGCCTGTCCCGGGACGAAGCTGCCGATTACGAGCTACGCTTTCGCACCGAGGCCCACTCGGCAGCGCGTCTGCAGCACCCCAACATCGTCAGCGTTTATGACTCGGATCGTGATGGCGACACGCCATTTTTGGTCATGGAATTTGTCAAAGGCGAGGACTTAAAGCACTACCTGGACAGCGGCCAACGCTACACGCTAGACCAGTCCGTGCGCATGATGCGCGATCTTCTGGCCGCTTTGGACTACGCCCATGCCAGCAAAATCATCCACCGCGACATCAAGCCCGCCAACTTGCTGATAGAGGCCAATGGCCGCGTCAAGCTGACTGACTTTGGCGTAGCCCGCATACAAGACTCGGGCGAGGCGACGCGCACCCAGGGCGGCATGGTGGGCACGCTCAAGTACATGTCCCCTGAACAGGTCGAGGGTCGCTCTGTGGATGCCCAGTCCGACACGTTCTCGGCCGGTATTGTGCTGTACCAGTTGCTGACAGACCGCCGTCCGTTTGATGGCGACAGCTACTTCTCCATCGTCAGCCAGATTGCCAACCAGAACCCACCTGCCCCCAGCAGCATCAACTCCATGCTGCCTCCCGCAGTAGATGCCGTGGTAGCCCGTGCGTTGGCCAAAAACAAAGCCGACCGCTTTGCCACGGCGCAGGATTTCTCGTTGGCATTGCAGGCGGCAGCCCGCCGGGCCGACCCCACCATCACCCCATCTGCCAATCCGTACAAGGTGATTGAAAAGCATGGCACAGGCCCGCTCGGACACAGCGGCTCTACGGGTGCTGTCTCCAGCGGCACCCTCACCAGCAGCGCGGGCAACGTAGTGACCCAAGAGTTGGAGCTGGTGTACTGGAAAGACGTCAAAGACAGCGAAGACCCGTCCGATTTAGAAGGTTTTCTGGCACGTTTTCCGGAAGGTGTCTATGCCGACCTGGCCAAGCGTCGGCTCAAGCGCATTGCCGATGCCAAAGCTGCTCAGGGTCAATCATTGTACGAAAGCACCTCGGTCGCACCGCCCCCCGTGCAGGCGACAACGGATGCCCCTGAAATCAAGCCATTTACGGGCGGCACCGACCTGCTGCTTGATGATGACGATGACACTACACGCCCCGGTCTGGAGACCTTGGCCGGACTTGCCGCTGCCAAACTGGCTGCGTCCCAGCCTGCTCCCGAGCCATTGCTGCAACCCCTGGCACCGGTGGCAGCAGAACTTGTTGCCCACCCCGTCCCCGAATTATTGCCAGAGCAAGACCTGTTGGCACAAGACGATCTGGTAGCAGAAGTCGGTAAGCCAGCGCAAATTCCCGAATCGTTTTC
>JAYVGI010000020.1:0-5539 GCA_043772355.1 Polaromonas sp.
CGCTGGCTTTTAGCACTTTGAGGGCTGAAAATGCGTTGCCAGATTCAAAGAAGGCGTTGAAGGTGTCGACGAAGAGGACGACGGGTTTTGCGGCTTTCAAAACCGCTTCTCGGGAGGCAAGCGTGACGGACTTGGATGGTGCGCCCCCTAGAGCAGGCTCAGGGCGAACGGCATTTGCGTGCTCAGGGCGAACGGTGTTGGAACTGTCAGGGGCTACGGAAACTTGGTTCCAAAACGTCTTGCGCTGCCACTGCGGCAAGCTGCGTTTTTCTGAGAATCCGAGCAGCTTTTCGCTCAGCTTGGCCAGGCCGGGAATCTTATCGCGCAAGTTGAGCACCGGTGCCAGCCGCGCGCCCCAGTGCGCATAGTCGGGCAGCTTGGCGATCAGCTTGTCTTTGAAGGTATAGCCGTTTTTAGCTTTGTAGTGGTGCAAAAACTCGACCTTCATTTTGGCCATGTCCACACCCGTGGGGCAGTCGCGTTTGCAGCCTTTGCAGCCTACGCACAGGTCCATGGCTTCGTGCACTTCTTCGCTGGCCAGGCCGTCCTGGCCCAGCTGGCCGCTCAGCGCCAGGCGCAGGGTGTTGGCGCGGCCACGCGTGAGGTGCTTTTCATCGCGGGTGACGCGGTAGCTGGGGCACATGGTGCCTGCGTCGAATTTGCGGCAGTGGCCGTTGTTGTTGCACATCTCGGCGGCTTTGGCAAAGCCCTCGGCCGGGTCGCCGCCCGTGCCGGGGGCGGTGGTTAACTCTGTGACCGGGTCGTTTTGCACGTTCCAGGCGCTCCAGTCGAGCACGGGCTTGAGGGGGATGACGCGGTAGGCTTGCCTGCCCTGCTCTGGCTGGGCCAACTCGTCGCTTGCCAACGGCGGCTGAAAACGCAGTATATGCGGATCGTCCATGCGCGGAATCGGATGCCCCGGCATGCTGACCATGCGTGCGGGGCACAGCAGGTTGATCGGGTCGAGGTGGTTTTTAATCGCCTGGAAGGCGTCGTTGATCTTGGGGCCAAACTGCCACTCGATCCATTCCCCACGGCACAGGCCGTCGCCGTGCTCGCCGCTGTAGGCACCTTTGTATTTGCGCACCAAGGCGCTGGCCTCGTTGGCAATGGCGCGCATTTTCTTGCCGCCCTCCCGGCGCATGTCCAAGATGGGCCGCACATGCAAGGTGCCTACACTGGCGTGGGCGTACCAGGTGCCGCGTGAGCCGTGTTTTTGAAAGACCTCGGTCAGCGCGTCGGTGTATTCGGCCAAGTGCTCTAGCGGCACGGCGCAGTCTTCGATAAAGCTGACGGGTTTGCCGTCGCCCTTCAGGCTCATCATGATGTTCAGGCCGGCCTTGCGCACTTCCCACAGGTTTTTTTGGGGGGCATCGTCCGTCATCTGCACCACGCTGCCGGGCAAGCCCTGGTCGCCCATCAGCTCGACCAGGCGCTTCATTTTGGGGAGCAGGTCGGCCTTGTTGCTGCCAGAGAATTCGACCAGCAAAATAGCCTCTGGTTCGCCTATGAGGGCGGTGCGGATGGTGGGCGCAAAGGCGGGATTTTGCAGGCTCAGGCCGATCATGGTGCCGTCTACCAGCTCTACGGCGCTGGGGCCGAGGCGGGCGATGTGCTGGGCCGAATCCATCGCCTTGTGAAAGCTGGCAAAGTTGACCACGCCCAGCACCTTGGCCTTGGGCAGCTCACTCAGGCGCAGGGTGAGCGACTGGGTGATGCCTAGCGTGCCTTCGCTGCCGATAAACAGATGCGCCAAGTTGACCGAGCCGTCTTGGGTATACGGTTTTTCATTTTGGTTGTTGAAAATATCAAGGTTGTAGCCTGCCACGCGACGCAGCACCTTGGGCCACTGGGCCTCAATCTCGGGGCGCAGTTGGTCGGCCATGTTTCTCACGTAGTCGCCTAAAGTGCGCGCGCGCCCGCTGCTGTTGGCGTAGCTGCCCGCATGTAGTTTTTGTCCATTAGACAGCAGCAGCTCTGCCCCCACTACGTTGTGCACCATGTTGCCATAGGCAATGCTGCGCGAGCCGCAGGAGTTGTTGCCGGCCATGCCGCCCAGGGTGGCCTGCGCGCTGGTAGACACGTCTACCGGGTACCACAGGCCGTAGGGCTTGAGGTGGGCGTTCAGGTGGTCCAGCACAATGCCGGGCTCCACCGTCACTTCGCGTTGCTCGGTGTCTACCCGCAGGATGCGGCGCAGGTGTTTGGCATGGTCTATCACCAGGCCTGCGCCCACGGTTTGGCCGCACTGGCTGGTGCCGCCGCCGCGCGGCACGATGGGCACGCGCATGTCGCGGCAAATGTCGACAGCGGTTTGCACGTCGTAGGCTGTTTTGGGCACCAACACGCCAATGGGGCTGACTTGGTAAATCGACGCATCGGTGGCGTAGCGGCCACGGTCTGCGGGGTTGAACAGCACTTCGCCCTGGGTCTCTTGTACCAAGCGCTGGGCTAGCAGGCCTGCTACCTCGTTGCTGGCGCGGGCGACCTGGTCGGCAGCGGCTTGTGCAGCGGCCCGTGTGTCGGCTCGGGTGGCTTGTTGGGTGATCTTCAAAGGCAGTGGCGCGTTCATGCGGAGGCTTTCTGGCTGGTAGCTTGCGCTGCGGCGCGCACTTGGGCGATGACGACGTCGCGTTTGTTATGCAGGTGTTGCGCCAGTACGGCACGCAGGGCAGCGCCGTCGCGTTTGCCCAATGCGTCGATCATCTGCTCATGCTCTCGGGCGGCGCTTTGCCACTTGGCATCGTCTTGGTTAGAGCGAAAGCGCAGGGCTTGCAGGCGTGCGTTGACCTGGGTGTAGGTGGTTTGCAGCACGGGGTTTTTAGCGGCCAGGTTGATGGCTTGGTGGATTTGCGCGTTGAGCCGGTAGTAGCCGGACAGGTCACGCCGGGTGTGCGCGGCCAGCATTTCATAGTGCAGGGCTTTGATCTCAAGCAGCTCGGCATCGGTAATGCGCTGGGCCGCCAGTTCGCCAGACATGCCCTCCAGCCCGGCCATGACCTCAAAGGTATCGAGCACGTCTTGCTCGCTCAGGCTCACAGCCACTGCACCCCGGTTGGGCAGCAGCTCTACCAGGCCTTCAGCGGCTAGCATTTTGATGGCTTCTCTTAAGGGGGTTCTCGACACCCTAAGACGCTCGGCCAGCTCGCGCTCGTTGAGTTTGGCTCCTGGGGCTATGTGGCCTTCTACCAGGAGTTCTCTGAGCCGGTAGGCGACCTGTTCGTGGAGGCTGGCGCGGGGGATGCTGATGATGTCTGCTGTCATTTATGCATTTTGTATGCAAAAACTGGTTTCGTCAATGTTTACTGTAGTTGGCTGCTGGATGGGCGGGTGAAGACACGCTGTTTGGCGGGAGTACGCGCACGGCACTGGCGCTGTGGGGTTGCCACCCGAGCCCCGGCCCGCTTCGCGGGGAGCATCTGCAGTACTCAGAATTTGGGGAAACGGCGGAACTCGCCTTCGGCTCAGACAGCCGCCGTTTCTGATCCCAAATTCTTCCGTGCTTCGAGCCCGGGGCTCTGATTGAGTGGCAACCCCACAGCGCCAGTGCCGTGCGCTCGGTGTGCTCTGAGGTTTTTCGCTGACAAGTCACTATATATTAAATAGCTGCTCCCACTTTATTCCAATGGTCTAGATCGTGATTAGACATGTAAAAATGTACTACGCGTGGCCCACAACACCTGCTAGAACCAACACTTGTATTCGCGCCAGAGCGTGTGCCATGGCTATGCGCCCCAATCAGGGCTGCGGGCTCGAAGCGCGGAGCTTTTGGGGATAAGAAGCATCGGCTGTCTGAGGCGATAGCCGAGTTCCGATGCTTCCCCCAAAAGCGAGCACTGCAGATGCTCCCCCGAAGGGGCCGCAGTCCGTGGCGCATAGCCATGGCACACGCTCTGGCGCGAAGCCGCGAAGTCTATGCGGCAAACGCATACCCACCACAACATCCAAGATCACACCAGAGACTTGACAAACCAATTTTGTATGCAAAAATACGGCCCATTACACGCAACCTACCAGACACAAGGACGAACAACATGCTCACCCTAGACTTCCACCCCACCGGCCGCCACTTCCTGCAAATCCCTGGCCCCTCGCCCGTGCCCGACCGCATTTTGCGCGCCATGAGCTACCCCACCATTGACCACCGTGGCCCCGAGTTCGCCGCGCTGGGCCTGCAAGTGCTCAGCAAGATCAAACAGGTCTACCAAACCAAAGCCCCCGTCATCATCTACCCCGCCTCCGGCACCGGCGCGTGGGAAGCCGCCATGGTCAACGTCTGCAACCCTGGCGACCATGTGCTCATGTACGAGACCGGGCACTTCGCCGCCCTGTGGCAAAAACTCGGCGCGCGCCTGGGCCTCAACACCGAAATCATCACCCTGCCCGGCACTTGCGCCACCACCGGCCTGCCCAACGGCTGGCGGCGCGGCGTGCAGGCTGATTTGATCGAAGCCCGCCTCAAAGCCGACACCGCCCACAGCATCAAAGCCGTTTGCGTAGTGCATAACGAAACCTCCACCGGAGCCACCAGCAACATCGCCGCCGTGCGCCGCGCCATGGACGCCGCCAAGCACCCTGCACTGCTGCTGGTAGACACCATCAGCGGCCTGGGCTCCGCCGAATACAGCCACGACACCTCGGGCGCTGACGTGTCCATCAGCGGCAGCCAAAAAGGCTTGATGCTGCCACCCGGCATCAGCTTTCACGCGCTGTCGCCCAAAGCCATCGAAGCCAGCAAAAAAGCCACCATGCCCAAAGGCTACTGGGCCTGGGACGAGATTTTGGAGATGAACAAAACCGGCTACTGGCCCACCACGCCCAATACCAACCTGCTCTACGGCCTGAACGAAGCCTGCGACATGCTGCTCGATGCCCGCCACGGTGGCCTGCCCATGACCTTTGCCCGCCATGTGCGCTGGGGCGAAGGCGTGCGCGCCGCTGTGCGCGCCTGGGGCCTGGAGATTCAGTGCACGGACGCAGCGGTGTATTCCCCCGTGCTGACCGGCGTGGTCATGCCCCAGGGCGTAGACGCCGATGCCGTGCGCAAAACCATTTACGAGCGCTTCGATTTGTCCCTAGGCACGGGCCTGGGCAAGCTCAAAGGCCGCATGTTCCGCATTGGCCATTTGGGCGACTGCAATGACCTGACCTTGATGGCGGCGCTGAGCGGCTGCGAAATGGGCATGAAGTTGGCGGGCATCAAGCTCTCTGGCAGCGGTGTGCAGGCGGGTATGGACTACTTTGCGGCACATGCAGCGCCTAGCGTGTTGGCTAAGGCGGCTTAAAGCTTGTTCCGTTTGGCCTGAGTCGGTCGGCGTTATCGCTTACTTTGGAAGATTGGGAGCCTGATTCCTGGCTCCTGGCTCCGAAGCACTGACTCCTGAGCTGTGCCCGCCCCGGCACTTGGCGTGGATGCCTCTGCGGCTGTCCTCCGGGGCGGCCTAGCAGCCTGTCGGACTTAGGTCGTCGAAAGCGAAAATCGGCCCCAGCGAGGATAGTTTTTGACGGTTTCGCATCCCAATATCGAGATATTGGGTAA
>JAYVGI010000021.1:0-8330 GCA_043772355.1 Polaromonas sp.
GGCTGGCGGCGGCGCGGGTGGTGGACAGCTTCCAGCCAGTCTCATCGCGCAGCAGCACGCCATGCAGTTGCAAAGTGGCGCTGATGCGCCGGGCGCTCACGCGGTCTACCGCAGCCAGGGCCACCGGCACAGCGCCTTGGCCAATGCGGCGCAGCACGCAGGCGGCGGCGCGGTCGGCTTCGTCGTGGGCGTTGTGCGCTGCGTGCAGGGCAATCGCAGACTCGCCATCCGCTGGCTGCCACTGGGCGGTGCAACTGAGAGCCGACCAATGCGCCGCGAGCGCAGCAGCCAGCGGATTGGTCTGCAGGCCCTGCACCACCACCAGTGCGTCCAGACTGCCACGCAAGCTGGGCTCAAACAGCACGTCGCTGGCGTAGCGCGATGCTACCGCCCACTCCAGCGCTATGCGCGCTACTGCGGCCTCGTACACCAGAGGGTTGCCCTCCAGCCCTTGCAGCGCCTCCTGGCGGGCCTGTACGGCCCAGTCGGCGCGCTCTGCAGGGGGCACGGCGGCTACCACTGCGCCCAGTTGGTGCGCAGTATCTACCAGCGCGCCAGACAGCATGCCCTGCTTGGCACCCAGCCCTGCGCGTTGCAGCAGGGCGCTGGCGCGCAAGCTGTCCAAACCTGCATCAAAGCTGATGTCCATATCGCTAGGCACATGGTGGCTGATGCGCTGGCTCCAGCTTTGGGTGGTTTCCAGCCGGGGTAAAAACCCGCCAAACAGTCCACTAGGGCCGATGGTGGCGCGCGCCACTATTTGGAGCTGAAAAAACGGCAGCAACACCACGCTGCGCGCGGGGTGTGCCTGCATAGCTTGCAAATGCGCAGCCACTTGCGCCCACAACGCATTCCAAGCGGGCGCGTGTGCGTGCGCAGCGGCGTACGCGCCGCCTGTCAATGCCTGGGTCGATTGGATTTTAACTATCACTGCCATAGCTTATGTATACGCCGATGGAACGGCCCCTTGCCTTGCTTTCTGTCACAATGCCCACACTGTAGCGGCATCCGGGTAAGAATCCGGATACGGCAGCGACCAATTTACCAACCTAACCCCCACCACGGAGAAAAGCACCATGGCCAACGATTTAATCAAACATGTTTCCGATGCGTCATTTGAAGTAGACGTTCTGCAAGCCAGCAAGCCCGTGCTGGTGGACTACTGGGCCGAGTGGTGCGGTCCTTGCAAGCAGATTGCCCCGATTTTGGATGAAGTGGCCACCACCTATGGCGACAAACTGCAAATCGCCAAAATGAATGTGGACGAAAACCGCGACATCCCCGGTAAGTTCGGCATCCGCGGCATCCCCACACTGATGATCTTCAAAGGCGGCCAGCTGGCGGCCACCAAAGTAGGCGCTATGAGCAAGTCACAGCTCACGGCCTTCATTGACCAGCAATTGGCCTGACAGCCGCCCCTCGTCAGGCTCGTTTCAGACAGGACACAGGACACAGGAAACCCTGTTGCCTGTCGCCTGTTCCCTACCACCTGAAATCCTCACATCGAGCGCGACAACTCAATCGTCAGGGCGCCAGGCAACTGCTCCACCACTTGCTTGCGCGAAATGCGCGATTTGTTGCTGCTGGCCCAGCCCGACAGCTCAAAGCCGTGGCCATCATCACCCACCAATATGGTGGGGAACCCTGGCGAGTGGCGCTCCAAATCGGCCAGCAGGGTGTCATAGCGCTGATCGGCCAAGGTTTCTTCGCACACGATCAAGTGCGGCACCCGTTGCTCGCACATGCGCTCGGCCATTTCCACATTGGGCGCTTGCTCGCATACCAGGCTCAGGCCTTTGCATATGTCGCGCACTTGCCGATAGAAAGCGTAGTCCGGCGATATGAGCAGGACTTGCAGGCCGGCGATGAAGTTGGAGTTGATAGAACCAAAACTGTCGCTGCCCGGGCCGGCATCCATCTCCAGGATGGTCATGCCTTCCAGCGCCACCACGGTGCGCGGAAACTCAATCATCAGGCTGCGCTCATTGACCGTCTCGTTCATCTCCAGGCCCACCCCCATAGACTGCGCAGTTTGCTGCAGCAGATGCCATGCAATGGACTGGTTCACGGCCGATTTATGGTCAATATCGCTTTGGGTACGCACCCCTTGCGCAGCTATCAAGCTAAGCTGCCCGTGCTGGGGCCAGTTCTTCATACTGGTGGCCATGCGCACCACGGTACCAAACTCAGTCACCCAGTCCAGCGCGGAGGCAATCAAGCTCACCAGTAAACCCGGATCCACAATAATTTCAACCGGTTTGAAGCGGGTGTTGACCAGCAAACCACCGGTCGCAAATTCAGCCTTGCGCTCGTCCAGCACACCCTGCACTACGGTCTGCAAGAATAATTTTTCATGTGACTGGCGCACCTGGTTTTGCGCCAAGCGGGAGATTTGCTGCAAGGCCATCGCCTTGCGGCGCAAACCTTCGACCAAAAAATGGGTGTGGCTCAAGGCAGCGCCAATGGACCGAGGGCTGGCCGCTGCCTGCAATATCTGCTCTATGGCATGGGTCAAGCCATGCGCAAACTCCTCACCTATTGTGCCGACTATGCCGGGGTGCAAACCGGGAGGACCCGTGGGTGCGGCGCTAGCACCTGCTTGCGGGGCCGCCGCAGGCCCAGCCACAAAAGCATCAGACGAGAGGTTGCCACGCGCAGCGCTAGACAGCGCCGCTGACCCAGCCTTAGGCTGGGGATCGCGCCGGTTAACCGCATTCGCTAATGACTGGACAAAATTTTGCACGAGGAATTACAGATGAAGTGAAGTTGGCCAGATTGTAAACAAACGTTTACCTAGCGTATCATACGGGGGCTATAATGATCATGCAACTATCCAAATGTGTGAGTTGCCAACTATTCACGACTGCCGATGCCTGGCAGCTCCTTGCAACACCCCAAGTGTTGCCACCCACCCCCAACCTTCCTTTTTACTTTTTTGACTGACGCGCTATGCATCTGAACGAACTAAAAGCCCTCCACGTGTCCGAAGTACTCAAACAAGCAGAAGAGCTTGAGATTGAAAACACGGGCCGCATGCGCAAACAAGAGCTGATGTTTGCCATCATCAAAAAACGCGCCCGCGCTGGCGAGACCATCGTGGCAGACGGTGTGCTGGAGATTTTGCCCGACGGTTTTGGCTTTTTGCGCAGCCTGGACACCAGTTTTACCGCCAGCACCGACGACATCTACATCAGCCCCAGCCAGGTGCGCCGCTTTAACCTGCACACCGGCGACATGATCGAAGGCGAAGTGCGCACGCCCAAAGACGGTGAGCGTTACTTTGCGCTGAACAAGCTGGACAAGGTCAACGGTGACTCGCCCGACAGCAACAAACATAAAGTGATGTTTGAAAACTTGACCCCGCTGTTCCCCAAAGTGCAGATGAAGCTGGAGCGCGAAACCAAGTCTGAGGAGAACATCACCGGCCGTGTGATCGACCTGATCGCCCCGATAGGCCGTGGCCAGCGCGCCCTGATCGTCGCCTCGCCCAAGAGCGGCAAGACCGTGATGATGCAGCACATTGCCCACGCCATCACAGCCAACCACCCGGATGTGCACATGATGGTGCTGCTGGTAGACGAGCGCCCAGAAGAGGTGACCGAAATGCAGCGCACCGTCAAAGGCGAGGTAATTGCATCGACCTTTGACGAGCCCGCCGCACGCCACGTGCATGTGGCCGAAATGGTGATCGAGCGCGCCAAGCGCCTGGTGGAGCTGAAAAAAGACGTGGTGATTTTGCTGGACAGCATTACCCGCCTGGCCCGCGCCTACAACAACGTCATGCCCAGCAGCGGCAAGATCGGCACCGGCGGTATCGACACCAATGCCATGCAGCGCCCCAAGCGCTTTTTTGGCGCGGCGCGTAATGTGGAAGAAGGCGGCTCGCTCACCATCATCGCCACCGCATTGGTCGATACCGGCAGCCGTATGGACGACGTGATTTTTGAAGAATTCAAAGGCACGGGCAACTCCGAGGTGCATTTGAGCCGCCGTTTGTACGAAAAACGCGTGTTCCCCGCCATCGAGCTGAACAAATCGGGCACCCGCCGGGAAGAATTGTTACTGTCGCCCGAAGTGTTGCAAAAAACCCGAATTTTGCGCCAGTTCATGTTCAATATGGACGAAATCGAGTCCATGGAGCTGATGCTCAAGAACATGAAAGCCACCAAGAACAACTCCGAGTTCTTTGACATGATGCGCCGAGGCGGCTAAAACCGCACCCGGTTTCGGCTTAAGTTCCGAGTCAAAGCGCGCTATAATAGAAGGCTTACCGGAAAGTACCCAGCACCCTGCTGCGCGGCTACCGCAACTAAACCCCCCAAGGATATCCCCATGAAAGCTGGCATTCACCCCAACTACCGCGACGTGTGTTTTCAAGACTTGAGCAACGGCTTCAAGTTCGTCACACGCTCCTGCGCCAACACCAAAGAGATGATCAAGATGGAAGACGGCAAAGAACTGCCGTTGTACAAGCTTGATACCTCCAGCGAATCGCACCCGTTCTATACCGGCACCCAAAAGTCGGTAGACAACATGGGCGGCCGCGTGGAGAAGTTCCGCAACCGTTTTGGCCGTACCACCACGACCGCTGCAGCGACTGCTGCGAGCGAAGCTGCAAAAGCATAAGCTATTCACAAGCTACTGGCTTAGATCAATTTGGCAAAAACCAAATTGCGCCACAATACCAAGGCAGCACGGGCAACCGTGCTGCCTTTTTTGTTTTGTGACTTTAGCTTTATCGTTTTAGCCTGTTAATTTTGATTTTATACTTTGAGCAGCACGCCCCCCACCCCCGCCGTTGTCACGCAGTCTGCCGTGCGGCGCTTGCCGCGCCTGGCGCTGTGGCTGTTCTGCCTGGCGTATGTGCTGCCCGGCTTTGTAGGCCGCGACCCGTGGCGCAATGCCGACCTGGCCGCCTTTGGCATGATGCGCGAGCTGGTGCAAGGCAACACCTCATGGTGGTCTATCACCCTGCTGGGGCGCGGGCCTGAGCTACCCGCGCTACTGCCCTACTGGCTAGGTGCCTGGGCTATGCAAATCGCGCCTGCTTGGGTGCCCGCTGATTTTGCAGCCCGCGTACCTTTTGCGTTGCTCTTGGGCTTGACCTTGCTGGCCACATGGTATGCCGTGTACTACCTGGCGCGCCGCGAGGCCGCGCAACCTGTGCCCTTTGCGTTTGGCGGCGAGGCCCAGCCCACTGACTACGCCCGCGCCATGGCCGATGGCGGCTTGCTGGCCATGATTGCCATGCTAGGGCTGGCGCAGTTGTCGCACGAGACTACGCCCAACGCTGCGCAGCTTGCCTTTACTGCTGTTTTGTTTTTCGCCTACGCTGCATCGCCCTATCGCACAGCGGTATCGGTTAGTGCTGCCGCTATCGCATCTTTTGGGCTGGCCTTGTCAGGCGTGCCCGCATTTGGTTTGGCCTTGGCCTGTGCTGGCGCTGTCGCCCGCGCCTTGCAAAAAGACACCCATGCACTGCGCTGGGCACTGTACTTTGTGGCCTTGGGTCTGGGTGCCACAGTACTGGCATTGCAGCTGAACTTGTGGCATGCCCGCGCAGGCCAGTTGCCCGCCTCGTGGGAAGACTGGCGCACCTGGGGCCAACTGATGCTGTGGTTTACCTGGCCTGCTTGGCCCATGGCGCTGGTAGCGCTGTGGAAGTGGCGCGCCTGGTGGCGGCATTTTCATATCGCTCTGCCGCTGGCCTTGGCAGCGGTGATCGTGCTGGCCACGTTGATTGCCCCCAGTGCTGACCGCACCTTGTTGCTGATTGCGCCCACCTTGGCCTGTTTGGCTGCGTTTGCTTTGCCTACTTTGCAGCGCAGCATGACGGCGCTGATTGACTGGTTTACCTTGCTGTTTTTCTCTGCCTGCGGTTTGATTATTTGGGTGGTGTGGCTGGCCATGCAAACCGGCGTACCCGCGCAACCTGCGGCCAACGTGCGCCGCTTGGTGCCTGGCTTTGAGCCTAGCTTTGGGTGGTTGCCATTTTTAGCCGCACTGGCAGCCACCGCAGCTTGGGTGTGGCTGGTCAGTTGGCGTGCGGGCCGCCACCGCGACGCGCTGTGGAAAAGTTTGGTGCTGCCTGCGAGCGGAGCGGCCATGTCGTGGCTGCTGCTGATGACCCTGTGGATGCCCTTGCTGAACTATGTGCGCAGCGACATGGCGGTGGTACGCCAAGTCACCCGTAGCATCGGCAACAACACCAACCCCTGCGTGGCCGTGTATGGCGTATCGCAGGTTGAGGCGGCTGCGCTGTCCTACCACGGCAAGCTAAGTTTAGTGCCGCTGGCACAGTCCCGCGCTTGTGGCTGGCTGATTGTTCACGCAGCCTCGCAACCCGATTTTGCAGCGTCTGAGCTGGCCATCGACTGGCAACTGCACAGCGGTGCGCGCCGGCGCACTTCTACGAGCGATGATTTACTGGTGTTTCAACGTCAGTCCACTGTGCGTTGATTTCAGCCATGCCGCCGATCCCAGCCGCTACAGACTCTGCGTCCCATAAGTCAGAGCTGGCCACCATCGCGCAGCACGCTGGCACCGTGATGGTGGGCCAGTTGGCCGTGATGGCCTTCAGCATTACCGACACCATCGTTGCCGGCCGGTATGCCCCCGAGGCCTTGGCGGTACTGTCAATTGGTGCATCCATTTATGTGAGTGTGTATGTGTCGCTGATGGGCGTGATGCAGGCGTTGCTACCGGTGTATGCCGAGCTGCACGGTGCCAGGCGCTACCCCGAGCTGGGGCGCAGCGTGCGCCAGTCGGTGTACCTGGCTGTCGCACTGGTACTGCTGGGTATGTCGGTCATGCTGTTTCCGCAGCCGCTTTTGCGCGCGGCCCAAGTGCCAGAGGCGCTGCGCCCAGCGGCAGAAAGCTATCTGGGTATTTTGGCCTGGGCACTCTTGCCGTCCATGGGCTTTCGCATGTACTCATCGCTCAACCAAGCGCTGGGCAAACCTAAACTTGTCACTGCTTTGCAAGTAGGCTCTTTGCTCGTCAAAGTGCCACTCACCATCTGGCTTGCCTTTGGCGGGTTGGGCATACCGCCGATGGGCTTGGCAGGCTGCGCCTGGGCTACCTTCATCGTCAACTGGCTGATGCTGCTGTGCGCGCTGCTGATGCTACGCACACAGGCGCTTTACAAGCCCCTGAAGTTGATGCACCAAATGGAGCCGCCCAACTGGCCCTTGCTGGCGCGTTTTGCGCGTACCGGCCTACCCGGTGGCATGGCCTATTTGGTAGAGATCACCTCGTTCACCTTGATGGCCTTGTTTATCGCCCGTCTGGGCATCATTCCCGCCGCCAGCCACCAAGTGGCCGCCAACATGGCGGGCGTGATGTACATGCTGCCGCTGGCGTTGTCGATAGCTTGCAGTGCGCGCGTGTCGTACTGGATAGGTGCTGGCAATCCTCTGCGCGCCCGCGCTGTTGCGCGCTTGGGTTTAGCGCTAACGGTTGGGCTTGCCAGCGTGGTGGCACTACTCACCTATGCCCTGGCACACCCAATTGCAGCCTTGTACTCCACCGACGCAGCGGTAGTAGCACTGGCCAGCAGCTTGCTGGTATGGGTAGCCGTGTACCACTGGTTTGACGCGCTGCAAACCATTTGCGCTTTTGTACTGCGCTGCTACAGCGTCACTTTGATGCCCTTGCTGATCTACGGCGTAATGCTCTGGGGCGTGGGTCTGGGTGGCGGCTACGCGCTGGCATATACCAATGGCGCTTGGGGTGTGGCGATGCAATCTGCCCAAGCATTTTGGTTGGCGGGCGCGGCAGCGCTAGCGGTAGTCGCGGCCTTGTTTTTAGCCCTGCTGGTGCACTACGCCTTGGCTACACCACACGCACCCGCACAGCCCCCATCGTCAAAGTAAAGGTGCTGCCTTGGCCTACGACAGACGCGACCTTGAGCTCACCGCCGTGGCGCTGGGCTACATGTTTAGCGATGGCCAAGCCTAGCCCTGTGCCGCCCGTGTCACGCGAGCGGCTGCGGTCTACCCGGTAAAAACGCTCGGTCAAGCGTGGCAAGTGCTCGGGTGCGATGCCAGGGCCGGTATCCACCACAGTGAGCTCGCCGCGTCCGTCGCGCAGTACCGCCCAATGCACGTCCACACTGCCGCCCGCAGGGGTGTAGCGCACGGCATTGTTCACCAAGTTGCCCATGGCGCTGAGCAGCTCGTTGCTATTGCCAAGCAGGGTGGCTTGTGCATCGGCCTCATTGGCATAGTTAAAGCGCAAGCGCAGTGGCCGCGCCTGTTGCGCAGCCCCCATTTGCATCAACGCGCGCGCATCTTGCTCGCACTGGTCTAGCAGGGTATGGATGGACACGC
>JAYVGI010000022.1:0-27721 GCA_043772355.1 Polaromonas sp.
GCGCAGGCCGTGCTGGACAAAATGGAGTCCGCAGGCAACGCCGCCAACATCATGATTCTGGATGCCTGCCGCAACAACCCCTTTACCCGCAGCAGCCGCAGCGGCCAAAGTGGCTTGGCACAGATGGAAGCCCCCGTAGGCACCTTGGTAGCCTTTGCCACCTCACCCGGCGCGGTGGCCAGCGACGGCGCGGGTGCCAACGGCCTGTACACCCAGCATCTGCTCACCGCCATGCGGCAAAACGGCAGCAAGGTGGAGGATGTATTCAAGCAAGTGCGCGCCAACGTGCGCCGAGACTCGCAGGGTAAGCAGGTGCCATGGGAATCTACTTCGCTGGAGGGGGACTTTTACTTCAGAGGTGGCGCTAGCGCAGCCACCGCATCGGCGGTAGATTCAAGCATTGCCGTAGAGAACGCGCTGTGGGATGCCGTGAAAAACACCAGCCTGCCCATTGAGCTGCGTGCCTACCTGAACCGTTACCCCACGGGGCGCTACGCCGCAGAGGCCAATGCCAAGCTGGCGCAGTTGCAGCGCAGCAGTGCGACGACCCCTAGTGCCGTGCTTGCTGCTCCTGGCGCTGCAAAGCCGCCTGCTACCCACGCCAGCCCCAATACCAGTGCGGTGAATAATCCTGATGCCAGCGCCAACGGTAAAGACCAAGCGGCGATAGACCGGCGGACTGAAGAACTGATGGCCAGTTTGGTCAACGCCCCGGCTGTTGGGCAGCAGGCTGCGGCCGCACCTGCCCCCAAACCCCGGCCGGTACCCGCAAGCAACAAAGCGGGGTTTACGGTGGGTGATCGGTGGCGCTTTCAAGTGGTGGACAAGTTCAAAGGTGAGGTTGTCAACAACTACGCCCGCAATATTGACAAGGTGTCTGCCGATGGCGAACTGGTGCTCAATAAAGGCGGTGTGAGGTGGGATGCCAACGGAAACACCCGTTTTATCCGCAATGCCGAGCGAGAGCGGCATTATTCAGATGGTTACATAGATTTTCCGCCCGCGCTGCGCAGTGGAGCCAAGACTGACTTTAATTACGAAATTAAAAGTAAGTACGTGGACGGTCGCGTCTCCAAAGAAGTCAGTAAAGGCACCATGGTGGTGAAGGGTCAAGAGACGGTGAAAACACCCGCTGGCGAGTTTCAAGCCTGGAAAATAGAGCGAGAGATATTTTGGAACTTTCCTGACGGCACCAGAGGGCGATTTATTTTCACTGGCTGGTATGTGCCAGAGTTACGTAACTATGTCGCTTGGGATCAGGAGTCACGTAACTCCCATGGGGCCATCAATTATCGTGACCGCGTTGAGCTCACCAGTTTTTCCGTGCGCGGCGCAGAGAACTTGGCCCAGCGCTAATTCTGTTTAAACATAGCCATGCACTTCTGGCGGCGCTTTACCCTATGGCTTGGCGCACTGCCGGCCTCGCGCGTCACATGGGCCTTGGCCTTGGCGTTTTGCCTGTGGGCGGTGCTGGACTTGTTTGTGCTCAAGCTCTCCAGTGGCTTAGCTAACTCGACTTACGACACCATGGTGCGCGCGCGCTTTTATGCCGCCGCACCCGATCCGCGTGTGGTGATTGTGGACATTGACGAAGCCTCCCTCGCGCAGATGGCCAAGGAGTTTGGCCGCTGGCCGTGGCCACGCGATACGCTGGCCACCGCGCTGGACTTTATAGAAAAGCAACAGCCGCAGGCCGTTGCGTGGGACATCCTGTTCAGCGATGCGGATCGTCTCTCGCCGGGCGGTGACAAAGCCTTTGACGAGGCGGCCAAGCGCAGCACGCACAGCCACTTTTCGGTGGTGCGCCTGCCTGCGGAGTACGACCGGCAGAGCAAAGTGACGCGCGCTGCACTGCCTGGCCTGTGGCTGGGCGCAGCTACAGCGGCTGCACCGAGCATGGCTGCGCCCAGCGCTGCTGCGCCCGACGCAGCTGCACCCCACACTACAGCAACTGCGCTGCTACCAGTGGTTGCCTCCACCGTAGCCCTCATCCCGCCCGTGCTGCCCGCCGTGGCCGCTGGCAAGCTGGGCTACAACAACGGCTACACCGACGCGGACGGCGTGCTACGCCGCTACCGCATGCAAGAAACGCTCGTTGATGGCAGCCAAATCCAGTCAATGGCGATCAGCGTGGCCCACGCAGTGCAGGCACAGAGCACTATTAATTCAGTAGCTGCTTCCGCTATATCCCATTGGGCTGACGGCCTATTCCATGCAAAAAAAGAAGACACGTTGATGCTGTGGCGCGCTAAGGCCAACCATTACCCGCGCGTGCCATTTGCCGACGTGTTTGCCCTGGCAGAGGGTGGCAAACCGCAGCGTGCTGTGCCCAGCTTTGCGGGCAAAATCGTGCTCATCGGCTCCACTGCATCCAGTCTGCACGACATTCACCCCACGCCCTTGGGCGCGCAGCATGCGGGGGTAGACAGCCTGGCCACGGCGATTGACAACGCGGTGAACCAGCGCCACCTGGCCGAGCTGCCGCGCTGGCTGCAAGCGCTGCTGGCCATGGGCTTGTGCGTAGGCATGGCATGGTGGGTGCAGCGCCACGGGGTCAGCTCTTTGGATGCCGCGCTGCTGCTGCTACCCGGCGCGTTGCTGGGTATCAGCTACCTGTCACTCAACGGCAGCCCGGTGTTTCTGGATTTGCATTTGGCCGCCGGTATTGCCTTGCTGTTTATTGCCCTGCTGCGGGTGTGGAACGGCTGGCGGCGCAACTTTTGGTGTGGCGAGCTGGCACCTAGCGCGCAGCCCAGCGGCATCATGGCGCTGCGCCTGGCGCTGCCTGCAGCAGATGTGGGTCTGGACGCGCTGATTCGCACACTAGAGCTGCACGCCCCCCAATGCCGTGTGCTGGGTGGCGATGCTACCGCCACCTGGCCTGCCCAGCTACGCTGGCCCGAGCTGCACCAAGCGGCTGCCGTGGCCGGGCCTATGCAGCAACTACAGCACCTGCGCAGCAACCTGCTGTCACGCACAGCAGAATCGAGAAAGCGCGCCACACTCACCGGCCTTACCGTTGCTGCGTGCAGCGCGCCCTATGCCGTAGAGCCGGGCATCAGCCGCGCTGCGTGGGCCGAGCATGCCCGCAGCGCATGTGCTACTGCACCCCCCATGCCTGCAGCGCAGGCCACCTGAATTCACACCCTGGAGAAAACTATGCCGCGTCACACAACTATCTTCACCCACCTTGCCCAACTCACCCACATCACTCACCTAGCTCGGCCTGCCGGGGCGTTGCTGGTATTGATCGCTGCTGTATGCAGCGCAGGGAGCACCGTAGCCCAAACCATTCAGGCCGCAAGGGCTACTGAATTAAGAGCAGACAAGCTCCCCAGCGCCAACGTAGTAGCGCAGGTAGCCGCTGGCGCAGCGCTGCGTGTGGTGAGCCTGGAAGGCGGTTGGGCTTACGTAGAGCAGGCCAGTGCAGCAGGCAACAGCCTGGGCTGGGTGCGCGCCTCCATGCTCGACATGCAAGCGGGCAGCTCGGCGGTATCTGGCAGCGCCACGGGTCGCCAGGCCACGGGCGGCGCAATCAACGCCGCGCTCACCCTGGGCGTGCGCAGCATGCCAGCACGCAGCAACCGCCACGCCCTCATCATCGGCATCAGCCACTATGCCGACAAAGACACCCCGCCGCTGCCTGGCGCGCGCATTGACCGCGAGTCGGCCACCCAAATGGCCACCGCCATGCAAGTGCCCGGCAACAACATCACCTACCTGCAAGACAGCGATGCCACGGGTAGCAACATTCGCCAAGCGCTGGCCAAGCTGAACGCCCGCGTGCAAGATGGCGACCGCGTGTTTGTGCACTACAGTGGCCACGGCACCCGCTTTAACGACCCGGCATCGGGCGGCTGCGTAGAAGCCCTACTGGCCTACGACGGCGGCCAGAGTGGCACCATCACCAACCGCGAAATGAGCGAGCTGCTCAAACCCATCACCGCTAAAACCGACAAACTGTTTGTGATGTACGACGCTTGCCATTCCGGCGGCTTGGTCAACGCAGCCTCCCCTGCCCGCACGCGCGGCTTTACCAACGGGGAAGACGACGGCGTGCTGCGTCCCAAGTTCAGTTCCATCTCCGAGGAGTGTGGCCGCCCCGTCAACATCAAGACCCGCAACCTGCTGGTAGAGCAGGTGAGTAAAGGCACGTTGCCGCAAGACGTGATCCACGTCAGCGCCAGCAAAGACAACGAGATCAGCTTTGACGATTCCAATAAAGGCGGCCTGGCCACCCAGTTCATGCGCGACTGCATGCTGCGCGATGCGCAAGACCTGGACGGCTCCGGCGCCATCAGCATGGAAGAAATTCGCCAGTGCGCGCAAACCAAAATCGACAAACGCATGCGCAACGATGCCAACTTCAAGGCGCACAACATCCAGCTCTCGGGTAACACCGGCTTCATCCCTGCGTGGTTTAGCCAGGCCACGCCGGGCGCGGCGCAGGCTGCTGTAGCGGCTGCGCCCACGCCGCCTGTGGCCTCGGTGCTCACCAATCCGCCCAAGCCTATTGCAGTTGCGGTGGCCGCTGCCGCCTTGCCTGTGCCTGCTCCAACAGTGCCCGCTGCCGCCGTAGCCGCCGCGCCGGTCGCAGTAGCCTCGCCTCTGGCCATTCCCGTGCCACCCGCTACAGCCCCCACAGCCCTGACCGGCGCGCAAGCCCTGCAGCAAATGTTTGACCAGCGCGATGCCAAGCGCACCGTGCGCGTGGTGGTCAACAAAGAGCAACTCAAAATCGGCCAAGACAGCCTGGACTTTGCGGTGCAGTCCGACCGCGCAGGCTACGTGTATGTGGCCATGGCAGGCTCAGACAATAAATCTTTGTACTTGCTGTTTCCCAACGACCTGGACCAAAACAACAAAATCGAAGCCAACCAACAGCTCATGCTGCCCCGCCCCAACTGGCGCGTCAAAGCCGGTGGCCCCGAGGGCCGCGACAACCTGCTGATCTTTGTAGCCGACGGCCCGCGCGACCTGACGCAACTAGGCGCCAGCAAAACTGGCCCCTTCGTCACGTCGCTGAACAACAGCGCGGGCCGCGCCAGCCTGGGCGCCCTCATGTCCACCGGCAAAACCGTCACCTCCCAAGAGTGCACCAACGCCAGCGCCCGGCGCAACAACCCGCTGTGCTCGGACGCATACGGTGCGGCGATGGTGACGGTGGATGAGGTGCGATGAATGCCATTTGAAGACAAGTTTCAGTACTCGTTATATTTTTTCGGCATAAAACGCTCTGAGATAACAGGTAAATTGGATAAGTTTTCAATACTGCATATAATATCAATAAATGATTATCTTGGACACCAATGTGTTGGTCGCTGCGCTCCGATCAAGCACCGGCTTATCTCGAAAGCTGTTGGTGCGGGTATTGCAATCTGAGGTGGTGGCGGGCGTATCGGTGCCGCTGTTTATGGAGTACGAGGCGGTGTTGCAGCGCAGTGAGCAATTGTTGCCCTGTGGGTTGAGTAGTGCCGAGGTGAATGAATTTTTGACGGGATTGGCCAGTGTGCTGCGGCCCATTGATATTTCGTTTCTGTGGCGGCCGCAGCTCAAAGACCCGGCGGATGAGATGGTGCTGGAGGCCGCCGTGAACGGCCAGTGCAGCCACATCGTGACCTGGAATGTGCGCGATTTTGCGCAAGCAGTGCCGCGTTTTAACTTGCAATGCGTCACCCCGGCAGATTACTATGCAAGCAAGCAGCCTAAGCGGCTGCACTAGGAGTACACATGCAAGCCAATAACTTTGCCTTAAGGCTGCCTCACTCGATGTACAACGCGGTGCGCCAAGCAGCGGCAGACGACGGTGTGGCCATTAACCAGTACATCAACGTGGCAGTTGCCGAAAAGCTGGCCTGCCGTCGAACCGCGCAGCAGTTTCTAGACGCGCGCGCCCAAGGGGGCTCGGCTAAACGTGCATTGGATATTCTGGCTAAGGCGGGGTCGGATGTGGCTGAGGTGTAGCCTCCATACAGTTTTCTATTTTGCACGCGTCCCCAACACCGCTGCCCCAATAATCAGCGCAGTGGCCAAACCAATACTCCACGTCAGTGGCCGTCCGGTCACCACGATCAGCAGCGCGGTAGAGGCCAGCGGCGTGATATAGCTCAAAATGCCGATCTGCCGGGCATCGCCTTTTTTCAGGGCTGCGTCCCATAAGAAAAATGCTGCGCCCAGCGGCCCCAGGCCCATCACGGCCATCAATGCCCAGTCTTTGCTGCTCAATGCTACGGCAGGCTCCATCAGCGCGTGACAGAGCAAAGACAGCAGGCCCGAGACCAGGCCAAACAAACCAATTGCAGCGGTGGGAAAACCGCGCCCCGTGCTGGCGAGGCGCTTGCTCATCAGCGAATAGCTGGCCCAGATGAAGGCTGACCCTGCGGCGGAAATATAGCCCCACGCGAAACCTGTATTGGTCAGCCCTTGCAGGCCATTCTTGAACAAACTATCGCCCAAGATAGCGATGCCAGCACCAGCAAAACCTGCGCAAGCAGCTACAATATGTGTAGCAGACAGTTTGGTGCCAGGTAAGAAAATAGGGGCCATCACCACGATGCCCAGCGGCCACAGGTAGTTCACCAAATTGGCCTCCACCGGCGGCGCATGGCGCAGCGCGATGAAGAGTAAAAAGTGAAAACCAAACAGACCGTAGATGCCCAAGGCCAACGCGCTTTTGGACACCTTCCATTGCCTAAAGAACGGCCAGGCAGGCACGCTGCCAATCAGTAGCGCAATGCCAGTCAGTAAAAACGGCGGGATGTGTTGGAGCGAAAGGCCCAGCAGGGCCAGTGATGCCCACAGGGTGATGGCGCACAGGGCGAGGACGGTGGCGGGTAGTTTATGCACGGTGGCAAAAGCAGGTGTATTGCATTTCTAAATTATGGCTGTCGTTGTTGCGTCGCCTTGCCGTGCTGCAGCATTGTCCGTGGTGCTGCGCCTGGGCATAAATAATGTAGAAATGAAATTAGTGCGCCGAAGATTTTTGCCATAAGTTAATGCCACCCTCCACCGCCAGCTTGTCGATAGCCGCCAGCTCTGTCGCCGTAAAACTGAGGTTTTTCAGGGCACCCACCAGTTCGGTAATCTGCGCCGGGTTGCTGGCACCTATCAAAGCACTGGTCACCCGCGCGTCGCGCAGCACCCAGGCCACCGCCATTTGCGGCAGGCTTTGGCCGCGCTGTTGGGCGATGTCGTTCAGGCCGCGTACATGGGCTAGGTTGCTCTCGCTTAAGTGCGCGCCTTGGAGCGAACCACCGCCTGGGCGGTTAACGCGTGCGTCTTGCGGAATGCCGTCTAAATACTTGGTGCTGAGCAAACCTTGCGCCAGCGCGCTAAAGGCAATGCAGCCCGCGCCGGTGTCGTCCAGCGCATTCAGCAGATCTTCTTCTATCCATCGGTTCAGCAGGCTGTAGGAGGGCTGATGGATGAGCAGTGGCACGCCCATACTGCGCAAAATGGCGGCGGCCTCGCGGGTTTTGCCTGCGCTGTAGCTGCTGATGCCGATGTACAGCGCCTTGCCTTGCTGCACGGCGGTGGCCAGCGCGCCGCAGGTTTCCTCCAGCGGGGTGTCGGCATCAAAGCGGTGCGAATAAAAAATGTCCACATAGTCAAGTCCCAAGCGCTTTAAGCTTTGGTCCAGGCTGGCCAGCACGTATTTGCGCGAGCCGCCGCCTTGGCCGTAGGGGCCGGGCCACATGTCGTAGCCCGCTTTGCTGGAGATGATGAGCTCGTCGCGGTAGCAATGGAAGTCGCGGCGTAAATGCTCGCCAAAGTTCGTCTCGGCGCTGCCCGCAGGTGGGCCGTAGTTGTTGGCCAAATCAAAGTGGGTAATGCCCGCGTCAAACGCAGTGCGCAACATGGCCTGCTGCTGGGCATGCGCCGTAGCGTCGCCAAAGTTATGCCACAGGCCCAGCGAGATGGCGGGCAATTTCAGGCCGCTGCGCCCGCATTGGCGGTACAGCATGCTGTCGTAACGGGTGGGGGCAGCTAGGTACATGGGGCGAACTTTCAGGTGTGCGGGAGTTGGGGGCCATCGTAGCACTGGCAGGGCGAGGCACTAGCCAAAACCGTGTTCCAGGCGACGCGCGTTTTCAGCGCACAGTTGGCGCAGCTCGGTGCTGAGCCCGGCGGTGTCGCAGGCGCGCTGCCAATAGTGGACAGCCCACGGGCGCACCAGTGCAGCCTGCGCCGCGTAGCCTGGCGCAATCACGGGTTCACGCAGGGGTGATGGATCGAGATGGCCCTGATGAATGTCTGGTCGCCACATCATCGGCAGCATGTCGTAGACCGGCGTGGGTGTAGAGACGGGATTGACAACATCGTCCACAAAAAACGAAAGATTGCCAAAATGCATGTCCGTGTTGCCAATGAATTTGCCGAACAAATAACTCAGTGCTACGGTATGTGCATCGCTGCCTGACAGCAATTTGTGTTTGACCAAGGCCTCGCAGGTGTCTGTCCATTGCAGACGTGGTGAGGTGACGAACGCATCGTGGACAGCACTAGCGGCGACCACGTGGCGTTTGCCGCTTGGGCCCACGCGGTCAAAACGCGCTGATTGCAGGTAGGTGCGCTGCGGGCTTTGAACAATGCGCGTGTGCGCTGCTGCCACGCCGTTCTCTCGAAGTACCTCGTTGGCCAAATGCTCCAGGTGCAGCAGGCTGTGCCAGCGCTCACCAAAGGGCGTGCCGCGCGGTGGAGAAAACTTGACGATCACGTGGGCGGGTGCAGAGCCAGCGGTTCGCGTGACGAATTTGGGCTGCTCGCCGCCAGCCGATCAGCCTGCGGGCAGGTGTTGGCCGCTGCGCGTGGCCAACTGGTCATAGTGGGCGGCCAGTGCAGCGGGATCGCTCGCGGGTATCGCGGGATCCGTGCTGCTGATGGGGTACATGCTGCCCAAGACAAAAGCACCGGGCGGGTCGGTGATGTGGTTGGCGGCTATGTAGAGCACTTGGGGCACGCTCCACACTAAAAACCAGGGTAGCGCACGCTGCGCCAGCCACTGGCTGCCGCTGGGGCCACGGACATGTACATCGCCGCTGTGCAGCAAGGTGAGCCGGCCAAACAGGGTGGAGTTTGCCAGTGGGTCACACCAATGCAAGGCTTGTTGCGCTGGCAAACCCAAGATGGGTTGGGAGAGTGCATAGCGCGTGCTACGTGCCGCGCCCAGCTTGTGCACCGCCGCGCCCAGCTGGCCCAGGGCCATCGACACGCTGGCTTGGCTCATGCCCGTGGCGGCTTGCAGTGCCGCCACGGGCATGGACGGCGCTTGCGCCAGCAGGCTGCGCAAGGCCTCAGTCAGCGGAGTTTTTGAGGGCATAATTGATAGATACTTTTTCGTAAGTATCTATCAATAAACAATTTTTGTCGAAAAAATGATAGATAGTCGGATAGATACTTCAATTGATCGCACTCAACGGTTTGAGTAATTCTGCCAGATCATTCTCAGTAAACAGCGGCTGTTTGCGCGCGGCGGCGGCGCTGTACAGGCTGTCAGCCAGCTGGGCTTTGCGCTCCTGCAGTTGCAGCATGCGCTCTTCGATGGTGCCTTGGGCGACCAGCTTGTAGACCATTACTTGCTGGGTTTGGCCGATGCGGTGGGCGCGGTCGGTGGCCTGGTTTTCTACGGCGGGGTTCCACCACGGGTCGTAGTGGATGACGGTGTCGGCCTGGGTCAGGTTCAGGCCCACGCCACCGGCTTTCAGGCTGATCAAAAACAAGGGCACTTCGCCGCTGGTAAAGCGGGTGATCAAGGCATCGCGGTTTTGGCTTTGGCCGGTGAGCTTGACCCAGGGGATGCTTTGCTTTTGCAGCTCTTCTTCGATGAGTTCGAGCATGCTGGTGAACTGCGAGAACAGCAGCACTTTGCGCCCTTGCGCCAGCAGCTCGGGCAGCAGCTCCATGAGCAGTTCCAGCTTGGCCGACTGCTTGACTTTTTTGGCCGAGGCCAGGGGCACCAGGCGCGGGTCGCAGCAGACCTGGCGTAGTTTGAGCAGGGCGTCCAGCACCTGGATGTGGGAGCGCGCCAAGCCTTTGTTTTCCAGCGCGTCGCGCACGGCCTTTTCGGTGGTCAGGCGGATGGTTTCGTACAGGTTGGCCTGCTTGTCGCCC
Organism: Polaromonas sp.; assembly: GCA_043772355.1. Taxonomy (GTDB): domain Bacteria; phylum Pseudomonadota; class Gammaproteobacteria; order Burkholderiales; family Burkholderiaceae_C; genus JAAFIP01. The sequence goes on from JAYVGI010000022.1 coordinate 10,111, forward strand.
AGCTCCACGCTGGTGATGCTGGTTTGCTTGTCGGGCAGCTCGGTGGCGACATCGCGCTTGGCGCGGCGCAGCATGAAGGGGGTGACGCGCTTGCGCAGATGGTCCAGGCGGTCCGAGTCGGCATGCCTTTCGATGGGGGTGCGAAACAGCTCTTTAAAGCGCTGCTGGCTGCCTAAAAAGCCAGGCATTAAAAAGTGGAACAAACTCCACAGCTCGCCCAGGTGGTTTTCCATCGGCGTGCCGGACAGGCACAGGCGGTGGCGGGTGTTCAGCTGTGCCGCCGCTTGCGCCGCGTGGGTGAGGGCGTTTTTGATGTTTTGCGCCTCGTCCAGCACCACCAGGTGCCAGGGCTGCTGGGCCCAGCGCTCGCGGTCGCGGGCCAGCAGCGAGTAGGGCGTGATGATGATGTCGTGCGCGGCGATGCGCTCTGCTTCGCCATGGCGCTCCGACCCATGCCAGACCATGCAGGAGAGTTCGGGCGTGAAGCGCTCGATCTCACGGCGCCAGTTGCCCAGCAAGCTGACGGGCGCGACGATGAGCACCGGGCGGTCCAGCCGACCCTCGGCTTTCTCGCAGGCGATATGCACCAAGGTTTGCAGGGTTTTGCCCAGCCCCATGTCGTCGGCCAAAATGCCCGCGAGCTGGTGGGTGCGCAAAAACTGCAGCCAGTTGAGGCCTTGCTGTTGGTAGGGGCGCAGCTCGGCACATACGCCGCTCGGAACGGTGATCTCGGGCAGCGCCACTGCGCCGCTCAACTGGCGCACCATGTTGCGCAGGCTGTCTGCGCCGGACCATTGCGCGCCTGCACCCAGCGCCGCACCCAGGCGCATGGCCTCCAGGCGCGACAGGCGCAGACTGTCCGCGCCTTTGGCCAGCGGGCGCTCGCCAAACAGCTCTAGCAGCGCATGCAGCCAGGGCCGTAGCGGCTCGGTGGGCAGACGCAGATAGTTGCCGTGCTCGGTTTGCAGGTAGACATACGGCGGCATTTGCAGCGCGATGCCCTGCGACGGGTCGGCGCCGTTGGAGTCGTTGGCTGCTGATGGCGCGGCTTCGTACTGCACCGCTTGCAGTTGCGCCAGCAGTTCTGGCAGCATGGGCAAAATGTTGTGCCGCTGGCCGTTGATGCTCATGCCCAAGGACAGGTCAAACCAGGGCGACTGGCTGTCGTCACCGCCCACCAGGTCGTCACCCGCGCCGTTGCTTCCTGCCCCCTGGCCTGCGAGTTGCACCTGCAGGTCGTCGGCACGGGAAATCCAGTCGCTCAGGCGGGGGTCTACCGACACCTCGCATCCCGTGCCCCGCAGCGCGGCAAAGTCTTCGTCGGCCCATTGCAGCCAGCGCTGCTGGTGGGTGGCGGATAGAAACGGGATGTGAAAATAGCCCTGGGCATCGCCCGCCAAGCCTAGCGCTTGCAGCGCGGTTTGCACGACCAGCTCTTGGTGCACGTCGCGGTGCAGCAATGTGCGCTTGACGCTGGGCTGCACGTGCTGCGCAGCGTGCGCGGCATCGGCGCTGGCGGGCGCGCCCATAGGGGGCGGTACACGGGGGAGGTCTTGTTCAATCAGCACCGGGTTGGCCAGGCTGGAGGTGTAATGGGCCAGATCGCCATAGTCAAAACGCAGGGTGGCGCGCAGCAGGCCCAGGCGGCTCGCATCGTTGGCGGGCACGGGGGCGATGTGCAGACGGGCCGTGGGGGTGATGCCTTGCAGTACCTCGGGCGGTGTGAGAACCGGTGGCAAGGGCAGCCCGGCCAGGCGGCGCAGAAGGGTGGTTTCGTGTTGCGCAAAGGCCGACTGCGGGATGGGCGGGGCACTCAAGAGCAGTGCCAAATGGGCGTTGGAGACACCGGGCATCTCCAGCAAGCCATACACACCGGCCTTGGCATCCAGGTACAACGGTGGGTTGTTGAAAAACCATTGGCTGCCGGCGTCGGCATCGCTGCGCTGCGGTGCCAGCGCCCAGGACGGCTCGGTGGCTTTCAAGCTGGTGACTTCGTTCCACTTCCATCGGAGGGTGCGGGCCGGGCCTTTGCGGATGACGCTGCCCAGCACGCGCTCGGCCGCGGTGCTGAACAAAAAGCCGGTGGCACTGGCCAGTTCCAATGCCAATAAGCCCGAGGCACCGGACAGTGTGCACTGGGTTTCTTTGTAGCTGTTGTAGCTGTAGCTATGGCTGTGCGTGGAAAGTGAGTTGATCAAATTGATCGCTTCTTTGCCCTGTTCATCGTTGAGGCCGTAATGGAAGCTTTTGGTGTGCTTGAACTTGGCCCATGCGCCATTGCGCAGCCGCCGTGTGGTGCCCGCCGCCAGCGACAATACGCGCGGTGAGTGCCCCTCTTTGGCGCTGAGCATGAAGACCACCTGGTCCGGGTCTTTGGGATAGGGATCCAGGTCGTCGTCAAAGTATTCATCCACTGCAGACAAGGGCTTGCCAAACAAGTCCAGCCACTGGGTGACTTTGCGCCGTGCCTGCTCGCGTTCCTGCGCCAGCGCCTGGGCTTCCTTGGCCTCTTTTTCGGCTTGCAATTGGGCCGCAGTCTTTTCGGCGGGGGCCGGCGCAAAGCTTGCGCGGCCAGCGCCTAATTTGTAAGCCGCTTTGAGGGTGACGGCGACCGCGTGCTTGCACGTGTAGCTCGCGTTGCAGGTACAGGTGGATTCAAAAAATACGATGCGCCCAGCGTCGGTGGTCTCTAAATTTACCTCCACGTTGCAATGGTCGTACTTGCTGCCATACACGAGGCCCTCTATCACCCATCCGTTCTGCAAACCCCTGGAGACGCTGGACTCAACGACTTTCTGCGTCCGGTACAGATCCAAGCCGGTTTTGAAGATCGTCTCGCTCACTTGTTCAGCGAGTGTATTGAGGTCAATGTACAAAAGAGTTGCGCTCAAGATGAATTCCCGTTGTGTTGTAACACCCCATGCGCTTGCTCGTCCGCATGGTAGCTGGAGCGCACCATTGCACCCACGGCGGCGTGGCTGAAACCCATTTTATAAGCCTCAACCTCGAACATTTTGAAGGTGTCGGGGTGCACATAGCGGCGCACGGGCAGGTGGCTCATGGACGGGGCGAGGTACTGGCCGATGGTCAGCATGTCGATGTCGTGCGCGCGCATGTCGCGCATGGTTTGCAAAATCTCGTTGTCCGTCTCGCCCAGGCCGACCATGATGCCGCTTTTGGTGGGTACGTTGGGGTGTAGGGCTTTGAACTTCTTCAATAGATTCAGGCTAAAGGCGTAGTCGCTGCCGGGGCGGGCTTCCTTGTACAACCTGGGAATGGTCTCCAGATTGTGGTTCATCACATCGGGTGGTGCGGCTTTCAAAATTTCCAGCGCCCGGTCGTCGCGACCGCGAAAGTCGGGCACCAGCACTTCGATGGTGGTGCCGGGGGACAGCTCGCGGGTTTTGCGGATGCATTCGACAAAATGTGCGGCGCCACCGTCGCGCAAGTCGTCGCGGTCTACGCTGGTGATGACGACGTATTTCAGCTTGAGCTTGGCAATGGTTTTGGCCATGTTCTCTGGCTCTTGCGCGTCCAGCGGGTCAGGGCGGCCGTGGCCTACGTCGCAAAACGGGCAGCGGCGGGTGCACTTGTCGCCCATGATCATGAAGGTGGCGGTGCCTTTGCCAAAGCACTCGCCAATGTTGGGGCAGCTGGCTTCTTCGCACACGGTGTGCAGGTTGCTCTCACGCAAAATCTGCTTGATCTCGTAGAAACGCGTCGACGGCGAGCCGGCTTTCACGCGGATCCAGTCGGGTTTCTTCAGCACCTCACCGCGCTCCACCTTGACGGGAATGCGGCTAAGCTTGGCCTGCGCCTTTTGCTTGGCCAGCGGGTTGTAGTTCTCTTGGGTTTGCGCTTCGCGCACGACGTCTTGGGTGCTCATAGCCTGTATTGTCGCCTAGGCTGGCGGAAGGGGCTTTTTCAAGGCGATAGGTAAGAGCTTAATTTTCTCGCAAACACCTGGGCTACTTCGTCCCACGATGCAGTGACACCCAGCGAAGCCATGTCCACCGTGCGCAGCCCCGCATAGCCGCAGGGGTTAATGCGCGTAAACGGCTCCAAATCCATCGCCACATTCAGCGCCACGCCATGGTAGGCAAAATGGCGGCTTACTTTAATGCCTAAAGCGGCAATTTTCCCCACATCACTGGCGGCACTTTTAATGGGGGTCAGATCAACGTTATCACCATCTGAATGGTCAGCCACCACGCCCCGTAAATCCGCCTCCGTCAAGTTCAAAGCCGCATGGGCAAACGGGTCGTCCGTGCGCACATAGATGCCCGGTGCGCCGCGCACCCGGTGGCCGGTGATGTTGAAGACGGCCAAGGTTTTGATCACCGCCTCTTCAATTTTAAAAACGTATTCATTGACGTAGTAGCCCGCAGCTTTGAGGTCAACCAAGGGGTAAGCCACCACTTGCCCAGGCCCATGGTAAGTCACTTGCCCGCCGCGATTGGTGTGCACCACCGGGATGTCGCCAGGCAGCAAAAGATGGTCAGCCTTGCCCGCCAGGCCTTGGGTAAAAATGGGAGGATGCTCGCATATCCATAGCTGGTCCCGCAATGTTTCAGATCGCTGTTGGCCAATTTCATTCAAATTTGTATGCTTGCGAGCATCCGTAAACGCCTGCATGGCCGCGTACGTGGGCAGGTAGTCAACGCGGCCCAGGATGCGGGTGTCAATAGCGGTCATGGCGCAGCGGTGCTGGGCGAATTTAGGCAGGTCTACAGCACCACTTTCACCATCGGGTGTGTAGACAGGGTGCGGTAAATCTCGTCAAGCTGTTCACGCGAGGTGGCGGTGATGGTGAGGGTGACGCCCAGGTATTTGCCGCCGCTGCTTTCGCGCAGCTCGATGGTGCCGGCATCGAATGTGGGGTCAAACTGCTTGGCGATGTGGGTGAGTGCGGTGACGTAGCCGTCTGCCCGCAGGCCCATGACTTTGATGGGGAATTGGGATGGGTATTCGATCAGGGATTGTTCGGGTGGGATGTCCATGGCGGGGCTTTGCGCGGAGGGTGGGTAGGAGTGGCAGTGCAGCAGGGTATTGGGCAACGGGCTTGGGCCGAACCTAGACAGAAGCTGGGGCCGAGGCGGCCTTCGCGGCCTGGTAGCCGGCGTAGAGCTTTTGGTAGATGGGGCCGGGCGCGCCAGCTCCAACGGTGTGACCGTCCAGCAAGGTAACTGGCAGCACTTCTTTGGTGGCGGACGACAAAATAAGCTCGTCACAAGTGAGCACTTCCTCTCGGCTAATAGCGCGCAGCTGGTAGCCTATGCCTTGCGCTTTGCAAATTTCTTCGATCAGGCTGAAGCGGATACCTTCAAGCACCAGGTTGTCTTTGGGTGGGCCAAACACCGTGCCGTTTTTGACCACCCACACGTTGCTGGAAGACGCTTCGCTGAGATGCTCGCCACGGAACATCACGGTCTCGGTCGCGCCTGCATCAAAGCCAATTTGCCGCGCCATCACCGAACCGAGCAGGCTGGTGGACTTGATGTGGGCTTTTTGCCAGCGAAAGTCACTGGCGCTGACGCAGGCCACGCCCTTGGCGCGCACCTCGGGGCTGGGCGGGTTCATCACGGTGCACATGGCAAACACGGTGGGGGTGATGCCCTGCGGCATGACATGGTCGCGCAGGGCCACGCCACGGGTGACTTGCAGGTAGATCAAATAGTCGCTGGGTTTGCTACCGCTGGGGCTTGCTACGCCCGCAGGTGTTGCGCGGCCAGCTATTAAATCGTTAGCAATGGTGCGCCAGACATCGCGTGCCAAGGGCTTAGGTATGCGCAGCTCGGCCAGCGAGCGCTCCAGCCGGGCCATATGGTGACTAAAGCGGAAAAATTTCAAACCGCTGGAGCTGCCGTACACAGGCAACACCTCGTACACACCGTCGCCAAAAATAAACCCCCGGTCCATCACGCTGACCTTGGCTTCGTTCAGCGGCGTGTATGCGCCGTTCAGGTAGCAGGGGTGGGCGGGCAGGTCGGGTGTGAGCATGGTGGGATTGTAGAGCTTGCGAAAAAACCCTGAAAACCGTCAAGAAAACCTGATTTTTCAGATGATTAGATCGATAGCCCTCTAAAATATTGAGGATGCAGCTATATTATTTGTAGTAATTAATCAACCTCGGCGGCAGTAGCCGCTGAGTTGGGCTGCCTTGCGGCAGAATATTAACTCTCAAAAACGTAGCGCTCCGTCTAAGCAGAGCAGTGGGGTAAATGGGTTATAGCCAGAAGTTAAGATTTTCAGAGCCGCCAGTCCGTTTAGGACGCTTAACGGGCTTTTAAGTCACCACAGAGGCCGCAACGGCACTTCGACGAAAAAATATCCGCTGCAAATTACATAGCTTTTTCCGCTTTGTTTTAGAGGGCTACAGCCTGATATGTGCCTTATATACGGGTCGAAATTGCGGTTCTCCACGCATCTTAAGGCTCCCGAAGGTCTGAAAATCAGCTGGAAACCGAAAGTTGGCTGTTTAGACTGCTGTTTTTAGGTCATATTGCGCTTTAGCCAGCAATAAATATACCTTTAATGCTATGACAAATGGAGCGCATGGGATGTCAAAAATGAGTTGCGTACAGTCTGCGGAGCAGGTTTTGGCCAAAAACACCTCCGTCGCCTGCAGGTTGGCTATTTTGGCCGCTATCCTGTGTACCCCACTGATCTGCTTAAACGGAGTGCTACGCTTTACAGAGCGATAGTATTTCCAGGCTAGCAAGCGCCGCTGTTCAGCGCACCAAGCGCACGGCAGCTATCGCCAGCCAGCCTAAAACAAAATTAACCACCACCAGGCTGTGAATTTGCCCGGCCACTTTGGCGGCCGCAGGCCACTCGGACGCCCCCACGGCGCGTTTGAATTTACGCAGGCCGGCAAAGTAAATATGCCCAAAAATCAAAAACATCAGCATGCCGATGATCAGCATCAGGTTCCAGCCCAGGGGCACGCTGCCCGCGCCACCAGCCGCTTTGGCGGCCTTGAACATCGTCGTATACAAGTGCGTGCCGCTGGCAAACAGCACCAGCACTGCTACCGCCACGATAGCAAAAAACCGTTGCCACACTTCACCCATCAGCCGGGCTCTAGGCTGAGGCTCCATCGTCGCCAACATCGCCGGGCGCAGTGCAAAGAGCATAAACGTCATGCCGCCCATCCATACGATGGCGGATATAAGGTGTAAAAGTTTGGCAATGTCGTACATGGGGTGAGCCTTTGGAAGTGGTCTAAACAAGTAGCAGTGGTACCGATTGTCGCTTGTTGACAATGTCCTTGTGGCAACAGTCAAAGCTGTTCAACCATTTGAGTTGTGATATTTTGCCTGCCGTCTCGGGTTTCTACGTATAATCGAAGGCTTTGCTAAATGTTCTGGCTGTAACCGTGGTGTAACCCTGCATGAATAAGATGCCTGCTGCACATCCATACGATTCTTCGGAAGATGAGGCGAAAGAACCCGAGTTCAAGCGGTGGACGGCTGATGAAGCCAAGGCCCTGCGCGAAAAGTCTCCGCCAGTCTCTCCCTGGCGCGTGATCGGGTGGCAAATCTTCGTCGGCGTGGTCATTGCTCTCGTAGCGTGGCTGGTCAGCGGTGATGCAGGGGTGGCAATGTCAGTGGGCTACGGCGCGCTGGCAGTGGTGGTTCCGGCGGCTGTATTGGCGCGGGGGCTCCTGTCGCCGATGTCGAATGTGAATGCCATGAGCGCAGCGATGGGCTTTATGGTGTGGGAGATGGTCAAAATTGGTCTGACGGTGGCAATGTTTTTTGCTGCCCCCCAGCTCATCCCCGGTCTTAGTTGGCTGGCCCTGCTGGTAGGCATGATTTTGACCATGAAGGTTTATTGGGTGGCGGTTTTTTATAAGCCGAAACCCAAGGTGGTAATTAAGTAAATTAAGTGAATTGAATTAGGTAACAACAAGATGGCAGCTTCTGAACAAGGCCCAACATCAGGTGAATACATCGTTCACCACCTGACGCATTGGCAAAACAAAACGCAAACCAGCGTGGTGGATTTTTCCGTCTTCAACATCGACACGATTTTTTACAGCGTGTTGTTAGGCGCATTGGGCTGCTTCCTGCTCTGGAAAGCCGCCAGCAAAGCTACTTCAGGTGTGCCCGGTCGCTTCCAGGCGGCTGTCGAGATGCTGGTCGAGATGGTGGACGCGCAGGCCAAAGGCATTGTGCACAGCGCCAACAGCCGCAAGCTGGTAGCGCCCTTGGCCTTGACGGTGTTTGTCTGGATTTTCTTGATGAACGCTATGGACATGCTGCCTGTCGATTTGATCCCCTGGATCTGGGAGCACATTGTGGGTGCTACAGGCGGCGATCCACACCACGCGTTCATGCGCTCTGTGCCTACGGCTGACTTGTCCATGACCATGGCTTTGTCCCTGGGTGTGCTGATTGTGTGCCTGGTCTACAACGTCAAAATGAAGGGCGTGGGCGGCTGGATCCATGAGCTGTTCAGCGCGCCGTTTGGTTCGCACCCTTTGCTTTGGGTGCCTAACTTTCTCATGCAAGTGATCGAATTCATCGCCAAAACAGTCTCGCACGGCATGCGACTGTTCGGCAACATGTACGCTGGCGAATTGATATTCTTATTGATCGCCTTGCTAGGCGGCGGCTGGTCGCTGTCCGTCGGTGGTATTGGTTTGGCGGCGCTGCACATTGTGGCCGGCACCGCATGGTCTATTTTCCACATCCTGATTATTGTGTTGCAGGCCTTTGTGTTCATGATGCTGACGCTCGTGTACATCGGGCAAGCGCATGATTCGCACTAACACTGCGTAGCCCATCTGGATTTTTCAGTTTTCTCGTTCTCTGTAGTTTTTTTCTCAACCTTCCCTTTCACATTTAGGAGTCATCATGGAAGTTATTAGCTTTGTAGCACTGGCAGCAGGTTTGATCATTGGTCTGGGTGCTTTAGGCGCTTGTATCGGTATCGGTATCATGGGCTCCAAGTTCCTCGAATCCGCTGCACGCCAGCCCGAGCTGATCGGCGAACTGCAAACCAAGATGTTCTTGCTGGCTGGTCTGATCGACGCAGCTTTTATTATCGGTACCGGTATTGCTCTGTGGTTCGCTACAGCCAACCCGTTCTTGGGCCAGATCGCCCGTTTGACCGTCGCTAAATAATTCCGTCTCTGTGATGCGTGGCCTGTTTTGCTCTATGGTAAGACAGTCCGCAAGTCCCATCACTTACTAAAGGATGTTGACGTGAACATTAACGCCACCCTGATCATTCAATTGATCGTGTTCCTGATCCTGGTCTGGTTCACGATGTCATTTGTCTGGCCACCTATCGCCAAAGCACTCGACGAGCGCGCTGTCAAAATTGCCGACGGCCTCGCCGCTGCCGACAAAGCCAAGTCTGATCTGTCTGCCGCCAACAAGCGCGTAGAAGATGAGCTGGCCAAAACGCGCACCGAGACCGCTGCCCGCCTGGCCGACGCTGAGCGCCGCGCCCAAGCTATCGTGGAAGAGGCGAAAGCCAAAGCCGTCGAAGAAGGCAACAAAATCATCGCTGCCGCCAAGGCAGACGCTGACCAACAAACCGTCAAAGCCCGCGAAACTCTGCGCGAACAAGTAGCAAGCCTGGCCGTCAAAGGCGCCGAGCAAATCTTGCGCAAAGAAGTCAACGCCGGTGTGCATGCCGATTTGCTGGGCCGCCTCAAGGCTGAGCTGTAAGGCGCACCCACTATGGCTGAACTCGCTACCATCGCCCGCCCTTATGCCGAAGCGCTGTTTAAGGCCGCCAAGTCTGACTTGGCTGGCACTGCAGTGTGGCTCGACGCTATTGCCGCTGTCGCTGCCAACCCGCAGCTCCAACAGTTTGCAAGCAATCCGCAGTCTAGCGCCGCGCAGGTTTTTGACCTGTTGTCGTCGGTGGCCAAGGTGAGCTTGCCTGTGCAGGGCAAGAACTTTCTGGAAACCGTCATCGACAATGGCCGTGTGAATGCACTGCCCGAAGTGGCTGCCCAGTTTCGCACGCTGAAAAACGCGCAAAGCGGCACCTTCGATGCGACCGTCTACAGTGCTTTTCCTATCGACAGCGCAGCCCTGGCTGATGTGTCGGTGCTATTGGAAAAGCGTTTTGGCCGCAAGCTCAATCTCCAGGTTGCGTTGCAGCCTGAGCTGATTGGCGGTATCCGCGTGGTGGTGGGTGACGAGGTGCTCGACACCTCGGTCAAAGCCCGCTTAGATCAAATGAAAGCCGCTCTGACCGCATAACGCGCTCAGGGCATTAACGAAAGAAGGAACGAGCCATGCAACTCAATCCCGCAGAAATTTCCGAACTGCTGAAAAGCCGTATCGAAGGCCTGTCTGGCGCCGCCGACATCCGTAACCAAGGCACCGTAGTGTCCGTGACCGACGGTATCTGCCGTATCCACGGCCTGTCCAACGTGATGCAGGGCGAGATGCTCGAATTCCCCGCCGACGCCGACGGTCAGCCCAGCTACGGCTTGGCGCTGAACCTGGAGCGCGACTCGGTCGGTTCCGTGATTTTGGGTGCGTATGAGCACATCTCCGAAGGCGACATCGTCAAATGTACGGGTCGTATTCTGGAAGTGCCCGTGGGTCCCGAGCTCAAAGGCCGCGTAGTCAACGCCCTGGGTCAGCCTATCGACGGCAAAGGCCCAATCAACGCCAAAATGACCGACGTGATTGAAAAGGTTGCGCCCGGCGTGATCGCCCGACAGTCTGTCAGCCAGCCCCTGCAAACCGGTTTGAAGTCCATCGACTCGATGGTGCCCGTCGGTCGCGGTCAACGCGAGCTGATCATTGGCGACCGCCAGACCGGTAAAACGGCTGTAGCGATTGATGCCATCATCAACCAAAAAGGCCAAGGCGTTACCTGCGTGTACGTGGCTATCGGCCAAAAAGCATCCAGCGTGAAGAACGTGGTACGTGCCCTAGAGCAAGCTGGCGCGATGGAGTTCACCATCGTCGTAGCCGCCACTGCGTCTGAATCGGCTGCTATGCAATTCGTATCGGCCTACTCGGGCTGCACGATGGGTGAGTACTTCCGCGATCGCGGCGAAGACGCACTCATTGTGTATGACGACCTGTCCAAGCAAGCTGTGGCCTACCGCCAAGTGTCTTTGCTGCTGCGCCGTCCACCAGGCCGCGAAGCCTATCCTGGCGACGTGTTCTATTTGCACAGCCGTTTGCTAGAGCGCGCAGCCCGCGTGAACGAAAAGTACGTCGAAGACTTCACCAAAGGAGCTGTCAAAGGCAAAACAGGTTCATTGACCGCATTGCCGATCATTGAAACGCAAGCCGGTGACGTGTCGGCCTTCGTGCCCACCAACGTGATCTCGATCACCGATGGCCAGATCTTCTTGGAAACCTCGTTGTTCAACGCTGGTATCCGCCCCGCAATTAACGCCGGCATCTCGGTGTCCCGCGTGGGTGGTGCAGCGCAAACCAACTTGGTCAAAGGCCTCTCCGGCGGTATCCGTACCGACCTGGCCCAGTACCGCGAACTGGCCGCTTTTGCGCAGTTTGCCTCCGACCTGGACGAAGCCACCCGCAAGCAGCTCGACCGCGGTGCCCGCGTGACCGAATTGCTCAAGCAAGCCCAGTACAGCCCGCTGTCTATCAGCACCATGGCCGCTACTTTGTTTGCTGTGAACAAAGGCTTCATGGACGACATCGAAGTCAAGAAGGTGCTCTCGTTTGAGCATGGCCTACATGCCTACCTCAAAGACAAGCACCCCGCCATGCTGGCCACCATGGAAAAGAATGGCGCCAAGTGGGATGTGAAAAAGATTGACGCTGCCAAGGACGACGAAGCTAAGCAGGCCTTCAAAAAGGCTTGTCAAGGCGCTGAGTCTGAATTGAACGACGCCATTGTCGCTTTCAAGAAGACGTTTGCTTAACGTGCCCGGAGCTACGATGAGCGCAGCGCAGAACCGCTTCAAGCAAGCTCGCGCCCCCTCGGGGGGGCAGCGATTACACGACAGTGAAGAGCGTGGGGGTACGTTATGGCAGTAGGTAAGGAAATACGCGTCAAGATCAAGTCGGTGGAAAACACCCGCAAGATCACCAAGGCCATGGAAATGGTGGCCGCATCCAAAATGCGCAAAGCGCAGGAGCGGATGCGCGCTGCCCGTCCCTACAGCGAAAAAATTCGCAATATGGCGGCTAACCTCGGCCAGGCCAACCCAGAATACACGCATGCGTTCATGAAGACGAATGATGCCAAATCTGCTGGCTTTATCGTGGTGTCCACCGACAAGGGCCTGTGCGGCGGCATGAACACCAACGTGCTGCGCGCCGTGACCAATTTGCTGCGCACTAACCAGGCTGCGGGCGTGAGCGCGCAGGCCGTGGCTATCGGTAACAAGGGCCTAGGCTTTTTGAATCGCGTAGGCGCCAAAGTGGTGGCGCATGCTACCCAGTTGGGTGACAAGCCGCATTTGGACAAACTCATCGGCCCCGTCAAGGTGCTGCTGGACGCGTACGTCAAAGGCGAAGTCAAGTCAGTGCACCTGTGCTACACCAAGTTCATCAACACCATGAAGCAAGAGCCCGTGGTGGAGCAGTTGTTGCCCCTCTCGCAAGAGAAGCTGCAAGCCGAAAAAACGGCGCACGGCTGGGACTACATCTATGAGCCGGATGCGCAGGCCGTCATCGACGACTTGTTGTTGCGCTACGTAGAGTCGCTGGTGTACCAAGCCGTGGCTGAGAACATGGCGTCTGAGCAATCAGCGCGCATGGTGGCCATGAAGTCGGCAACTGACAACGCAGGTAGTGTGATTGGTGAGCTCAAGCTCATCTACAACAAAACCCGCCAAGCAGCGATTACCAAAGAGTTGTCCGAAATCGTCGCTGGTGCGGCTGCGGTCTAAAGATTAATTGATTATTTAATTGGAGCAAAAAATGGCTCAAGGAACTATTGTTCAGTGTATCGGCGCAGTGGTTGACGTGGAATTTCCACGCGATCAAATGCCTAAAATCTATGACGCCCTGAAAATGGCCGGCTCCGCGCTGACATTGGAAGTGCAGCAGCAACTCGGCGACGGTATCGTGCGTACCATTGCGCTCGGTTCGTCGGACGGTTTGCGCCGCGGCATGGTGGTGACCAACACCAACAATTCCATCCAGGTGCCGGTGGGCAAAGCCACCCTGGGCCGCATCATGGACGTGCTCGGCGCGCCCATCGACGAGCGTGGCCCCGTGAGCGCTGAGAAAACAGCCTCCATCCACCGCAAAGCCCCCACGTACGACGAGCTCAGCCCTTCGCAAGAATTGCTGGAGACCGGCATCAAGGTGATTGACCTGGTGTGCCCGTTTGCCAAAGGCGGCAAGGTCGGCTTGTTCGGCGGCGCTGGCGTAGGCAAGACCGTGAACATGATGGAGCTGATCAACAACATCGCCAAGGCGCACAGCGGCTTGTCCGTGTTTGCTGGTGTGGGCGAGCGTACCCGTGAAGGTAACGACTTCTACCACGAGATGGCCGACTCCGGCGTGGTGAACCTCGAGAAACTCGAAGACTCCAAAGTCGCCATGGTCTACGGCCAGATGAACGAGCCACCGGGCAACCGTTTGCGCGTGGCCTTGACCGGTTTGACGATTGCCGAGTCCTTCCGCGACGAAGGCAAAGACGTGTTGTTCTTCGTGGACAACATTTACCGCTACACCTTGGCCGGTACCGAAGTGTCCGCCCTCTTGGGTCGTATGCCTTCCGCTGTGGGCTACCAGCCAACTCTGGCCGAAGAAATGGGCCGCTTGCAAGAGCGTATTACGTCCACCAAGGTCGGCTCCATCACCTCGATCCAAGCCGTGTATGTTCCAGCCGATGACTTGACAGACCCGTCACCCGCTACCACCTTTGCCCACTTGGACTCCACCGTGGTGCTGTCCCGTGACATCGCCTCGCTGGGTATCTACCCGGCAGTGGACCCCCTGGATTCGACCAGCCGCCAGCTGGACCCGAACGTGGTGGGTGAAGACCACTACAACACGGCCCGTGCTGTGCAGGGCACCTTGCAGCGCTACAAAGAACTGCGCGACATTATTGCCATCTTGGGCATGGACGAACTCGCACCAGAAGACAAATTGAGCGTGGCCCGTGCCCGTAAGATCCAGCGCTTCTTGAGCCAGCCTTTCCACGTAGCTGAAGTGTTTACCGGTTCCCCCGGCAAGTACGTCACCTTGGCCGAGACCATTCGCGGCTTCAAGATGATTGTCAATGGCGAATGCGACCACATGCCAGAACAGGCGTTCTACATGGTAGGCACAATCGACGAAGCCATCGAAAAGGCCAAAAAGGTGGCGTAAAGCGCATATTCGGGCGCCCCGCGTTGTTGCCGTGCTCACTGTGCTTTTCGCACAGTTCCGCGCGGCGCCTAGCGGGCCATCCCGACTATGCACTTTCCATCCACTGTTTAAACTGGAGTATCTATGAGCACTATTCACGTTGATGTTGTAAGCGCTGAAGAGTCCATCTTTTCGGGCGAGGCCAAGTTTGTGGCTTTGCCGGGCGAGGCGGGCGAGCTGGGCATTTACCCACGCCACACACCGCTGATCACCCGTATCAAAGCCGGCTCGGTGCGCATTGAAAAAGCTGATGGTACCGAAGAGTTCGTCTTTGTTGCCGGCGGCATTTTGGAAGTGCAGCCCAATTGCGTGACGGTGTTGACCGACACGGCCGTGCGCGGTAAAGACCTGGACGACGAGAAGGCCAATGCAGCGATGGCAGCAGCCAAAGAAGCCCTGGATAACGCCAAAGGCGAAATCGATGTGGCCAAAGCCCAGTCAGAGCTGTTTGTGATGGCAGCGCAGATTGCCGCCTTGCGAAAATTCCGCCAAAAGAAATAAACCAGCAGGTTCTTGCGGGAACAAAAAACCACCTTCGGGTGGTTTTTTTACGTCTGTGCAAAACGCATGGCTGTGTGCGCTTTGTGCATAGCCCACGGCCACTGTCATCGGATAATCAACGATCTTTTGAAAATTGAGGAGAAGGACGTTGAAAACTACCGCCTTTAATGTGACTGCCGCACTGACTGCTTTGCTACTCACCGCAGGCAGCTCGGTGTGGGCGCAAGCGGATTACCCGAATAAGCCCATCATGGTCGTAGTGGGTTACCCACCAGGTGGCAGCACTGATCTGACGGGCCGGGTGGTGGCCGATATTTTGGCCAAACAGCTCAAGGTCACCACCTTGGTCGATAACGTGGGTGGCGCTGGCGGTACGGTTGGGTGCGCAAAAGGTGGTCAATGCAAGCGCAGACGGCTACACCTTGCTGTTGGGGGCGAATAACGAAGTCGCGATCAACCGATTGATTAACCCCAATTTGCGCTACGACGGGTTGAAAGATTTCACGCCTCTTGGCTTGGTGGCCTCGCAACCCATGGTGTTGGTGGCTTCTGCGAAAACAGGCGTGAAAACGACGGATGAGTTTTTAAAACTGGTCAAATCCAAACCGGGTCAATTCAGCTATGGTTCTTCCGGTGTAGGTACTGCACTGCACTTGACGGGCGAGATGCTCAAAGACAAAGCAGGGCTGTTCATGGTGCATATTCCCTACCGAGGTGTCGCCCCGCTGGCCAACGATTTGCTTGGGAACACCTTAGATTTTGGTGTGTTTGTGCTCAGCTCAGGCTTGCCGCACATCCGCAGTGGCAAAGTCGTCGCATTGGGCACGTCGGAGGCTAAACGCAGTGCGGTGGCTGCACAGATACCAGCATTGGCAGAGCATCCCCAGTTGCAGGGCTTGGACATCAGCTCCTGGTTCATGCTGATCGGCCCTAAGGGCATGCCGCCTGCCGTGGTATCCAAGCTGCAAAAAGCCTTGCAAGATGGGCTGCAAGATCCAGCCATGCGCAAAAAACTGGAAAACTCCGGTTCGACGGTGTTTACCGGCAAAGAAGACGCCGCTGCGTACCTTGCAACCGAGACGGTGAAGTTCAAAAAGATTGTCGATTTTGCCAAAATCAAAGAATAAAGCAGGGCAGTGACTATGCAGTTCGTATTGGAAAAACCAGATCTAGGCCCGTGGCGCTGTGGTAACACTGGGGTGGAAGGCGTCTGGCAGTTTGACAGTGGCAGGCCAGGCCGCAGCGTAATGGTGACTGCGCTCGTGCATGGCAACGAGCTGTGCGGCGCATGGGCCCTTAAAACGCTGCTGGAGGCCCACATCCGCCCTGTCGCTGGCAAGCTGACCTTGGCATTTTGCAACCTTGCAGGCTTTGACCGCTTTGACGCTGCCAACCATGACGCTTCACGCTTTGTAGACGAAGATATGAACCGCGTTTGGTCGGACGACAAATTGACCCATCCCAGCACGCAGGAGCGCCGCCGGGCGGTGCAGTTGCGTCCCTATGTCGCGCAGGCGGATTGGTTGCTGGATCTGCACTCTATGCACGAACCTGGCGAGCCACTGTTGTTGACCGGGCTACAAGCACGCAATCTCGCGTTAGCGAAACAGATAGGTGCTCCCAAGCATATCGTGGTGGATGCAGGGCATCAAGAAGGCGTGCGCATGCGCGACTATGGTCATTTTGGCTCGGACAACGCTATGCATGCCTGCGCCTTGCTGGTGGAGTGCGGATTCCATGGCGATACTTCCAGCAAGGATGTGGCCATGGACATGGCAGCACGCTTTTTGGCGGTATCGGGATGCGTCGAGCTGGGGTGTATTCCTGAGGATTGGCGGCAACCTTTGCCGCACAATCAAATCGCAGTCAAAGTCACAGACGCGGTCGTGGCCCAGAGTGAGGGTTTACGTTTCGAGCAAAACTGGCAAGGTTTGCAACACATACCGCTAGCGGGTACGGTGCTGGCACGCGATGGCCAGGAGGTATATGCCACGCCTTATGACGACTGCACGCTGGTCATGCCCAGCTTGCGGCAGCTGCGCGCAGGCGTTACCGTCGTGCGTTTGGCGCAACGTGTAGAATAATATTTATATTAAAAATATTAAATTGATAGCTGCTCCAGCAATATTCTATTAGGCTAGAGCTGGTTTTATGCTGATTTCCAGATGGCAAACAGTAAATGGCTTGATCTAAGCCTAAGCAATAGCCCAACAGTGTTATATAATCCGAGGTTCGCCGTGGAGAGATGGCCGAGTGGTTAATGGCAGCAGACTGTAAATCTGCCCTCTTACGAGTACGCTGGTTCGAATCCAGCTCTCTCCACCAGGCATTGTGAGTATGTATTTTGATTTGTAGAGCGTAATTTGAGGACAATTTGGGTTGTCACGCTTTGGATGTTGGGTTGACAGCAATTGAGTCAATCTGTCCGATGCGGGAGTAGTTCAATGGTAGAACCCTAGCCTTCCAAGCTAATGACGCGGGTTCGATTCCCGTCTCCCGCTCCACAAATCGATAGATGAGTTTGAGAGCGCCCATTTGGCTCAGTGGTAGAGCACTCCCTTGGTAAGGGAGAGGTCCCGGGTCCGATTCCCGGAATGGGCACCAGTTTTAACCGGGCGTTGAAGATTGACTTCGACGCCCGGTTAAAAGAGTTTTAAAAATTTTGTTCGTCGTTTAAATTTCGGAGCGATAAAAATGGGTAAAGAAAAATTCACGCGTACCAAGCCCCACGTCAACGTCGGCACGATTGGCCACGTCGACCACGGCAAGACCACGCTCACCGCCGCCAT
>JAYVGI010000023.1:0-16491 GCA_043772355.1 Polaromonas sp.
CTGTTTCGCAAAGTCGCCATCCATGATGTTGAGGGTGGCTTCGTCATTCAGGCGGAACGAGCGGTTGTCAAAATTGGTGGAACCCACTGACACCAGCAGATCGTCCACAATCATCACCTTGCAGTGGTACATCGTGGGTCGGTACTCGGCAATGGTGGCACCAGCTGCCAGCAGAGGCCCCCAAGTGGCGCGTGATGCGCTGCGCACTGTATCACTGTCAATGTGTTCGCCAGGTACCACGATACGCAGCTTGACCCCGCGGGCAATGGCTTCCACCAGCGCACGCACCGACATTTCATCCGGCACAAAATACGCCGCCGACAGATCGATGGAACGCGATGCCGAGGTGATGGCCATCAGGTACATCAGCTGCATACCCTCGCTGCCGCCGCTGGGAGAGCTGCTGAACACCTGCGCGGCTGCGTTTCCCACAGGCGGTAGCAGTGGAAAATAGTCGGGGCCGTGCTGCACCTCACCCGTCACCTTGATCCAGTTGTCCAGAAACACCGCCTGCATCTGGGCCACTACTGGCCCCTCCACCTTGAAATGGGTGTCCCGCCAATGGTCTGGATCTTGCGCGCGGCCCGTCCACTGCGGCGCAATGCCGACGCCGCCAGTGAAGGCCACTTGGCCATCCACCACCAACAGCTTGCGGTGGGTGCGGTTGTTCATGCGGCGCAGGTTGAACCACTGTGGTGGGTGAAATTTGCGTATCTGTACACCAGCCGTCGTCAATTGATCAATAAATGCTTCATCTACCTTGGCGCTGCCCACCCAGTCCAGCAACACATGGACTTTGACGCCCTGGCGGGCTCGCTCGGACAACGCATCCGAAAACTCGCGGCCAATGTCGCCCGACCAGTAAATGTAGGTCTCAAACGTGATGGATTTCTGCGCACTGCGGATGGCCGCCAGCATGGGCGAAAATATTTGGTCACCATTGAGCAACACCTGATGCCGGTTACCGCCAACGAACGGCGGCCCCAGCAGCACGCCCACCTCATGTGTGAAGCGCGGGTCTTCGAGTGCGTAGAGGCGCTCAATTCGATGCTGTATTTTTTTCTCACCGCCCATGAAATTGAGCAACAATAGAACGCCGACAAGTGCAAGGGCTACCGCTGTAGCGGCCAGCACAATGGGGTTACTGAGCTTGAAGAAGTCTGGCATTTATCTGTTTGGCGACAAGCATGCTGACTGCGCCGCTGGCCTGTGCCGTGGTGTCAAACCGCATGCCCAACGCAGCACTGTGCGCGCCCAGCCCAAACACGGGGGTGTGTGAGATTGGGCAGATACCTGCATACCGGCTCCTCGCGTTGTGGGTAATGACGGCAGGTTATACGTGTTTCTTTTAACGGTCTGTTCGATACCACACACAATCGCGCTTGCACAGCAGCTCCTCAAATTTTTTATTCTATGGCGCTGGATGACGACAAGCTACAGTGTCGTCCTACATACGATTCCAAAAGTACAGCCTAATATAAGGAGTGGGTAGGGCAATATTGCGCGCTGCGGCCGCGCTGAGGCTGAAAATTGTATGAATTCACTTGGCGATGTACCTCCAGGTCATGTGGAGAACAGAGCGCTATTCTGCTTGCTTGTAGTCGTCTCCATTGGGATGGGGTGGATACTACTGCCGTTTTATGGCGTAATCATGTGGGGCAGTATTACCGCGATGCTTTTTGCACCTTGGTACCGGTGGCTGTTACCCAGATTTAAAAAACGAGCTACCCTCGCTGCATTGGTTACGCTAGCGGCGGTGGTCGTGATTGTAATTTTCCCCTTGGTAATGATCACCGCGGCGCTGGCCCGCGAAGCAGCGTTGGTATACCAGAGAATTGAATCTGGGCAATTAAACATCGTAGGCTATTTCCAAACCGTCTTCAATTTACTACCCGCTTGGATTACAGATATATTTAGTCGCGCTGGATTATCCGACTTCGATTCGCTGCAGCGAAGAATCACTAGCTTGCTGCTGCAAGGTAGCCAATTTATAGCCACACAAGCTTTGAGTATTGGTCAAAATACGTTCGAATTTTTCACAAGCATATTCATTACTTTGTATTTGGCATTTTTCTTAATACGCGATGGTCAACAGCTTGCTCGCACTATCCGAAGCGCTATACCTCTGGCGCCCAGACACAAGAACGAATTGATCGCTAAGTTTGCTACGGTGATCAGGGCCACTGTCAAAGGTAATTTAGTGGTTGCGCTGATACAGGGCATATTAGGTGGCCTTGCATTTTGGTTTCTCGGCGTCTCCGCAGCCGCCTTATGGGCGGTATTGATGGCATTTTTGTCGCTGTTACCCGCAGTGGGTGCTGCGCTAGTATGGCTGCCCGTCGCCATGTACTTTTTTATCACGGGAAGTATCTGGCAAAGCCTTGTTTTGATCGCGTGGGGTGTACTGGTGATAGGTTTGGTGGACAATATATTGCGTCCTATATTGGTAGGCAAAGACACGCAAATGCCTGACTACGTCGTTATGATCACGACTCTTGGCGGCATAACAGTGTTTGGCATCAACGGTTTTATTCTAGGGCCCGCTATTGCGGCGATGTTCATTGCTGTATGGCATATTTACAGTGTAAGTACGCAAGCACAGAGCTATGGCACCCATACCAGTTAGGCGAAATACAACCATTTTTTAGATGCCAATCAGGCAATCTCTCAATAAAATATTGCGGGAGCAGCTATGGTATTAATAGTAGTTCTCCATATGAAACTACCGGATAATGTCCTCCTGCAAACGCTGTTGCGCTTGCCTCACTACCCCATGGCATTCGCACGAATGCTCCTCTAACACTGTGCGGTGCATTGAGGTGAAGCACCAGCGATCAAACTCTAGGCCGGCAACGCCGCTTGGTGGGAACCCGGCAAACAAGCGGAATGACTCAGCATGACTTCCAGCAAGCTCAATCCAGAGGCTTGCATTAAAGCCAACACTTGCAGTGCCCGGATGATGGCATCATCAGTAGTGTTGGGTGTGTCGCCGATAGTTGCCAGTGAACGTAACTTGTTTTCACAGTGAAGTTGACCGGTTGCATCAACCATCTTCAGCCCGTTGCCTTCCCTATTGATACTGATGCCCACATCCGCTCGCAGGGCGCGAACCGTCCATGCTAACTGCTGGGGCACGTTAGCCCCAGCAGTCTCTGCCTCGTTCAACCCGCGCGCATTCAGGCCTATCGAAAACACCTGTGCCCCCAACTCCTGGAGCACCTTGGGTGCCACCTCGCGCGCAGAGCTGTGGGCTGAATCTATGACAATATGCAGGCCATCTAAATTGAGTTGCGGCATAGCTGAGCTTTTGCAAAATTCAATATACGCTGCCCCGGGCCGAGAGAGCTGGCTGATCGTTCCTGACTCACGGCTCTGTTGCAGGCGGTTTTTTTGAGGCTTAGGTTCACACGCCGGCACTGGCGCAGCACGGCTTAGACGAGTACCCTCTGGTGAAAAAAATCCAACATAACCGTCCCAGTCCGGGTGCCATGCGTCATTCACCACTACACAGGCTTGGTGTTTATTCGCACGGGTCAAGTAAGCAATTGCGGGGATTGGCAACAGTCCGCACAGCACAGTGTCTACCCCAGCGCTTGAAAAACCATACTGTACTGCCGCGTTGATTGGCTTTTGGGTACTTGATGCAATCGCACCAATCACGACAGTGGGCCGAAACGACGGGTGGCTGGTTTGTTGTATGAGCAGCCTGCCCAACGCATAGGATTTTTGCGTGAGCGAGCGATACGCCAGTCGGCTCAGGCGGGTGCCCATCAGCTCTTGTCTCCCTGCCAGCAGTGTTTTCATAGTCACCTTTTTCTGCAAAAGTATGTCAAATACAGGAATAGATTCGACGTTTGCGATGGCGATACTGCGGGTTGGCGCGGGGAGTCGTCTGTGTGCTACCACACACAACTTCATCAAATGTGATGTTTTATTCCACCTGCTATGTGCGATACCGCACGGACGCAAGCAGTCAGGAAATTGGATGATTGGTTCAATTACACCGGGAAACATTCCATGCATCAAGTTTGCAGATCAACACAATCCGTACCTCCAGCGTGCGCAAGCGTCGCCAAGAGCCTGCCGATATGGTTTGCGCATAGCGCTTGGGCGCAAAGCGCGCAACCACTGGCGCGTGCGACTGACGAGATGACCCTGTTGGCGCAATGGGCGGACCGACCAGTGGCGGTGTCCATCGCCGTGGTGCTCGGTCTGATCGTGATCGTGATGATCGCCTACGGCATTCGGCACACCGTGTTCACGTTGAGTCGGCTGTTTGGCGTTCAACACTGTCCTTACACATTTATCGACACTGCCCAATGGCCACAAATCACCGTCTTCGTCGCCGCACACAATGAAGAAAAAGTGATCGCTGGCTGTCTGAAAGCCTTGCTGCACACCGACTATCCAGCAGACCGGGTCAAAATTGTGCCCGTCAATGACCGATCACAAGATGGCACTAAAAATATTATTGACGTGTATGCTGCTGCCCACCCAGGTCGGATTGTTCCGTTCCACCGTAGCAGCGGCAAGGCGGGCAAAGCGGCGGCTTTGAAAGATGCCTTGCCATTTGTCGAGGGCGACATTGTCATCATATTTGACGCTGACTACGTGCCAGGAACCGGTTTGCTACGGCAACTCGTAGCACCATTTTTTGACCCCGAAGTGGGTGCCGTGATGGGCCGGGTAGTGCCCGTCAATGCAGGCACCAATTTGTTGACCCGCATGCTGGACTTGGAGCGCTCAGCGGGTTACCAGGTAGACCAACAAGCCCGCATGAACCTGCATACCGTGCCCCAGTATGGCGGCACCGTAGGAGGTGTGCGCCTGTCCGCAGTAGCCTGCGTAGGCGGCTGGCATGACAACGTGCTGGCAGAAGATACCGATATCACTTTCCGCTTGCTGATCAATGGCTGGAAGACGGTTTACAACAACTGCGCCGAGTGCTACGAGGAGGTGCCCGAAGAGTGGTCGGTTCGCCTGCGACAAGTGCGCCGCTGGGCCAAAGGCCACAACCAGGTGCTCTACAGATATTGGCACCAGTTGCTCATCAGCCCCTATATCACCGCGCGCCAACGGATTGACGGGATGATGCTGCTAATGGTGTTTGCGATGCCCCCGTTGCTGTTGGTGGGCTGGATTCTGGCGCTCATTCTGTATTACCTCAACGCCGGGTCTCTGGTCGCGCTGTTCATACCGCTGATGGCCTTGGTGGCCTATGGAACGCTCGGAAATTTTGCGGCATTCCTGGAAATAGTGATGGCGGTTTTGCTCGATGGCCATCGTCGCCGCATTCGGCTGCTCCCGGTCAATCTTTTGTGCTTTTTTGCCAGCCTGGTGTCTATCAGCATGGCGCTGGTTGAATCGGTCACCGATCGAATACTGGGTAAAGAGCTGGTATGGCATAAAACGCTGCGCTACAGGAAAGCAGCGCCAGTATGAATGCAGATCCTCAGCTCATCTTGTTTTTACCTCTGTTGATGGCAATCAGCCTGACGCTGCTGGTGATGCCGTTTTACCCAGCCTGGCGCGAATGGCGCAATCCCACTGACGGCGAAGCACTGGTGGTGCTGGCAGGCAAGACACACAACATCATCACCACAGCGCGCCTGTTTCGCAAAAAAATGCTGGGGAATCGGACAGTTCCCGCTCTGGTCACCCGTGCCATCAGTACCTTTGGTGCGCTGGATCAGAAAACTCCCATCTACACTGCGGACGATTTGACCTTGCGCCACGGCGGAAAATTGACCGAGTTCTTCACAGACGGCTCACTGGTTCTGGCTGCGCACAGTCGGGTTACCGGTTGGGCGCACGCAGAAAAAGACTTGGAGCTGGGCGAAGGATCTGTAGCGGTCCGCCAAATATCCTCAGCCCACACCATCCGCATGGCGCGCGGGTGCTGTTTTGAGCAGCTGCATGCGCCGGTGATCTATTTTGGCCGCAAGGCACCCGGTCTGAACATCGGACCTGGCCCATTGCCAGCGCGTATTTTTTCCATGGAGCAGGTCCCCGGTGCCACGCCCTGGGGGCAGCAGGGCTGGCGAGTCAATGGAGATTGCGAAATTCCCGAGGCATGCTGCTTCAAAGGCGCTTTGGTGGTCACGGGGCAGCTGTCGATTGGTGCGGGAGCTGTCGTCGAGGGTGACTTGAAAGCCTACAAGGGCATCCTTGTCGGCCCCCATGCCCAAGTCTGTGGTGCCATGTTTTGCGAAGCTGGTATTCAGATGACCCGCGATTGCGTTGTGGCCGGACCCGTCGTTGCCGACACCTATTTGCTGGTGGGCAACGGCTGCGTGCTGGGCACGGCCAGTGCACCCACCACCATCACAGCGGGCTCCATTTTGGTGGGGGACGGCGTCACTGCCCATGGCACCCTGTGGGCGCGCCAGGCTGGCCTGGTGTGGGGGCAGGAATGACAAAGTCCAGTAAATTCATCACGGCGGCGCTGTTCGCACTGTGTGCCAGTGTGCCAAGCCGCGCGGCAAATCTGGATTTGACCGGCTATGCCCATGAGACCGGCGCGATCAGTATCCAGCATGAGGGTGCAACGATTGATCCGTACTTCATTTTGCAAGCGCTGCTGCTGGCGCAGGAGTGGGGTTTTGACACCACGCAGTATGCTGGCAAGTGGGCCGCGTGGTTACTGGCACGCCAAAAGCCAGACGCGACCTTTGACCGCTATTGTAAAAATGGCCCGGTATGGACGCCCTGCAAGACCGCAGATGCAGACGACTCGGTGTTGGCCTTGTGGCTGAAATTCAGCGATGCCTTGCCCGCCTCGCTGCGCACCAGTCCCGCCATGCAAAAAAGCCGTCAGCAGGCGTTGGCAGCATTGACCAAACTGGTTGATCCCCTGCGCGGCATTTACCTCGTATCGCCGGTGTACCAGCATGGTCTGTTTATGGACAACCTGGAGGTGTGGTCTTACCTGCCCGCGCACGCTGGCGCCGAAAGCGCCCGTCACCCCAACTTCGCGCGCTCGATTCACAAGACCTTTTGGGATGCAGAGCATCAACGATTTTTGGTCTCAACCCAGCCGGAGCAACGCTCCACGTTGCATGGGTTTTATCCAGACGCAGTGGCGCAAATATTTCCGCTGCTGGGCAAGTACCCGTTTATTCCCGGTGGGCACGCACCGCATTATCAAAAATGGATGCAATTGCACCGCAGCGACTGGCTGATGCAAGTGCGCAGTGATTTCGCATGGGGCCTGGTGGCAGTGGTTGCCCTCAAGCAGGGCGACGTGGTGTCCGCAGGCTGCTGGCTCAAGCATGCCCAGCCACACCGGCACAGCGCACATTGGACAGTCACCGATGAAGTGGTGCTGCAAATTCTGCAATCTAGAAAAATTTCCATCACTGAAAACACGGAGCTTTGCAAATGAAAACATACCTGGCCTGCATGGGCACACGACCTGAAATCATCAAAATGGCGGCGGTGCATCGCACCCTCAAGGCGCGCGGGGACCGCGTCGTCGTGCTGCACACGGGCCAGCACGAGGCGATTGCGCATGTGCTTTACAAGTTCTTTGACATGGGGCCAGACCTGCAGATAAACTTGCAAAGACGCTCGTCCAGGCTGGGCGATCTCACATCTTCTTTGCTGGAGGGGGTGGACCGGATCATCGATGAGGTACGGCCCGATGCGGTGCTGGTGCAAGGCGACACGACCTCCGCGCTGGTGGGTGCCATGGCAGGTTACTACCACAACATTCCGGTAGCCCACATAGAGGCCGGGCTGCGCACAGGCCAGCGCGATCCTTTTCCAGAGGAAAAAAATCGCGAAATGATTGGACGGCTTGCGCACTGGCATTTCCCGCCGACAGCGCAAGCACAGAGCAACCTGGTCAGTGAAGGCATCGCCGGGAAGCGGATTTTTGTGGTCGGCAACACCGTCATCGATGCGGCTTTGTGGGTCCGGCAGCGTATCGCCAGCGGCGCGTTTGACACGGCCCAGGCCATGCCCCATCACCTGCGCCAGTTTCTGGCGCAGC
The DNA here is from genome assembly GCA_043772355.1 of Polaromonas sp. Taxonomy (GTDB): domain Bacteria; phylum Pseudomonadota; class Gammaproteobacteria; order Burkholderiales; family Burkholderiaceae_C; genus JAAFIP01. Next base: position 7,994 of record JAYVGI010000023.1, read on the forward strand.
ACCCACAGCAACGCCTGCTGCTGGTGACAGCCCACCGGCGGGAAAACTGGGGGCAACCCATCCGCGACATTGCCACTGCGGTGGGCCAGCTGCTGGCCGAGCATCCAGATGTCATTGCCGTGTGGCCTGTGCACCCCAACCCGAGCGTGCGCAAAGATGTGCAAGGGGTGATGGATGCGCTCAGTGCGTCTGCCAGATCGAGAATTTGCCTGACCGAATCGCTGGACTACCCCGCCTTGATCGCGGTGCTAGACCGCTGCTACCTCACATTGACCGACTCCGGCGGCATCCAGGAAGAGGCCTCTGCCATGGCCCGGCCCGTACTGATTGCCAGAAACAGCACAGAGCGTCAGGAGTTGCTGCAGGCGGGGGGCGCCAAATTAGTGGGAACAGACGTCCAGTGCATCGCTCTGGAGGCCTCCAGACTATTGACCCAGGATGCCATCTATCGGGCGATGCAACTCACGGTCAGCCCTTTTGGCGACGGCCAGTCCGCGCGAAGAATTGTCGATGTACTTGCCAACAACCACTGAACACCAAGGCCCTACCATGACAATTCATCACCGACATACGCTGGCACTGCTGGCAGCCTGCACGCTACCGCTGGTGGCCATGGCGCAGGCATCGCCTCAGGCCGTGATGCCTACCGAGACGCAAATTTTCGCAGGCCCAGCGCTGCCCCGCCATAGCGTGGAAATTTACACCAGCAGCCAGCACCTGTCAGCAGGCTACGCAGCCTGGAGCGAAGTGGGGTTCAGAGGCAATTACGAAAGCGGTGCCAATCTGCTTCAGATGGAGTTGACCTCTACCCGCAGATTTGGCGAATCAGGCGCTTACCTCGGCTTGGGCGATACCGTGACGATCAATCCTGACTGGTTTGGTACGCTCTCGGTGGGCGGTGGCAATGGAGCATCCTATCTACCGCGTTACCGTGTAGACGGCTTTATCAACCGAAAATTGCTACCGGAGAAAAACCTGATTGCTACGCTGGGCCTGGGTTATTATCGCGCGCCCGATGGGCACAGAGACCGCAGTGTCAGCTTGGGCGGCACCTACTATTTTGCCCAGCCCTGGATTGTGCAGGCCGAGGTTAAATTTAACACCAGCAACCCTGGCAAGGTTCACACCCGACAGCAATTTATTGCGGTAACTTGGGGGCAGGACAAGCACACCCAAATCACCGGCCGTTATGCAGGTGGCTCTGAAGGCTATCAGTCCATTGGTGCAGGCGCGTCGCTGGTAGATTTCCGCAGTCACCAAGCCAGCGTGGCTGTGCGCCATTGGCTCAGTGCCAATTGGGGTGTCTCAGCCAACCTGGAACACTACAAAAACCCGATCTACCAAAGAAACGGAGCCAATCTCGGATTATTTTGGCAGTTCCAATGAAACCGCGCTACACGCTGAGACTGCAGCCCAGTCACGCCATAGCCCTTGAAGCGGCGCGCGTAGCGCTAGAGGGCGCACGCGCAATGGCCAAAGCAGTGCCGTCGCAAAGGGCCTTGCACAGGTTGCGCTTTTCAGCCTGGACATTCATCGAACTGGTCGCGATGGCGGCGATACCCAGCGCGGCGCTCCTGTGGTTCCAACCCTGGCTCAAGCAGTTTTGGTTGGAGGTGATCACCTGGTGGGCCAGCCGGCTTGATCTGCCGCTGACGCTCACCCAGGTCGGTGCCGTCCCGGCGCTGCAGTGGCAGGCAGGGTACGCAGGCTCCCTGGTGCCCACTGCTGGCAATGGTGCCATCACGGCAGCGATGGTGGTGGCCGTGTATGCCGGTACTTTCTGGATGAGCGACCGGCAGACACCGCTGAAGTATGTGGTGCGAGCGCTATGCCTTGTCCAGACCACGGCCCTGCTGTTTTTCATGGTCAGTCCGTCGATGTTTTCCTACACCATGACAGGCCATCTCACGTCGATGCTTGACGCTGGCTATTACCTGATGTTGGCGGTTGCGCCCTTGTTGGCCCTGGGCTGGGGGGTTTTGCGTGTGCCCAGCTACCAAAAGCTGCTGTATCCCCTGCTGATGCTGGTGTACTTCGCCGCCATGCTGCCTCACAAGGCGCTGCTGCACGCATTGGTATTGCAGCATTTTTCAGTGCTTTTCATGCCCATTCTGTACCTGTGCTTTGGCACCGTGTTCGATCTGATGGTTTTTGTCGCGTTGTATTCGTGGCTCGCCAGCATGGCCCCAGCGCACGCTCTTAACCAGAAAGCCACACCATGACACTGCACTTTCCCCGCATTGCCTCCAAAGTGTGGGCGCTACTGGTCGCCCTGGGTCTATTCGGCGTACTGGCAACGCTCTACGCAGAGTCGCTCAAAGCCCAACCGACACTGGTTTTGCTGGTACCCGGCACCCCAGCTTTGGCCGATCCCGTGACCCAGGCCTGGCTCGACGCGGCGCGCGAGGAGGGGCTGTCGATAGCCACCATGACGGACGACGAGTTCATGCGCTACGGCGGAAACCACCGCTCCATCGCCGGTGTGATCGTGCCAGACTCCGTCCACAAGCACGCGTCAGACTTGTTGGTGAACTTCTTGCATGCCTATGTGCAGGACGGTGGCAATTTATTTGTCGCCTTCGATGCCGCGCTGCTTGACACGGAAAAGGGTGGCTACGCCGTGGGGCAGTCCAGACTGTCAGCCCTGGTAGGGGTACGCTACGCGATGTACGGACAAATGGGGGAAAAAATGTTTGGCCGGGGCCCCGTGTTTGGCACCCGGCACAGCGCAGCCCAGTTGCGCATACAGCCCGGAAAATTTGACTTTGGCGATGCCGCCATGGATCCGGTGGGCGAGCTCACCACCTACGGCTATCCGCAGCTGGAGCACAGCTACTACCGTACCGACCCCCAACCCAAGGGCCAGTCACTGCTGCGTTCCGCAGACAAAGACATCATCTTGACGCTCAACAAATTTGGCAAAGGCAGCGTGTTGTTTGCCAACTTGCCACTGGGCTACCTCAAAACCCGAACCGACGGCTACCTGTTGCATCGCCTGCTGGGCTACTTTGCCGTGGACGTCCTGCACCAACCCCGCTTGGCCGCTGTGCCCAATGCGCAAGGCGGCATGGTGCTCAATCTGCACATCGACTCCAACGCCGCACAGGTGCCCCTGTTGCAGCTGGAAGATGAAGGTTGGTTTCACACCGGGCCGTTTTCCATCCACGTCACAGCCGGCCCCGACACCTATGCGGCAGGAGACCGATTAGGCTTGGATGTGGACAACAATCCCGCCATGCAGGCGTTTTTGAAACGACAGGCGGCTTTGGGGCACGAGGTGGGCAACCACGGCGGCTGGAACCACAATATCTTTGGTAATCAGGCCAACGAGACCAATCGCTCGCAGTTCGAGCCCTATCTGGAGCGCAATCACCGCAGCATCTCTGACGCCATAGGCCGCCAGGCGCTCAGCTACTCCGCCCCGATGGGAAACCAGCCGGTATGGGCCACCCAGTGGCTGCAGCGCAATGGGTTTCGCGCCTATTACTTTACCGGCGACAACGGCTTGGGGCCCACCCGCTCGTACTACAACGGCAAACGGCCCGAATCATCGATGTGGGCATTTCCCATATCCAGTTTTTTGAGAGTCGCCACCTTCGAAGAACTCGACGCCGCACCCGAAGCTGACAAGCCGGCACAAATCGGTGAATTTCTCCGCGACTTGTCCACCTACGCCGCTGACCATCATGTCGCCAAGCTGTTCTATTTTCATCCCCCGGCCGCGCAACGTTACGCAGCGGGGATGGAGCAGTTCCTGCAGCAAACCCGCCTGCTTGCCAGCCAAGGCAGATTTCGCTGGTACACCATGGAGCAACTGGCCAGCTTTTTAAGCCGCCGAGAGCAGGTATCCTGGCGCGTAGCCAGCACGGCGGGACGCAACCGAGTGCTGGCAGCATCCAGTAACGCAAGCTTACAAGAGCTGAGCTGGATTTTCCCCGAAAGCAGTGCAACCCGCTTCAAGGTGACACAAGGCGTCGCCACCATCCGCAAAGAAGCGCAGGAATGGATCGTTACGGCAGGGGACTGCAGCACATTGGAAGTTGAGTTGCAATACAAGTGAGCACACTGCAAGCTGCATAAACAAGACCCTGTGTGAAGGGCCAGGGCTGGCAAACGCACCCCATCGAACTGCCCCCTGAACCGCACGGCCATCTTGCGCTGTGAACCCTTTCTTCGCAGCCTCGGGCGCTGAGACCTTGTTCCTCGTTGCGTCAGCCGCTGGGACCTCGCGCCTTGTAACCTTGGCCGCAGAGGCTTCGCGCCTTGTAGCGCAGCGTGTGCCATGGGTATGCGCCCCGGACCTTGGGCCCTTCGGGCGAGCATGTGCATGCCGAAATTTTGCTCTGCCCCCTTTTGCGCTGTCTGCGGCGCACAAGCCCCTCGCCACGCCCAGCCTCACCCGCACAGCCGGGCCTCACCCGCACAGCCCAGCGTCAGCCGCACAGACCTCGCAGCGCGCGCCTGCGCATGGGCCGCTTGGAAAACCACCTACTCATTAAACAGTAGCACTCCATCTATGCAGGACAGTGGGGTACATGGGTAGACGTTAATAATCCGCATTTTCTGAGTGTCGCAGCCGCTGTTTACCGAAAAGCAGCCAGGCAGAGCTTCTGTCGCCAAATCCGGCTACTCAGGATACTATTTATTTCGTAGCTGCTCCCGCATTATTCTAGAGGGCTACAGCGCGATAACCACCTCAAAAACGGCTCCAAAAACTGTGAGTTTGCGGTTTTCAGCCGATTTTCCGGGTTCCTGAGACCCTGAGACAATTCAAAGCGGCGATGTTGCGCTGCTTTCAGGTATCAATCAGCCTGTAGCCTCCTAGAATAATGCGAGAGCAGCTACGCAATGCATAGCGGGTGTGTTGTCTTGGGCTGCTGTGGTGGTGGCATTTGCGGCAAAAAGGGCCGCTGGGCGCTTCCAAGCGTGTGAACCAGCAGAATATGGGCCTAATACCGTGTACCCCACTGATTTACATAGATAGAGTGCTACTTTTTGGTGAGCATTCGTGATTCCAGGCGGCCAGCTTGTATCGCCGGAGTACTGCACAGGCTCGCCCGAAGGGCCCAAGGTTCGGGGCGCATGCCCATGGCACTCGCTGTGCCGCAAGGCGCGAGGTCTCAGCGGCAGAAGCTACGAGGCGCGTGGTTCCAGCAGGCGACTCTATGAAAGGCGATTGACAGTTCAAAATCGCGTGCCGTACAGCCAGTAGCGCGATGGGCTGCACCGACCTAGTTGGGGCAGAGTTCGGGCCGACGAAGGTGCCGCATTGCCTGGCTGAATAAGCTTCTTTTCACACTTTTACCCGCCGTTACCGCCCTCGCTGCGTGAATCTGGGCAATTTGGTTCGGAAGATGCCATTTTTTTTCGCACTCCCATAAGCATTCAGTCTGCTCGCTTAAAGCGTTGAAAGCCCGCTTTGCTAGAACTTTGGTGCTGGTTTTAACTTGCATGCAGCTCCGGTCGCAGCCTGGGTAAGAACGCCTATACGAAAAGTTTTTAGCCGTCGGTGCGCCAGCGTACACTCAAAGAAATTCACCCGGCAGATTGCGAAAATTTCCGCATAAGAGATGCAGGCCCTTGGGCCCGGCGTCCCCCCATAGGGGAGGTTTGTTTATCACCCACTGCACCAAGGCAGGACGCGCACCGTTCAGCCGCAGGCAGTTCACCTGGAAATCACATGCAACGTCGAAACTTCATATTGGGCACCACCGTTCTGTCTGGCGGCACTTTTATCAACCGGATAGCGCAGGCCCAAACCACCTGCCCCGCGACACCGGTCGTCTCTCCCACCCCAACGCCTACGCCCGCACCGTCTGGCGCGGGGATCAACGCCATTGCAGAAATCAAGGCCCTGCGCATACCCACTGGGCCCTATGCGGGCGCCTACGAAATCGCGCCCAACGGGCGGCTGAACTGGTATTTCACTGCACTGGGGTTGTTGCCCATCGTGCAGTATTTAAGCGCGCCAGATTTGGACCTGTACATCCGCAGTTACCTGGACGTGTACCTGCGCAACCTCACCCCCACGAGCACGATTGAGGATGTGGACTTTCCGTTTGGCCGGGCCAATACCAGCTCGTTCACCAAAATTTTGTCCGACTCTGACGACTCCTATGCCGCCACCTTTTTGTCACTGGCGGTGCGCTATGTGCGGGCCAGCCGCAACTGGACCTGGTGGGAAGCCAACAAGCAGCGCATCAAAGACCTGGCCTATCGCAATATCGCGCTGTGCTGCAAACGCAGCGGCCTGACATCGGTTTTCCAGGCCCCGCGCAGCCAGACCAACTCGCTGGGCTACTTGATGGACAACGCCGAGGTCTACCGTGGCCTGCGCGACTTTGCCTCCCTGCTGCGTGAGCGCAGCGAGGTGATTGATGCCAACTACTACGACCTGCTGGCCGCCAACGTTGCCAGCGGCATGGTGAGCCTTTTCAATGTGGCCAACAACGCCTTCACGCCCAGCGATGGTTCACCCGTACCTGAAACGTCGTTTTATCCAGGCACCACCTGCCAGGTGTATGCACAGGCTTTTGGTGTCACCGAACTGGCACCGCTGTACGACCGGGGTTGGGCCTTCCTGGAAGCGCGCACACCGCGCTGGGAGGACGGCCGCTATGACCCCTATTCGTGGGCGATTTTGGGCTACGTAGCTGCCAAGCGGGGCAACGCAGCGCAGGCCAGGGCGCAGCTGGCCTCCATCGAAAAGACCTTTGCGGTCAATCGCAGCGTGGTGACAATTAACGAGCTAGGCTTTTACCAACGGACCAAGTCGGTTCTGGCAGGTGTTACAGACGTGTAAGGCTGCTTGGCGACAACAGGTTTGCAGCGATAATGGCCCGAGGAATGAACTTTTTCGAGCCTGATCAACTCCACCCATGCGCCGGACATAAGCCGGGAACTTTGATTGCTTTGTGTTGTTAAGCGAGAGCCGTTCTCGCTTTACTGTTAGGCGAGAGCCGTTCTCGCTTTATTGTTAGGCGAGACCTGTTCTCGCTTTATCGTTAGGCGAGACCTGTTCTCGCAGTGGGGTGAGTTATCGATCAATCGCTGTCAAACCGGCTGCTTGCCGCGCTTCCCGATGTAGACCGCCAAAGTCTGCTGGCAGATGCCTCCTTGGTAGAGCTGGTGGCTTCTAAAACCTTGAGCGTAGCGGGCCAAGCGCTCAGCCATGCTTACTTTCCCACCAGCTGTGTGATCTCCTTGCAACCCGGCCAGGCCCTTGGCAGCGGTTTTGAGGTGGGCATGATTGGCTTTGAGGGAATGCACGGTTCAGGTGGTGCCTTGGGCATCCCCATATCTGCCTTTGATGCCGTGGTGAAGGACGCAGGCTATGCCTGGCGTATCCAAGCTGCGCTGCTGGCAAGTCACACGCTGCACAGCCAGGTACTCAGTGGCATGCTCAGTGGCTATGCCTATGTGCAGAAAGCGCACATGGCTAACCGCGCGGTATGCTGCCAGTTCCATTCGCTGTTGCAGCGTCTTTCCAACTGCCTGCTGATGATCCGGGATCGCCTGCGGTCGGATGATTTGTTGATAACGCACGGTATGCTGTCTCAGCTTTTGGGGGTTCGGCGGGCGGGTATTACCAAAGCGGCAGGTGAGCTTCAAAAACTGGGCCTGATCCGTTACTGTAGAGGCCACATCATGGTGCTGGACAGGCCTGGCCTGGCCGCTAAAGCCTGTGGCTGTTACGAACATGACCTGGCCACCTATGAGGGCATCATGGGCAGTCTTGTTTAAGTTTTCTCAACCCCTCAACTACAAAGTGACATCCTTGCGCAAACGCTGTAGCTCTTGCTTGACCACACCGTAGCATTCACACGCACAGGATTCAAGGCCTGCGCGGTCTAGCACGCTGATGTGGCCACGGCGGTAACGGATATAGCCTGCTTGCTGGAACTTGCCTGCCACTTGCGTAATGCTTTCCCGGCGCACGCCCAGCATGCTGGCCACCAGCTCTTGCGTCATGACTAGCTCCCCTGAGGGGATACGGTCTAGCGTGGTTAGCAGCCAGCGGGAGAATTGCTGCTCTACCGTGTGGTGCCGGTTGCACACCACCGACTGGGCAATCTGCGTAATCAGCGCTTGCGTGTAGCGCAGCAATACATGCTGAACCTTGCCTGCACGGCTGAACTCTTGCATCAATATGTGGCGCTCGATTCGGTAGGCGTAGCCGGCGGTTTGCACTACGGCGGAACTGGTGGTGGTGTCGCCGCTCAGGTACAGGTGCATACCCACCACGCCCTCGTTGCCCACACCCGCTACTTCCGCAGAGGCACCCGATACCATCACATAGTGCAGCGAGGCAATGGCCGTAGTGGGAAAGTAGGCGCATGGCAACTGTTTGCCCGGGCTAAACAACAGCTTGCCCAAGGGCAATAGCACCAGCTCAAGAGCGCCCAGAAATGGCGCAAACTCTTGCGCAGGCAAGGCTGCCAACAGCTGGTTTTGAAGGGGGCTGTGTAGCCCTAACATGGGTGCCTGCATGGGTTTTG
>JAYVGI010000024.1:0-6057 GCA_043772355.1 Polaromonas sp.
GCTGGGTGACTTTGCTGGCCATGCCGGAGGGCACCGCAACTACCACAGGCGTCACGCTGCCCAGCTTGGCCAAGGACTCGCTGCCCTTCCACACGCGGGGTGTCGCCACGGCCTGGTTGGCATCGAACAGCTTGACCGCATCGAAGGCGGTGTAGCCCCAGTTGAGCAGTTTTTGGCTTTCATTGGCGCGGGCGTTTTCGTTGGCTGTGCCCAGCACGATGCTGAGCAAGCGGCGTTGCCCGACGTTGGCAATGTCGCGCTTGGCGGTGGCGATCAGGCAGTAGCCTGCGGCCTCGGTGTGGCCGGTTTTCAGGCCGTCTACCGTAGGGTCACGAAACAGCAGCAAATTGCGGTTGGTGTCGTTGGCCACTGGCGAGCCTTCAAGGCGGTATTTTTTAATCGCGTAATAGGGTGTGTAGGCCGGGAACTCACGCATGAGTTGGGTGGCCAGCAGGCCCAGGTCGCGGGCGCTGGTGGTGTGGCCCGCTTCGGTCAAGCCTTCGGGATTTTTGTACACCGTTTTGCTCATGCCCAGCACCTTGGCTTGCTCGTTCATGAGCTGCACAAAACGCTCTACGCTGCCTGCCACGCCCTCGGCCAAGGCCACGGTTGCGTCGTTGCCCGACTGCACGATCATGCCTTTGATCAGGTCTTCGACGCTTACCTTCATCTTGGGGTCGATGAACATGCGTGAGCCAGGCATTTTCCAGGCGCGTTCGCTCACGCTGAGGGTTTGCTTGAGATCAATTTTTTTAGCCCGCAGAGCATCGAACACGATGTAGGCGGTCATCAACTTGGTGAGGGACGCAGGCTCTACCGGGCTGTCAGCGTCTTTCTCGGTGAGCACCTGGTTGGCGGTGATGTCCATCAGCAGATAGGCCTTGGCGGCGATGATGGGAGCCTGTGGCGGGGTGATGGTGTTGGGGGCGCTGGTGGCTACTGCCGTGGTGCTGACCGTCGTGGTGGCGGCGCGGGCCGTGCTGGCAGGCACCAACAGGCCACTGGTGACGATGAGGCTGCTCAGGAGCGCGGGCCATAGCCGGGTGGGCAATACCAAGGCAGGTAAGACAGAAAACGGTACAAATTTCATGAAAGCTTCAAACAAAATAAAAGGAAGGAGTGGCGCGCCTTGGCATTAAGCCATGAGGTGGCGCAGCACCAAAGATTTCAGCAGTGGCAATTGTCCGTGAAAGAAGTGTGCGCCAGCGGGCACCACCGTCACTGGCAGCAGCTGGGGCCGGGCCCAGTCCATCACGCCGGCCAGCGGCACCGTGTCGTCGTGCTCGCCATGGATGACCAGGGTGCGTTCATGCAAAGCCGGGTCAATGGCGGCGACTGCAAAGCGCGATGCGGCGGTGCCCACGAACACTATTTTCTCCAGCGCGTTGCGCTGCGCAGCGTGCGCCAGCACAAGGGACGCCACATAGGTGCCAAATGAAAATCCGGCCAGGCACAGCGGGCTGCCTGCGGCGCAGCTTTGATCGAGCACCGCGCGCAGGTCATCAGCCTCGCCACGGCCTGCGTCATGGCTGCCTGCGCTGGTACCCACGCCGCGAAAATTAAAACGCAGCGCCGTCCAGCCCGCTTGCACAAAGGCGCGCGCCATGGTTTGCACTACTTTGTTGTCCATGGTGCCGCCAAACAGCGGGTGCGGGTGGGTAATGATGGCCAGGCCGCGCGAGGGTTTGCCGCCCTCGGGCAGGTCGCGCAGCGCCTGGATGGCACCTGCTGCGCCTTGCAACTGGAGTTTTTCGGTCTGGGAGTTCATGGGGAAAAGTGCGGGTGTCAGGGTGCCGGTAAGCCAGCCGATGGGAGCTATCTATTTTATAGCTGCTCCCGCAATAAATCAGCTGGCTAATCGCCTAAAACATTTAAATACACTACTTGCCAAGGTGCGCGGGGGTGCGCAGGCGATCCACCACCACGCCGTTTTTAAGGTGCGACTCGACAATCTCGTCAATATCGTGTTTGTCGACAAAGCTGTACCACACCGCTTCGGGGTACACCACGCACACCGGCCCGGCAGCGCAGCGGTCCAGGCAGCCCGCTTTATTGACGCGCACTTTGCCCGGGCCGCTCAGGCCAGCGGCCTTGACGGCATCTTTGCAATGCTTGGCAGCATCGGCGGCGCAGTGGTTGGCGCAGGACTCTTCGCCAGCGGGGCGCTCGTTGGTGCAAAAGAAAATGTGGCGCTGGTAGTAGGCTGCGGCATTGCCAGCAAAGGCTACGGGTGCCGCAGCAGAGGCGGACGTGTGGGATGGGGGGGTAGAGGTCATAGGGTGATTTTATCGGTGCCCATCACTGCGCTGAGAAAGTTTTTGAATCGCCACCCCTACGGCCAGGTAGGGCCATACCCAGCCCAGCCACTGCGCCAGGCCGTTAAAGCGGATAAAGCGGCCCTGCTCCCAGCCTTGCAGGGTTTGCGCAAAATACGGTGTACTGGGCACCAGGTTCACCAAGCTGAGCTGCCAGACCAGCGCCACCAGCAGCCAGGCCAGGCAGGCGCGCTCTCGCAGTGCCAGGCACAGCAGCGCGCCCGAGATGCCGCAGGCCAGGCCAATCCACACCGGCAGCTTCATCCAGGCCCAGGCAGATTCTGGCCCGTAGCTCAAGGCGGTTGACAGGCTGCTGGCAAAAATAGACAAGGCAAACACGGCACAAAAAAAACGCAGCCGCCGCTGCCAGTCTGGTATCACCGCGTACCCCAACAGGCAAGGTGCCAGCAAACCCAGCGCCACGCATACCACCTCACTGACAGGTGCCATGGGCTGCAGCTCCAGTGAGCGCACCGGCAGCCATTGCAAAAAAGGAGTGTTGGCAAAGATGTTTTCAATCGTGGTTTCCAGCCGCTCAAACACCTGGCCCAAGCCCAAAGGCACAGCGGGTGGAAACAGCAGCGCGACCGGCCAAGTGGCCAGCAGCACCATGCTGGCGCGTGCGTCGCGTGTAAACCAGCGATTGCGAAAGCGGCTCCAATGGTCAATAGCGCCCAGCCGCTCCATGGCGCTGGCCAGAGACGCGCCAGCCAATGCGCCGCCCGTGTTGAGCAGCCAGTCAGACAAGGCAGGTACCCGCTGCGGCAGGTAAGTTTGCAAGGCTTCCATGCACAGCGACAGGCCGCTGGCTGCCAAGGTGACCCACACCACCGGCCGAGGCACCAGCGTAGTACGCAGCAGGGCCAGAGTGGATAAAAACCCCAGCGGCATATAGCCCAGAAAATTGGCCACGGTGTCAAAGTGGCTCCAGTAGCGTGGCCACGGCGCAGTGACAAATTCAAACGCCCCTACGCCTTGGTCACGCCACTGGCTAAAGGGGTAGAGGCTGGCGTAGCCGATCAACGCCGCAAACAAAAGGGCAAATAAGGTGGCTGAACTTCGGTGGGGCTGCTGCATGGAGGTGTGCCGATGCATCGCTGGGGTGTGGCAAGCCTGGCGGGTTTAAAACGGCTTGACGACGACCAGAATCACGGCGGCTGTCAGCAGTACCACGGGCACCTCGTTGAACCAGCGGTACCACACATGGCTGTGGGTGTTGGTATCTTGCTCAAACTTGCGCAGCAAACTGCTGCAAGCGTGATGGTAGCCCACGGCCAGCAGCACGATCAACAGTTTGGCATGCATCCAGCCATTGCCCGGGCCCTTGCCAATACCGTAGCCCCACCACAGCCACAGCCCCAGACCCAGTGCGGGTACCGCCAGCAGCGACATAAAGCGCAGCAGCTTGCGTGCCATCAGCAACAGGCGCAGGCGCTCACCGGGGGCAGTGTTGGCCAGGTCCGCTTGCACTTGGGCCAAATTGACAAATATGCGCGGCAGGTAAAACAAGCCGGCAAACCAGCTAGTGACAAAAATAATGTGGAAGGCTTTTACCCAGAGCATTCAACAAGTGTATGCCAACCGAGGCAGGGCAAAAAAGCCCCCCTTTTGCGCAGGCAAAAAAAAGCCCCCCTTTTGCGCAGGCAAAAAAAAGCCCCAGTCTAGCTGGGGCGGGAAGCCTTTTTGCTGTCACACATTGAGGCACCCGCTCAGGGAGGAAAAGCGGGAAGCGGCGAACCGCTCACTGCATAATTTAACAAAGCGGGCGGCACTTTACAAGGGTTTTAATTGTGATATTTGGCTATCAGTCATAACCGTCTGCAATAAAGTCCCGTGTGCGACATTGCGTCCGCTCCTGAGCTAATGGTTTTCCCTGTGTTTTGATGTTTCTCATATGAATAATTGAAGACGACCACTGCTCAGTCCGATGCCGAGTTATCCCAGTCGCCTTGGAATCCTTGCGCCAACCCTGTCCGCCAAGCCTTGCGGCACAATCGCAACATGATCCAAGCCCCTTATCCCCACAGCCGCCCGCGCCGCTTGCGCCGCGATGCATTTACCCGCAACCTGGTGCGCGAGAACGCGCTGACGCCACACGATTTGATCTACCCCGTATTTGTGCTGGAAGGCAGCGGCCAGCGCCAGGACATCAAGTCGATGCCCGGGGTGCAGCGCTTGAGCGTAGACCTGTTGTTGCCGGTAGCCGAGCAATGCGTGAAGCTGGGTATCCCGGTGATGGCGCTGTTTCCGGTGATCGACGCATCGCTGAAAACACCGGATGGTCAAGAGGCCTGGAATGACAAAGGCTTGGTGCCGCGCTGTGTGCGCGAGCTGAAAAAACATTTCCCTGATCTGGGTGTGATGACCGACGTGGCGCTAGACCCGTTCACCTCGCACGGCCAAGACGGCTTGCTGGACGACAGCAACTACATCATCAACGATGCCACCGTCCAGCTGCTGGTCAAGCAAGCCCTGGTGCAGGCCGAGGCGGGCGTAGACATTGTGGCACCCAGCGACATGATGGACGGGCGCATTGGTGCCATACGCGCCGCCCTGGAAGCGCAGGGCCACATCCACACGCGCATCATGGCCTACAGCGCCAAATACGCCAGTGCCTTCTACGGCCCCTTCCGCGACGCTGTGGGCAGCGCGGCCAATCTGGGCAAGGCGAACAAGAAGGTCTACCAGATGGACCCGGGCAACAGCGACGAAGCCTTGCGCGAAGTCGCGCTCGACATCGCCGAGGGCGCCGACATGGTGATGGTCAAGCCCGGCCTGCCCTACCTCGACATCGTGCGCCGCGTGAAGGACGAGTTCCGCCTGCCGACCTTCGCCTATCAGGTGAGCGGCGAGTACGCGATGCTCAAGGCCGCCGCCGAACGCGGCTGGCTCGACCACGACCTGACGATGATGGAGACGCTCGGTGCGTTCAAGCGCGCCGGGGCCGACGGCGTCCTCACCTACTTCGCGCTCGAAGCGGCTCGACTGCTTCGGCGCAGCGAATAGGTTTCGATCGCCGATGACGCAGGCGGTCCGCGCGTTTCACATCGTCGGCGACCAGTTCGTCGAGCTCGACGCGTTGCCGGAGGCGCTGCCGCCGACCGGCTATCTCTGGGTCGCGAGCACGCGGCCGGCGTTCGAGGCGGAGCTCGGCGCGGTCCAGGCCTTGCTGCAGACCTGGACCGGATCGCAGCTCTACGAGCTGCACGTCGCCGACCTGCTCAACCCGCAGCTGCCGTCTGCCTTCGACTACACCTCGGCGTACGACCTGCTCGTCTTCCGGCGCCTGGCTGCGGGCACGGGCACGGGCGCGGCGGTCGACCAGGACGGGCCTACGTCGAAGGGCCAACAGAACGCGATCGACCTGATCGACACCAGCCCGGTCGGCTTCGCGATCTTCGATCGCGTCCTGCTCACGGTCCATCCGACCGACTGCCAGGTGCGCGAGTTCTTCGCCAGCCGCCTGCAAAGTCGCACCCAGACGGCGGAGGGCCGCGCCAGCGCACGCATGCCCACCAGCCCGGCCGACCTGATGCTGCGGATGGTGAACTTCATGGTCGACAGCTATCTCGAGCTGCGACGTTTGCTGACCAAGCAGCTCGACGAGCTGCAGGAGCAGCTCTTCGGCGCGCGTGGCCGGCCCAACAGCTGGCGCCTCGTCCTCAATTCGCGCAATGCCCTGCACCTGCTCCAGGACACCTGCGAGGACCAGCGCGCGGCGATCACCGAGTGGATCGACGCC
>JAYVGI010000025.1:0-8032 GCA_043772355.1 Polaromonas sp.
CACGACGAAGCGCGCAAGGTGGTCTTGGCTGAGCCACTCGTCTACCGATGGGGGTAGGAGATAGTCGGTCTTGCGGTCGGTGAGAATGAAGTTCGACATGTTGATATAAACCTTCTGTAGACTATGTCCATTATAGCTTTAATGCTGCATTATTACTAGCAAAATGAAGATTTTTATCAAATTTGATAGTCCGACAGGCTGCTAGGGCACGGTATGACGGCGTAATGCTTGATAAGGAAAGCAACATGAAACGCAATACCGACCCCATTGCAGACAACGTAGTCGGCCACATCACCCCCCGCAGGCGGCAACGTGTTTGCCGACCTGGGCTTTAGCCCCGCAGAGGCAAAAGCCCTGCAAGCCCAGGTGCGCCAAGTGATAGCTAAAAAGCTCGCCATCAAAAGCAGCTCATGGACTCGCTGGCAGACTGGATGGTGCAAGAAAAGCTCACCCAAGCCAAAGCCGCCAGCCTGCTGGGCGTATCCCGCCCCCGCGTGTCAGACGTGATCAGGCATAAGAACAGCAACTTTACGGTAGACGCGTTGATTGACATGGTGGTGCGCACCGGGCAGCCACTGCAAATTACGCTGTAATTCCATTTCTAAATCATTACTGTCGTTGTTGCGTCGCCTTGCCGTGCTACAGCACTGTCTGCGGCTCCGCGCCTAGACATTAATGATGTAGAAATAGAATAATACACTTGAAAACACACTTGCTCATTAAATAGTAGCACTTCGTCTATACAGGCCAGTGGGGTACACAGGGTAGAGGGTGAAAATGAAGGTTTTCAGGCTGCCGAGCCGCTGTAGGCAGAAAATCTGCCCCACAGACCGTCTGCCGACCATGTTCGGCAAAACAGGCACTCTCTATTCCATAGCGGCTCCCGCATGTTTCTTGCTGGCTATAGCGCGATAAGATCTAAAAACAGCGCTCAAACAGGTGGATTTTCAGTGCTCAGCCGATTCTCAGGCTCCCAACGCGTCCCGAAGGCTCGAAAACAGCGATTTTGAACTGGTTTTTAGCATCTATCGGCTGTTAGCCAGCAATAAATATACCTTTGCTGCTATTTAATACATAGCGGAAAGGTGCTCGCAGGGAGCGGGTCGTCGTGGTTCTGGCGGCTAAAACGCCTTGGAGCGCCACAGCAGCTGTAAACCGACCCATTATGGGACTTATCCTGTGTACCCCACTGGCCTGCATAGACGGAGTGCTACTATTTAATGAGTAAGTGGTTTTCCAAGCGGCCCACTCGCAGGCGCGCGTTGCATGGTCTGTGCGGGTGACGCTGGGCGTGGCGAGGGTCTCTTGCGCCGCAGACTGCGCAAAAGGGGTCAGAGCAAAATTTCGTCAGGGCGTTGCGCGCTCCGAACCGAGGGTCATCCTGAATTTTGATCTGACCCCATTTGCTTTCCCGCTAGCGCCCTCACCCCAGCCCGATCAGGTCGGCGGTGCTACTTCAGCGTAGCGGCATCAAGGAGGAGTGGCTGGCACTAGGCCAGCACGGGGGACTGCCGCGTAGCTGAAGGTGCGCCGCCCTCCTGAGCCAGTACACAAACCAAGCCCTCTAGCTCCAGCTCGTTATCCACTAAAAATCACATAGAGCCATTTTTTCTATCTCTCTAAGGTTTTGTCTTTAGTGCGCCAGTGGGTGTTTTCTTGGCAAGGTTGGTGACGGGTGCCTTGGCAACCGATTTTTTTGCAACAGGCTTTTTCACCACGGATTTTGCAGGCGCTTTGGCTGCAACTTTGACTGCTTTTTTGGCCACTGCGTTGGGTGCTACCTTGGGTGCTTTGTTAGCAGGAGCAGGAGACGACGTTTTCTTGCTGGCGGGCGTTTTAGGGGCGACAGCTTTTATAGCCTTTGTCTTTTCTGGCAATTTGGCGGTGCTGGCCTTGGCGGCTTTGAGGGGCGCTTTGAGCGGCACTGTTTTGGTGGGCTGTTTGGTGGGCTGTTTGGTGGGCTTGGCCTTCGTTGTTGCCACTGGCTGCGCCGCGTCCATTTCCAGACCAAATACATCGGCCAAGGCGGCATCGTCCAGCACTTTGGCGCTGGTGAGCCGCTTGCCCTTGGCGGGCAGGCCGCTGCCCGCTTGGGCCACCAGGTCTTTGGCCTGCACTTGGCGCAGGGTAAACAGCAGGTCGGGCTGCTGGTCCAGCCGCGCGCCCACGCCGTACATGACGGCGGCAATGTGTTTGCACATGCCAGCGGAGTCGGGGCAATCGCAGGTGAAGCGGATTTCTTTGGGCGAGGGGAACAGGCCGGTCAGGGGCTTGCAGATGCGCTCCATGACGGGCTTGGCCAGTTTGCCTTGCAGCAAATCTACCAGCGTGTCAATGGACGAGGCGCAATCGGTACAAATGGCCTGCCACTGCGGGTCGGGCACTTTGGTGATGGTGACATCCACGCTGTACAGGCTGCTGCCCATGACCAGTGCTTGCACGGTGTTGGCTTTGATTTGCAGGTCAATCACCGAGCCATTGCGCACATAGGTGCGGCCACGCGGCAGGCGGTTGGCGTAATCGCTGTAGGCCTCCAGGTTGTCGCACCAGGCTTTGCCCCAAAATGTTTTGGCCACCGCGCCACGGTAGGCCTCGATGGGTGAGTAGCTCGCACCGGCCTTCTTGGCCTTGGCGGCGGCTTTTTCAGCCTTGGCGCGGCGCTCGCCTACAGACACATAAGCCGGATAGTAACTGCCCCAATAGCCCATGACGGTCTCCTTTAATGTGTGCAGGACACAGCGCCCTTGCCGCGCGAGGCAGCGCTCTGTCCAGCGATTTATCAGTTTTCCTGCGCCGCGTGGATGTCCAGTTGCACCAAATCCAGCAGCTCTTTGTCGTTCATCTCGGTCAGCAGCAGCTCGGCCCCGCCTTCCAGTACGTCGGTCACCAGCTGCTGTTTGGATTCTATAAGCTGGTGGATGCGGTCTTCCACCGTGCCGCGACAAATAAATTTGTGTACCAGCACATTGCGCTGCTGGCCGATACGGTAGGCGCGATCAGTGGCCTGGTTTTCTACGGCGGGATTCCACCAGCGGTCAAAGTGGATGACGTGGGAGGCGGCAGTGAGGTTCAGGCCCGAGCCACCTGCCTTGAGCGAGAGCACAAAGAAGGGGGTCAGCTCATCATCCTGAAAGCGCTTGACCAGCTCGCGCCGTTTGGCTACGGGCGTGCCGCCGTGCAGCACCAGGCCCTCGCGGCCAAAGATGGTGCCCAGGAAGGCCGCCAGCGGCGCGGTGGTCTCGCGGAACTGGGTGAACACCAACAGTTTTTCCTGCTTGGCGGCGATCACTTCGGCCAGCTCGCGCAGGCGGGCAAACTTGCCGCTGTCGGCTGCCTGCCACGCTGCGTCGCCCAGCCACTGCGAGGGGTGGTTGCAGATCTGCTTAAACCGCATGAGGTAGGCCAGCACAATGCCTCTGCGGGCCATGCCGTCGGATTCTTCCAGCGCCTTGGCCAGGTCTTTGACGCTGGCTTGGTACAGCGCGGCTTGGCTGGGGCTGAGATGGCACCAGGCCTGCACTTCAGTTTTATCGGGCAGATCGGAGATCACGCGCTTGTCGCTTTTAAGTCTGCGCAAAATGTAGGGCTGTACCAACGCACGCAGGGGGCCAAAGTGCTGGGTATCGGCCAGGCGTTTGGTGAAGTCGCTAAACACTTTGCCGCTGCCCAAGAGGCCCGGGTGGGTAAAGTCAAACAGGCTCCACAGATCGGACAGGCGGTTTTCTACGGGCGTGCCCGTCAGGGCGATGCGCGACTGGGCTTTAAGCTTTTTGACCTGCTGGGTTTGCTTGGCACTGGGGTTCTTCAGCGCCTGCGCTTCGTCGGCCACAGCCAAGCGCCAGGACATGTCGGTGAGCGCAGGTAGCTTGAGCAAGGTGCCGTAGCTGGTGATGACCAAGTCTGCTTGGCCAAGCTGCTGCGCGTCCAGGCTTTTCATCTGCGCGCTGGGCATGGCCGAGGGGTGTACTACCAAGATGCGCAGCGAGGGGGCAAAGCGCTCGGCCTCGGCCGCCCAGTTGGCCAGCAGGGAGGCGGGGGCGATGAGCAGGCTGGGCATGCTTGCAGTTGCCTGCATGTTGGCGTTGTTGCTGCTTGCATGTGCGGTGCGGGCAGAGGTAGTCTGAGAGGTACTAGCAGAGGCATTAGCCTCGCGTTTCAGCACCAGCAGCAGGGCCAGCACCTGGATGGTTTTGCCCAAGCCCATGTCGTCGGCCAGGCAGGCACCCAGGCCTAGCTGGGTCAGCAGATACAGCCAGCGCACGCCCGCCTGTTGGTAAGGGCGTAGCGTGGCTTTGAGCTCGGCTCCGGGGTTGACCTGCGCCAAGCCTTCAGGCTGGCGCAGGCCGCGCAGGGTCTGGGCCAGCCATGGGCCAGCGCTGACCTCCGACCACTGGGCATCGTCCTGCTCCGCACCGTTGTCGATGGCGGCGTTGGACAGCAGGCGCATGGCCTGCGCAAAGGGCAGACCGTCGGCGGCGGCTTGCTCCACCGCCTTAAAGCGCTCCAGCATGCGGCTGAGCTTTTTGTGGTCGATCTGCACCCACTGGCCGCGAATGAGCTGCAGGCCATCGCTTTGCTTGAGCAGGCTGCGCAGGTCGGCGGCGCTTAACTCCTGACCATCCAAAGTGACCTGCATATTGAAGTCCAGCAGGGCCGCCATGCCCAGTTGCGACGGCGGCGCAGCGCCAATGCTGGCCTTGACGATAGGCTGGCTGGGCCGCCCGCGCTGCCAGTTGCTGGGGGTGCGCACCACAATGCCTGCGGCCTCCAGTTTGGCCACATCGGTCAAAAACTGTAGCGCCTCGGGCGGGCTCCAGCGCAGGGGGTGGTAAATCTCGTTGTCTTGCACCATGGCTTTTAGCCAGTCGCACTGCTCTGCCGCGCGCTGCACGGGTAGCAGGAGCGAGAGCAGTTGCTGGCGGCTCTTGCCATCTGAGAACTCGGCCAGCGCCTTGGACAGCGGCAGGTGCTGCGCCTTGCCGTGGCTTGACAGGCGCGAGGTGTAGGTGGCTAAAAAAGCAAACGGTGCATCCGGGTCTTTGCGGTTTTCAGCCAGGTTAAAGACCACGCGGCCTACCAGGTTCCAGGCCGGGTGGCGGGCTTTCAAAAAGTCTTGCAGGGCGAGTTGGGAGGTAGCCAGCTCGGCATGCAGCGCGGTGTCCAGCGCCAGCCAGAGTTGGCTGAGCACTTCAGCGTTGAGATACTCCACACCCAGCATGGGCGGGGCATCGGCGACCAGGACTGCCACAGCGGCGGGGTCGGGCAGCGCCACGGCGATCTTTGCATCTTGCGGCGTAGCGCACAACAGCGTCACATAGCGCACCGCAAAGTCACGCCACCAAGCCCAGGCGGGGGGCAGTGCACTGGCCACCTCGGCGCTGCCCAAGTGCAGCAACGCATGGCCTGCGCCCGTCGCGAAGGCTTGGCGCAGCTGCGCCTGCAAAGCCACAGGCAGAGGCGGTGCATCGTCCGTGGTGACCCAATGCAAGGCACCATGCGGTGTGAGCAAGGGGGCGAGATGGCTGGACGGGGCTGCGCTTGCAGCACTGGAGAGGGCGACTTCGGTCATGTGCAAAGCGGGGGTTGAACGTATGCGGGTCAGTTTAACGCGACGCGCTATGCCTCGCACTTAATTTCCTGGCGTTTGCTTTACCGCTTGTCCAAAATCAGTAGCGCAATGCCGCCCAGGATCGCGGTAGAGGCCAGCAGCATGGTCAGCGTCAGGTGCTCGCCCAGCAGCAGCACGCCGCCCAGTGCGGCGATGACGGGCACACTGAGCTGCGCGGTGGCGGCCTGGGTGGCTTTCAGGGCGGGCAGGGCCTGGTACCACAGGGCGTAGCCCAGGCCCGAGGCCAGCGCGCCCGACACGGCGGCCAGCACCAGGCCGGTAGCGTCCCACGATAGGCTAGGCCACATCAACACGTTGAGCAGTAGCGCCAGTGGCACGCTGCGCATAAAGTTGCCTGCCGTTACCTGGCTGGGGCTGGCCCTGCCCAGGCTGTGCGCGCGCTGGCCTTGCAGGGTGTAGACGCTCCAGGCCAGCCCTGCGCTGACCATCAGCAGCGCGCTGACCAAGCTGGGCGCAACCAAGCCCGGCAGCATCAGCACCACCAGCCCGGCCAAGGCCAAAGCAAAACCGAGCATTTGCAGTTTGCTCAAGCGCTCGCCTTGGGCTATGGCATAGCCCATCATGCTGGCTTGCACCGAGCCAAACAGCAGCAACGCGCCCGTGGCAGCCGACATGCTGACATAGGCATAGGAAAAACAGGCCGCATAGGCAAACAGCGCGCAAGCCGAGAGCCAGTTGCCCGCTAGCGCCGTACTTGCAGTACCCGTAGCACTCGCAGCCCCAACACGGTTAAACAACCCTGCGCCACTTTGCAGCCGCACCACCAGCCACAGCATGCACGCACCCGAGAGCATGCGCACGCTGGTAAAGGTGGCTGCGTCGATGGAGGTGTTCTTCAGTGCCATGCGGCACAGCAGCGAATTGCCCGCAAACGCCAGCATGGACAGACAGACTAAGACGATCAAGCGCAGGCGGGTCATGGGTCGTGGGCTGTGATTGGGGTGTGTGTGGCGGCCAGTAGGCGGGGCAATCGGTCAACTGCGGTTGCCAGGTTACACCACGCCCGCTTGGCGCAAGTTGGCTATCTGGGCAGGCGCATAACCCAGCTCGGCCAGTATCTCGTCGGTGTGCTCGCCTAGCTGGGGCGGCGGGCGCGTAACTGGGGTGGCGTTGGCTGACATGTCTACCGGGTGGGGCGTGAGCGGGAAGGGCTGGGCCATACCGCCAAAGGTGCGGGGTGTGAGTAGGCCGGTGGTGCTGATGTGCGGGTCGTCCAGCGCCTCTTGCGGGCTGTAGACCGGGCCGCTGGGGATTTTGGCCTTGGCCAGTGCGGCCAGCACGGCTTCGCGGGTTTGGTCGTTGCACCAAGCCTGCATCACCGCGCTGATCTGGGCGCTGTGCTCGCCGCGCAGTACGTCGCTGGCAAAGCGCGGGTCGCTCTTCATCAGCGGGGCGCCCACCAGGTCGCACCAGCGGTCAAACATGGCCTGGCCAACGGACTGCACCAGTAGCCAGCCAGTTTGGGTTTTGAACACATCACCGGGCCCGCCCAGGTAGCCACGGTTGCCTTGCGGAATGCGGTTGGGTTTTTTGACCGCTTGCTCGATCAGCACCGAGTTGCCCATGATCAGCGCTGAGCGCAGCAGCGAGCCTTCTACCAACTGCCCCTTGCCAGATTTTTCGCGGGCCCACAGCGCAGCCAGCGTACCCATGGCGCAGGCCTGGGCGGTGGAAAAGTCTACGTAGTTGGCGGCTGTGCGCGCGGGTGCCTCGGGCGTGCCCGACATGTACATGCTGCCGCTCATGGCCTGGCCCACGCCGTCAAAGCCCAGGCGCTGGCTGTAGGGGCCGCCTGCGCCGTAGGCCGTTACTGCGGTGAGCACGATGCGCGGGTTCAGCGCAGACAGTGTCTCGTAGTCCAAACCCAGTTGTTTGAGTGTGGCGGGCGGTAAATTGGCTACCACCACGTCGGCCGTTTTGACTAGCTGGCGCACAATCTCGCGCCCCTCTGGGCTGGCTAAATCCAATGTGAGGCAGCGTTTGTTGCGGTTCATTTGCAGGTACAGCCCGCCTTCGCCCGTGTCAGCCACATGGGGAATGTAGCGGTCTTCGCCGCCCTCTACCCGTTCGATGCGGATCACATCGGCCCCGTGGTCTCCCAGCAGGGCGGCGCAGTAGGGGCCGGCAATAAAGCGGCCAAAGTCTAGAACACGGATGCCGGTTAGTAAGCTCATATTTGTTTATCCAAAGTGTGTCCAATGTAATGCAAACGGCTGGGGCGTCAGGTTTGTTTCTTTTAGGGCGGTGGAAAAATCCAATATCCCGTTTATGCCTGGGCGGCTATCAGCGCGACCCTATCGCCCCAAGGCAGGTCTTGCCAGTGGCACCGGTGGGCATTGCGGATCGTAAATATCGCCTGTGGTGACGTAAAAACGGTTGGCGGCGGCGCGATATGCCGACAAC
>JAYVGI010000026.1:0-11973 GCA_043772355.1 Polaromonas sp.
TGCGCTGCCCCCCGTGGGGGCGTTCGCGGCTAGGGGCGGCCCGTCGCCGCTCGTGCTATGCACCCCCACGCTTGCCACTTCGTGTGCTGCGCTGCCCCCAGCCGGGGAGGGGGCCCTGGCTTCGTCAGGACTGGGGGCGTTCGCGGCTAGGGGCGGCCCGTCGCCGCCCGTGCTATCCAACACCCATTGCGGCAAGATCAGGCCGTAGGCGGCGACTACCATCACGTCTGCGTGGGCGGCATGGATCGCGTCCCTCGCGGCGGCGGCATCTTCGGGGTATTTGCCGTCCAGGCGCAGGCTGCGGGGCTGGGCGACGGGGATGCCGTGCGCCTGGGCGCACTGCTTGACGGGGGAGGCTTGCAGTTTAAGGCCGCGCCCGGCGGGACGGTCGGGCTGGGTGAGCACCAGCGGCACGGTGTGGCCGGCTGCGAGCAGCTGGTCGAGCGCTACTTTTGCAAACTCTGGCGTGCCTGCAAAAATAATTTTCATGTTTTTTGCTATAAATGTAGTAGCTGCTTACGCAATATTTTTGCTGGCTAACCGCTTAAGTAGCCTAAATATTAGCTCTTTTCTTCACGCGCAGCTTTGACCATCTTGGTTTTGATGCGGTTACGCTTGAGCGGGCTGAGGTACTCCACAAACACTTTGCCCATCAGGTGGTCTAGCTCGTGCTGCACGCACACGGCCAGCAGGCCTTGGGCTTCGATCTCGCGGCTGTTGCCGTTCTCGTCCAGGGCGCGCACCTTCACGGCAATGCTGCGCTCTACGCCGTCGTAAATCTCGGGCACGCTCAGGCAGCCTTCGTCGGCTTTTTCTTTGGTCGGGCTGGCCCAGGTGATCTCGGGGTTGATCAGCACCAGGGGGGCGTCGCGCTCTTCGCTCACGTCGATGATCACCAGCCGCTCATGCACATCCACCTGGGTGGCGGCCAGGCCGATGCCGTTGGCATCGTACATGGTGAGCAGCATGTCTTCAATCAGTTGGCTGATACGCGCGTCGATCTGGCCCACCGGCTTGGCGACGGTGTGCAAACGGGGGTCGGGGTAGCGCAAAATGGGTAAGAGCTTGGCGGCGGTCATGGTCAAAGAGGTACAAGAAGGATGCAGATGGGGGTCAAATGGGCGGCGGCAATGCCGCTGCAAGGCGAAGATATTGCAAAACTGATGTATTTTCGCTAATTTTCAAGCCTCTGAGGCACCTCGGGATACAAATTTTGCATTTATCCTTGCCAAATCAACAGCTTAAATCGAGAATTGACAGTGAATTATAGGTTTTTAGGCGAGAGGCTTTCATGACGAAGCGCATTTCTGGTTTAGCATTTTCCAGCATTAGGGTAGCCACCTTGGGGGTGGCCATGGCAGCAGCCAGCACGGCCACTTGGGCCCAATTGGTTACCACCCCGGCCCAAAAGGCCACCGCACAGCAGGTAGCGCAAGCGGGTGTGCCGCTGAGCGAGCTCAGCCCCAACGCGCCGGAGAACTACACCGTCAAGCCGCGCGACACGCTGTGGGCCATCTCGGGCATGTTCCTCAAAAGCCCATGGCGCTGGCCCGCGCTGTGGGGCATGAACATGAGCGAGATCCGCAATCCGCACCTGATCTACCCTGGCCAGCAATTGTTTCTGGACAAAAGTAGTGGCCGCGCGGTGCTGCGCACCGCTGCGGGTACAGGCGTGCCGACCGAGACGGTGCGGGTCTCCCCACGCACCCGTACCAGTACCTTGGCCGATGCGTCTATCCCCACACTGCCCGGGCATTTGATTGAGCCATTTTTAGCCGAGCCGCTGATCGTGGACGAAGCCGCCTTGCTGGCAGCGCCCAGGATTGTGGCTACGCAGGAGCACCGCGTGCTGTTGTCGCGTGGCGACAGGGCCTACGCGCGCTCGCAAACGGCTGGCGACACTGAAGGTAGTCTGGAAGGCAATCTGAGCACGGCCAAGGGCGTGTCGGACAAGTACCGCGTGTTCCGCAATGCGACACCGCTAAAAGACCCAAACACTGGCTTGGTGATTGCCTATGAAGCGCAGTACGTGGGCAATGCCGAGCTGGTGCGCGGTGAGTCGCTGCGCCCCGGCAAAGACAAAGCGGGCAAAGACATCCAGGAAATCGTCCCGGCCACCATCGACATCATCAACAGCAAAGAAGAGATGCGTATTGGCGACCGTTTGCTGCCCGAGCCCAAGCGCGAGTTTGCCACCTATACCCCGCGCGCGCCAGAAAAGCGTATCGAAGGCGCGCGCATTGTGTCCATTTACGGTAGTGCCGTAGTCAACGCTGCGCAAAACCAAGTGGTTTCCATCAACCGTGGCAAGGCGGACGGCCTGGAAACAGGGCATGTGCTGGCGATCCAGAAGGACGGCGAGTCTTTCCAGGATCGCACCGACCCAGCCAAGCCGCAAATCAAACTGCCCGATGAGCGCAACGGGCTGTTGATGGTGTTTCGCACCTTTGATAAATTGTCCTACGCTTTGGTGCTGCAAATTACCGACAACGTGCGTGTCGGTGACCATCTGATCAATCCACGTTAAGCGCCAGGCTCATGATGGCGATGCCCCGCGACGAACTCGCCGCGTGGCTGCGCCTGACGCTGGCCGACGGTGTGGGCAACATCACTGCCCGTAAATTGCTGGCCGCTTTTGGCCTACCCGATGCGGTGTTTGACCAAACCCCCACCGCGCTACAGTACTTCGTGAGCCGGGCGCAAGCCCAGGCCCTGAAAACACTGCCCACTGGCTTGGATGCTCTCACCCAAGCCACCCTAGACTGGCTAGAAGGCACGCAGCGCGACGGCGTGGTACGTACCATCGTCACTCTGGCTGACCCACTCTACCCGCGCTCGCTGCTGGCGCTAGACGACCCGCCTTTGATGCTGTACGTGACGGGTAACCAGACGGTGTTCGCGCAGATCGCCAGCAAAGAAATAGCCAACGAT
The DNA here is from genome assembly GCA_043772355.1 of Polaromonas sp. Lineage (GTDB taxonomy): Bacteria > Pseudomonadota > Gammaproteobacteria > Burkholderiales > Burkholderiaceae_C > JAAFIP01. Next base: position 2,932 of record JAYVGI010000026.1, read on the forward strand.
TTGGCGATCGTAGGCAGCCGCAACCCTACACCGCAGGGGCAGGCCAATGCCCGCAGTTTCGCCAACAGCTTTGCCCAGGCGGGTATGCATGTGGTGAGTGGTTTGGCACTGGGCGTAGACGGTGCCGCGCACTTGGGCGCACTGGACGCCTATGAGGCATCGCCCAGCAGCTCGGGCAGCACGGTAGCGGTGGTGGGCACCGGGCTGGACCGCGTGTACCCCAAAAAACACTACGAGCTGGCGCACCGCATTGCCACCCACGGCATTATCCTGAGCGAGTTTCCCATTGGGACACCCCCGCTGGCGGCCAATTTCCCCAAACGCAACCGTATTATCTCGGCGCTGACCCAAGGCACTTTGGTGGTGGAGGCCGCCGTGAAATCGGGCTCCCTCATCACCGCCCGTCTGGCCGCAGAGCAGGGCAAAGATGTGTTCGCCATTCCAGGCTCGATCCACTCCACCCTGTCCAAAGGCTGCCATTTGCTGATCAAGCAAGGCGCTAAATTGGTAGAGTCGGCGCAGGATGTGCTGGAGGAATTGCAGTACCCGGTGGCTGCGCCTTTAGCCGCTGCCCGCCCCGCTGCTAAACGAGCCAGCAAGTCCTCGACCTCTGCAGCACAACATGATGACACCACCGCCGATCCACAAACCACTGTAGAACCCGACCGGGGCTTGATAGAGGCACTGGGACATGACCCCGTCAGCTTGGATGCCCTCATTGCCCGCACGGGCATGGATGCGGCCAGTTTGCAGGCGCGCTTGTTTGAGCTGGAAATGGCCAGTCAGGTGACACGACTGCCCGGGGGTTTGTACCAAAGACTGGTATTGGCCTGAGCGCGCATTGGGGCGCTTTCAGCGCACGGAATTTGGCGCGGGATGAGGAGTGAAAGTGCGCGTGAGCTTACGCCTGGGCTTACGCGTTGGTGGCCAGCAAGCGCTCCGGGTTCGCCTCGATCTTGGTCATCGCGTCGCGGGTCGCACGCACGGTCAGCGCTTCGTCTTCCACTGGCGTGATCAAACCCGCCTGTAAATACGATGCCAAACGACGTACCTGGAACAGATAGGTTTTACCACCCGGCGAGGCGAACAAATGCAACTGGCCGCGCTGGCTGCGCCAAGCGTATTGCACGCGGGCATTGTTGCCATTGTGGTCCAGGTTAAACCAGCTACCCTCGTCCAGCTCCATAGCCCAGGCGCGCATGCCGTCGGTCGGGTCGCTACCGCCTGTGGTGATGATGTCAATACCTGAGGTATCAATGCCCAGCATCAACTCCAAGCTCTCGGCATCCAGTGGCAAGTCACCTACGTCGTCGTCTTCAGAGACAAAGTCTTCCAGGTTTTTAAGCCGTTTGGACATCTCCGCAATTTGCCTGGCATCGATGGTCTCGGTTTTGGACATGAAGGCATCGGCCAGGGTGTCGCTGATGATTTTGATGTGCTCATCTTGCCGGGCGATATCCAAACCCAATAGCGTCATGCCCATACGCATGCGCTTGAGCAGCGCAGGCAGTTCATGGATTACTTTGGTTCTGTCGGCGCGGTTCGGTTTGGCACTGGCCGCCCACACCAAATCAGCCGCCACCTGCTTCAGACTGATAGTGTCGGCATGCTGCCCGCCTTGTTTGATGGCCGCCACCGCTAACACCTCAGCCCACACTTTAAAAATAAACTCGCGAATCTCATCGCGCACAACCATGTCGCCAAACATCTTGCGCAACTCAATGATGTATTGAATGGCCGCCGTTTCCTTTTGCTCCATCTGCTGCGCGACAGACACCACGCGCTGGGCAACCGTGCCTTCGGTCAAAAATTTTGACAGGAATTTTTGAAACTCGTCGTAGACCAGCTGGAACACCCGTCGCCCCGTCTCGGGGTATTGCTCAATGACTTGCACCACGCGTTTGATTTCAGTCTCCAGGGCCGCGCTGCTCACGTTGGCTTCAAACCCCATCACGCACGATCCCATGCGGTCAATCAAACGCCGGGCGGGATGCTGCAGGCTGCCAAAAAACTCAGGCTCCGACAGCGCCAGGCGCAACACCGGCATTTGCAAACGCGCAAACCACACCCGCACCACCGGAGGTATGCGGTCTTCGGTCAAAATGCTCTGGAACATCAAAGCCACAATTTCAATAGTGGCTTTCTCTGCGGTGGTGGAAGCGGCTTTTTTAAGCGTCTCCGTCTCGGTGCGCAATGCACTGGCGGCCTGGGCAGGCTGCATGCCTTCGGAAAAACCGGCAAATGCTACGCCGCCGCCCGCCCCAGCTTGCCCCGCACCATCCATCCCCGTGGCGACGGATCCGCCCTGCTGGGTACGCGCGTAAGTTGCGCGAGGCGCCATCGCGGCAGCCAATTGCGGCGATGGCGCGTACGAGCGTGTATCGTCAAAGCCAGCGACCCGATCGGTCAGCATGCGTTTGAGCTGGCCAATCACCCCTTGCGCGCGCATCTTGGCACGCGCCAAAGGGGTGGCAGAGGTCATCATCCGCGTCTCTTCGTGTGAGGCCTCGGCATAGTTGGCAACGGCCGCCCTACCTGCACGGGCCACCCCAGCCTGCTGCGCGCCACCACCTTGACCACCACCACCTTGGCCACCACCGCCTTGGCCGCCGCCACCTTGACCGCCGCCGCCTTGGCCACCGCCACCTTGGCCCTGACGCCCAGCGTCTTGCGAACCGCCAGCAAAACTGGAGTTACCACTGGACTGGGTGCTGTATCTACTTTGTCCAGAGTCCAGAGCGCTCGCATGGGAGTCTCGCTGGCTGGTCTTTTCCGAGTTACCCGCGACTGCGCTAGGAGTGCGTCTTACCATCGCACGCAGATCGATGTCTGCCATCACGCCTTTGGAGACCAAAAGCTCATTCACGGCATGGTACGCCTCGACCAGGCGCTCCCCAAACGTCTGGTGGATGACATCCTGCACGCTGAGCCAAGCTTCGCGGGACATCCCCGCCGCCATCCAAGACTCCACCAGTATCTGGGCACAAGACTCGGGCTTGAAAACGTCTTGCTTGTCCAGCTCAGTGAGATGGTCCAGTTGGCGGATCCGCAGGCTCAGGTCATTCAACTCCCAAGAGGCCTTGTCCAAGACACGCAATGCCAAGCGCGAGGACAGGATCTTGTTGTCCATCACTTCATTGCCCATCAACTCAAAAGTCAAAGCATTGAAGTTACTGCTCATCGAGGCCGTCGGCGGCCGCATGGCTTTTTTCAGCGCCATGGCTACCGTATTGATCCAAATCACCTCACCCTTTTGAAACAACACCCAAGTGTCGCGCCGATCTTGCGCTTCTTTGGCGTTGGCGCTTTTGTCCATCAGGGCTGCGATTTTCTGCCGCACGGCAGCCGCCGTTTCGTTGAATATCTCTACCGCCTTCACCACAAACAGCTCGCGCGCCTGCCGCGCCAAAGCCGGTCTGGCAAGGGATGAGGAAGTAGGTAGGGTAGCCACGCCAGTCAAATAGGGTTAAATTTAAAAGTAAAAACGCTGGTCAAAGGTAAGTAAACGAAAACTATACCCGCAAAACTCACTGCAAGGTTATTTTGGTAAAAATCAATCCACTTTAAACCGTTGCACCGGCATTCGGGTCATTGGGGTCTTCATCTTTTTTCACCGCCGACTTGATCAAATCCTCGCGTTTGATGCCCAGCCACATGGCAATGGCAGCCGCCACGAACACCGAGGAGTAGATACCAAACAAAATACCGATGGTCAGTGCGAGGGCAAAATAAAACAAGGTCGGGCCGCCAAACAGCAGCATGGACAGCACCATGATTTGTGTAGAGCCGTGGGTGATGATGGTGCGGCTGATGGTCGAGGTGATGGCGTTGTCAATGATCTCTACCGTGTTCATCTTGCGGTAACGGCGAAAGTTCTCCCGGATCCGGTCAAAAATCACCACCGACTCGTTCACCGAGTAGCCCAGCACTGCAAGGACAGCGGCCAGCACCGAGAGCGAGAACTCCCACTGGAAGAAGGCGAAAAAGCCCAAAATGATGATCACATCGTGCAAGTTGGCGATGATGGCGGCTACCGCGTATTTCCATTCAAAACGAAACGCCAGGTAAATCATGATGCCCACCACCACCATGGCCAAGGCCTTCAGGCCATCAGTGGCCAGCTCTTCACCCACTTGTGGGCCGACAAACTCAGTGCGGCGCAGTGTCGCGCCTGCGTCAGCCTCCTTGAGCGCGGCCAGCACTTTGTCGCTTTGCTGGGCCGAACTCACGCCTTTTTGTGCTGGCAAGCGAATCATCACGTCACGGGCTGAGCCAAAATTTTGTACTTGTATGTCGGTAAAGCCTTGCTTGGCCACCACACCGCGAATTTTCTCCAGTTCGGCGGGTTGCGAGTAGCTCACCTCCATCACCGTACCGCCAGTGAACTCTACCGACAGATGCAAGCCGCGCGAGAACAAAAAGAACACGGCAGCTAAAAATGTGATGAGCGACACGGCGTTGAAAATTAACGCGTGGCGCATAAAGGGAATGTCCTTGCGGATTTTGAAAAATTCCATGATCGTGCTCGGTTATTGTCGGATTCGCTTATTTCTTGGCCTTGGCTGCTGGCTTGGCAGCGGCCTTTGCGGGAGCGGTGCCAACTTCTTCGACATCGCTTACCTCAAGTGAAGCACCGGCTGCGCCTTCAGTTGCCAGTCCACCGTCAGGCCGCCACACGGTACCGATAGAGACGCTTTTGAGTTTCTTTTTGCTGCCGTAGAACAAGTTGACCAAACCGCGCGAGAAGAATACTGCCGAGAACATACTGGTCAAAATACCCACGCAATGCACCACCGCAAAGCCGCGCACGGGGCCCGAGCCAAAAGCCAGCAAGGCGATACCAGCGATCAAGGTGGTGATGTTGGAGTCCAAAATTGTCGCCCAGGCGCGGTCGTAGCCCGAATGGATGGCCGCCTGCGGCGAGGCCCCGTTGCGCAGCTCTTCGCGCACCCGTTCGTTAATCAGCACGTTGGAGTCAATCGCCATACCCAGCGCCAGCGCCATAGCGGCCATACCGGGCAAAGTGAGCGTGGCTTGCAGCATGGACAGCGCGGCGACCAGCATCAACAGATTCACCCCCAACGCCAGGCTGGAGAACATGCCGAAAAGCATGTAGTACAGACACATGAAAATGCAGATGACCAAGAAACCGTAGGTCACGCTTTTGAAGCCTTTGTCGATGTTTTCTGCTCCCAGGGTAGGGCCAATGGTGCGCTCTTCGACGATCTCCATCGGCGCGGCTAGCGAGCCAGCGCGCAGCAGCAGCGAGGTATCGTTAGCCTCCGTGGTCGTCATGCGGCCCGTGATTTGCACCCGTCCGCCACCAATTTCGCTGCGAATCACTGGGGCTGTGACGACTTCGCCTTTACCCTTTTCAAACAACAAAATCGCCATCCGCTTATTGATGTTCTCGCGGGTGATGTCTTTGAAAATGCGGGAGCCTTTGGCATCCAGCGACAGATGCACCGCCGCCTCCTGCGTTTGGCTGTCAAAGCCGGGCTGCGCATCGGTCAGGTTTTCACCCGTCAAGATCACCTGCTTTTTCACTATCACGGCTTGCTGGTTGCGGTCAAAAAAGCGCTCAGCGCCAAACGGCACCGCGCCCTGACCCCGCTCTGCCGCTTGGGCCTCGGTGGATTCGTCTACCAAGCGCACCTCCAGCGTGGCGGTGCGTCCCAAAATATCTTTCGCCTTGGCAGTGTCTTGCACGCCAGGCAGTTGCACCACGATGCGGTCCAGGCCCTGCTGCTGGATCACCGGTTCGCTCACACCGAGCTCGTTAATGCGGTTGTGCAGGGTGGTCATGTTCTGCTTGAGGGCTTGCTCCTGCACTTTGCGCGCGGCATCAGGCTTGATGGTCGCCGTGAGCTTGTACTCTGCACCGTCGGGGGTGTCCACGGTTTGCAGGTCGGCAAACTGATCCTGAAAAATCTTTTTGGCCGCATCCAAGGTAGCCGAGTCGCGAAACCGCACCTCGATACTTTGGGCGTTGCGATTGATGCCGCTGTGGCGTACATTCTTTTCGCGCAGCACGCTGCGAATATCACCCGTAAGGGATTCGGCTTTTTTGGTCAACGCCGCCTGCATGTCCACTTGCAGCATGAAATGCACGCCACCACGCAAGTCCAAGCCCAGGTACATCGGAAAAGCGCGCAGGGAGGACAACCAATTGGGCGAGCGCGACAGTAAATTGAGGGCTACGACGTAGGAGGGGTTGCTTGCATCGGGAGTCAACGCTTTTTGAATCGCGTCCTTGGCCTTGAGCTGGGTGTCGGTGTCAGCAAAGCGGGCTTTGATGGAGTTGCCGTCAAAGGTGATGCGATCTGAAATGATCTTGGCATCTCTGAGCGCTTCTTCCACCTTGTTTTGCGTAACGCTATCGACCTTGATGGTGGCCTTGCCGCTGGAGACCTGCACAGCCGGTGCTTCGCCAAAGAAATTGGGCAGCGTAAACAGTGCTGAGATGACCAGCACGGCAGCAATGACGATGTATTTCCACAAAGCGTAACGGTTCATACGGGCTCAATCTCTTGGTTCATAAACACACGGCGAACCCGCTGGATCGCCGCTTTGGCAGCCAAGCCCTGCCCAGCGCAAGGCTTCGCGCTTGGCATTACTTGACTGTGCCTTTAGGTAGCACTTGCACCACAGCGCTGCGTTGTAGTTGAACCTCCACCCCTTGGGCCAGTTCCAGGCTGACGTAGCTGTCGCCCAGTTTGGTGACTTTGCCGATCATGCCGCCCGCGGTGACGATCTCGTCGCCCTTGGCCAGCGCGTCGATCATGCTGCGGTGTTCTTTTTGCTTTTTCATCTGCGGACGAATCATCACAAAATACAGAACGACGAACATCAGTACCAAGGGCAGCATGCTCATGAGGCTGGACTCCATGCCTCCAGATGCGGCGGCGGCGGGGGCGGTTTGGGCGAAAGCGGTCGAAATAAACACAGAAGTCTCCAGAAATAGCTAAGTTCACCCTAGGATGGGCATAACTCTCCATTGTATGTCGCCTGCGCCTTGGAAATTTCAAGGGCATCGGTTGATTTGATTTCGCTACCCGGACGCTGCGCTCACAGCGCCGCGCGCTGGGCCAGAATCTCAAAGGCTGGCAAGGTCTTGCCCTCCAGCACTTCCAGAAACGCTCCACCGCCAGTAGAGATGTAGCTCACGTCTTTCTCGATACCGTATTTGGCGATAGCAGCCAGCGTGTCCCCACCGCCGGCGATAGAAAACGCAGGCGAGTCGGCAATCGCCCGGGCGATGGTCTCTGTGCCGTGGGCAAAAGCGTCGAACTCGAACACGCCAACAGGGCCGTTCCAGACGATGGTGCCTGCGGTTTTAAGCTGCTGGGCCAGCAAGGCTGCGGTTTTGGGGCCAATGTCGAGGATCAAATCGTCATCCGCCACATCGGCGGCGGCCTTGACCGTGGCCAGTGCGTCGGCGGCAAAGGTTTTGGCCACCACCACATCCACCGGGATCGGCACCGCCGCGCCGCGCGCTTGCATGGCGGCAATGACGGCTTTGGCATCCTCGATCAAACTCGGCTCGGCCAAAGACTTGCCAATCTTCAGGCCTGCGGCCAACATAAAAGTATTGGCAATGCCGCCGCCGACAATCAAACCGTCCACTTTACTGGACAGGGCCTGCAAAATGGTCAACTTGGTGCTGACCTTGCTGCCCGCCACAATAGCGACCAACGGGCGCTTGGGCGCAGCCAGGGCTTTGCCAATCGCGTCCATCTCGGCGGCCAGCAAGGGCCCAGCAGACGCGATGGGGGCGTACTGCGCAATGCCGTAGGTGCTGGCCTCGGCGCGGTGGGCGGTGCCAAAAGCATCGTGCACGAAGATGTCGCACAGCTTGGCCATTTTTTGCGCCAACTCTGGGGCGTTTTTCTTCTCGCCCAGGTTGACGCGGCAGTTCTCGAGAAGCACCACTTGGCCGGGCGCAATCTGGACACCATCAACCCAGTTGGCCAGCAAGGGGACGGGCCTGCCCAGCAGCTCGGCCATGCGCGCGGCGACAGGTGCCAGTGAGTCAGCGGCTTTGAATTGGCCCTCAGTAGGGCGGCCCAAATGTGACGTGACCATGACGGCCGCGCCGGCGTCGAGGGCCATTTGGATACAAGGAATGCTAGCGCGGATGCGGGTGTCTTCGGTGATCTGGCCTGCATCGTCCTGCGGTACGTTGAGGTCGGCGCGGATGAAAACGCGTTTGTTTTTAACAGCGCCTTGGGCGCACAGGTCGGAGAAGCGGATGAATTGCATGGAAGATTGCATGGGGTGGCCTTGGGTTAGGCTGCAATTTTAGGGGGCTTTTGGGGTGAGTTTTGTATATGCGCTCGGCGTGTACTGGTTCGCATATGGGGATACCTTTGTACGCCCAGTTGGGCAGCGACCACGGTCGCGCGCTACCCGTAGCTTCGTCAAATGCTCGCCGGCAACTACCGGTAGCGCGCCACTCTCTGTGCAGGCGAGATGGTGTATGCCAATCGACCGATTTCTGGTACTCCAGCATGAGGGCGATTGGCACACACCATCTCGCCCTAAGGGACTACGCATTCAAGGCTTTGACAGATACAAAATATCGCCATCGTACGAAGGATCGAAAGACACATCCAGTCACAGCTACAGCAATACCCCCTTGCAGCTAGCAAAAACACCCCCAGCTACCTACAATCTAACGTTACCCACCACAAAGTACAACATGGTTCCGCACCTCATCACCGCGCTTAACGGCCCTATCAACGAGCTCGAACAGCGCATTTTGGACAGCATGCCCGCCATTGAGCGCTGGTTTCGCCTGGAGTGGATGGAACACACCCCGCCGTTCTACGCCTCGGTCGACCTGCGCAACGCCGGCTTCAAGCTCGCTCCCGTGGACACCAACCTGTACCCGGGCGGCTGGAACAATTTAACCCCCGAGATGCTGCCCTTGGCCGTCCAGGCCGCCATGGCCGCGATTGAGAAGATTTGCCCCGAAGCGCGCAACCTGCTCATCATCCCCGAAAACCACACCCGCAACAGCTTCTATTTGGCCAACGTGGC
>JAYVGI010000027.1:0-17804 GCA_043772355.1 Polaromonas sp.
TGACGTTTTGCACGGCCTTCAAGCCACCAAAACTTTTGGAGACTTGCTCTAGCTGCAATAAGGGCGTGCTCATTTGCTTGCGCCCTCGTTACCGGGTGACGGCTTGTTTTTACTCCACAGCTCGCGCACACTGCGCCCTAGCCCACCGATACCGCGCGGTGCAAACATCACCATCAGCACCAGCACCGTGCCGTAAATCACCATATTGATGCCGGGCAACTGGCCAAACAGATTGCGGGTGACATCGGCCAGCACATGCAGCGCCAACGCGCCCAGGATCGGCCCCCACAAGGTACCCAGGCCGCCGACGATTGCGCCCACCAAGGCCTCTACCGAGGTGTGCGAGCCGTAGGCAATGCCGGGGTCGATGTACTGGAACACCTGCACATAAAACGCACCTGCTGCACCCATCAAACCGCCCGATATGGCAATCGCACCCAACTTGACTTTGAATGGGTTGACGCCAATAGCACGCGCCGCGTCTTCGTTGTCGCGCACGGCTTGCAGATAGGCGCCAAAGCGCGAATGTTTTAACCAGCAGGTGATCAGCAGCGCCCCGGCCACCAGCGCCAGCACCACGTACAAGTAGCCTCGGCGTGAGGCGAACTGCATATTGGCCGCGCCCTCTTGCAGCGGCACCATCAGCCCCACACCGGCGCCGGTGAAGGGCACCGACAGCGCAAGAATACGAAACACCTCGGCAAAGGCCAGCGTGACCAAAGCAAAGTAAGAGCCTTTCAGCCCATAGCGAAACGACAGCGCCCCGACAAACAACCCCACCGCCGCGCTGAAGGCCACGCCCAGCGGCATGGCCAACCACGGATTGATGCCCCACTGTGTTTGTGCAATGGCCTGCACATAGGCACCCGTGCCGAAGAACAGCGCATGCCCAAACGAAAACTGCCCACCAAAACCGCCCAGCACATTCCAAGCCTGCGCCAGCAGCGCCGCATACAGCGCCATCATGATGAAATTTAAGATAACTCCTGAGGTAGCCAGCAAAGATATTGCGCAAGCAGCTATCACAAACAGAGCAATCCCCAGCAGCTCACGCTGCACAGCTGGCAGGCTACGCCACCACCGCATCATGCTTTAGCCCCAAACAAACCCTGCGGCCTGAACAGCAGCACGGCGATAAAGATCACAAAAATACCAATCTGCCCCAGCGACTCGCCCAGCAGCAAGCCGCCCAGCGACTCCACCACGCCAATCAGCAGCCCGCCCAAAAGCGCGCCGCCAAAGCTGCCCATGCCGCCCAGCACCACGATGGTGAAGGCCACCAGTACAAAACCGTTGCCGACCAGTGGGTTCACATAGTAGGCAGGCAGCAAAAAGCAAGCCGCCGCGCCCAAGCAGGCCAATCCAATGCCAAAGCTCATGGCGTACACATGGTCTACGTCAATGCCCATCAGCTTGGCACCGTGCTTTTCTTTGGCCACCGCGCGGATAGCGCGGCCCAGGTCGGTGCGGCTGACTATCCACATCAACACCGCTGACGTGACCAGCGCGCCCGCAAAAGCCACCAGCTTGGGCAATGCAATGGCCGCCTGTGCGATGCCGATATCGATAGCTACGGTGGTGAGGGTGTAGGCCGTTTCAATCGTGCGGGTGTCCGACTTGAAAAACAGCAAGGCCAGGTTTTCCATCACGATGGACAGGCCCAGCGTCACCAGCAAAATGTTCTCATCCTTGCCATGGCTGGCGCGGTTGATCACCCCGCGCTGCAAGGCGTAGCCCAGCGCAAACATGGCGGGCACGACGATGGGCAGGGCCAGGTAGGGGTCGATGCCGAACTTCTCTTTAAAAAAATACACGGCGTACAGCGCCAACATCAAAGCCGCGCCATGCGCAAAGTTGATGATGTGCAATACACCGTAAATCAAGGTCAGCCCCAACGCAATCAAGGCATACACCGCGCCCGTGGTCAGGCCGTTGAGGATGGAGGGGAAAAGTATCCCGGGGTCTAGCATGTCTTGTATCTATCGTGGAAAAAAGGGGGGATGGGGATGGAGACAGGACGCAGAGGACGCAAAAATTACGCAAAGGACGCAAAAAAGAGAATACAAAAAAATACCAAAAAAGATACTAAAAAAAATTTAAAAACCAAATGAAAATTAAAGTTAACTTTTATCTAATTTCAATTTTCTGTTTTTTACTTTTTTGTTTTTTTCTTCTTTGGCTGTTTTTTTGCGTCCTCTGCGTAACTTTTGCGTCCTCTGCGTCCGGAAGTCCGCTCCCGACCCCACCTCCGCCCTAAGTCAAGCGATACCTCAAGCCTTCAACGGAAACACCGGGTCAATTTCGCGGTAGTCGCGCGGCACGATCACTTTGATGTCGCCCTTAAATACCTGGGTCATCAAAGGCTGTGCCCCCTGGTTTTGGCCGTTGACGAACTTGGTGGCACCGTAGGGCATGATGTGGTCGGAGAAAGTGCTTTTCTCCAGCGCGTCGATGATGGCGGCGCGGTCGGTGGACTTGGCGCGTTCTATCGCGTCGCCCAGCAGGCGCATCGCCGTGTAGGCCATAAAAATTTCATAGCTGAAGAACAGGCCTTTGGCTTCGACGCGTTTTTTCAGCTCGGCGCTGCGACGGTCTTTGGGGTTGAACCAGTGGTTGCAGTCGATGATGCCGTTGGCTGCGTCCGGAAACTCCTTGACGAACTTGTAGCTCGATGCTGCGCCGCCCAGCACCGAGTAGATCGCCTTGGGCGCTACTTTTTGCTGTTGCATGGTGCGCACCAACAGCGCGTATTCGTTGTAGTAGTTGGCGGGGATGACGATGTCGGGGTTAACCGACTTCATGCGCAGCACGATGTTGTTGAAGTCGCGCGTGGGGTTGGCGTGCTTGACGATTTCTTTCACCTCGTAGCCATAGCCCGGCAGCTCGCGCGCCAGCAGGTTGGCGGTGCCGGTGCCAAACAGCGACTCTTCGTGGATGATCATCACCGTCTTGGCGGGCTTGCCCGCTGCGGTGTTGAGCACATGCAAGTTGGCCACGGCCACCTCGGCGCATTTGCGGTAGCCCGGACCAAAGCGGAAGGTGTTTTTCAGGCCGCGCTCCACGATCTGGTCGGCCACACCCACGTCCACCACATGCGGCAGGTTGTATTTGGCAGCGGCCTGGGTGGTGGCCAGGCAGATGGCGGAGGCAAAAGCACCCACCACGGCAGACACACCCGCTTCGTTCATCTTCTCAATCTCTGCCGCGCCCGCCTGCGGCGTGGACTGCGCGTCACCCAAGAGCGCTTCTATTTTTGCACCACCCAATGAGCGGATGCCGGTTTTGTTAATGTCTTCAATCGCCATCAACACGCCCTCGCGGCACTGCTGGCCGGAGTAAGCCAGCGCGCCCGTGACAGGGTGCAGCACGCCAATTTTGATCGGTGCAGACTGCGCGCCACCTACCAGTGGGAAGGCCAGTGTGGTGGCAGCGGCTGCCGTTTGCGCCACAAAGGTGCGGCGGCTGGGGGATGGGGTGGAGGGGGACGTAAGTTGGCTCATAAATATATTTCCAAAAAATAGGTCGTTTATCGCTAGATAACTATAGCCGATAGCGTGCTCTCACTGCCATGAGTCGCAAGATAAATCGCAACTTGCATACTGATGGTTCCGCAATGCTGGTGTGTGATCACTCGGTCATGTTGACACTCCCTTGCCTTGTTTTGTACGGGAGCAGGCCGACGGCGTACTCAGGTGCGCGGCTGTCCCCCGTTGTAGCCCCAGCCATCCCACTGCGCAGCCCTGGCGCTTGGTGTGGACGGCGCAGCGGCATAAAGAAGGGGCCCGAAGGGCGGGGGAGAGCCGCAGAGCCAATACTGTTCGCTTAAGATTTCCGACTCCTTCCCCCGCATCGCGGGAGAGACTCCAGTCGCCCGCCGTACGCCCGAATTAAGCCCATGAACCTTGGATTTCGATGCAGGTTCATGGGTAGGGCTGGGTTGAGGGTGCCTCCCAGCACCCACCTTATCAGGCGCTACTCTGGTGTGCGCTGAGCCTATGCACTCACTCTCTTTACCGTAGCACTCCGTCTAAGCAGGCCAGTGGGGTACACGGGATAAGCCCCATAATTGATAACTTTGACCGGTTTACAGCTTCTGTGGCGCTCCACTGGGTTTTAGCCGCCAGCACCACGACTACCCGCTCCCCACGCGCACCTGTCTGCTATGTATTGCGTAGCTGCTAAGCTATATTTCTCCAATGGCTAACAGCCAATAGATACCAAAAACAGTTCAAAATCGCCGTTGTTGAGCACGCGGCAAGCCCTGGGAGCCTGCACATCGGCTGGAAACTGAAAATTTGCCTGTTTGAACGCTAGTTTTAGATCTTTTCGGGCAGTAGCCATTAAGAAACAAAGGGTAGTCGCTATGGAATAAGGAGCGACTGTTTTGCCGAAGAGGGTTGGTGGACGTTTGGTGGACGGTCTGTGGGGCAGATTTTCGGTGCACAGCAGCCCCGTACGGTACAAAACTCCAATTTTCAGTCTCCCCCTGTGTACCCCACTGTCCTGCATAGACGAAGTGCTACGGTAAAGAGAGTGAACGGGTTGCCGCAGTGCAAATTTGGGTATCGCCTGATGAGATGGGTGGCTGGGAGACGCCCTCACCCCAGCCCTCTCCCGCAATGCGGGAGAGGGGGTCGGGAGTGTGCTCCGGCCAGCGCGCTCTACAGACTCGGGCGCACTACCAAGTTCTCCCCAGTCACCCGGCTGGCGCGCAATGCAAGCGAACCAGTCACAAAGCTGGCGTGCAATAGCAAGCGACCCAATCACAAAGCTGGCGTGCAATGGCAAGCGAACCAGTCACAAAGCTGGCGTGCAATGGCAAGCGACCCAGTCACAAAGCTGGCGTGCAATGGCAAGCGACCCAATCAGCAAGCGGTGATGGAGCGTGTTTGCGATGAAAAATCTGGAGAAGGGCGCGGAGACCACCTCAAGATCACTACCCAAGCCGTCGCGTGTTTTCGTAAGATTTTTGCAGCGTAAATTCCTCCATCGCCGCAATGTGACCCAGGTAGAAAGGCATCTTCATATCGAAAAGCAATGCGACCCAGGTAGAAAGGCATCTTCACAACGAAAAGCGAGACGACACGGCTTAGACGAACAGTATTGGCCGCGGAGCCGTCCACATCCAGTGCCGGGCGTGCACAGACCACCAGCCGGGTTCAATGCTTTCAAACGCAAGCAACACTGCTGACCGCTAAGCGACAAAGAAAAGCCCTACCCGCCCAAGAGCCCGCGCAGTCCGACTTAAAATCAACTTCTGGGGTATGCAAACAGCCCACCCATCAACTTCTCTTTCGACCGTTTGGACACATTCATGGCAACAAAAGCAAAATTCGACTGGCAAGACCCCTTCCTCCTGCGCGAGCAGTTGAGCGACGACGAACGCGCCGTGCAAGATGCCGCGCACACCTTTTGCCAGGAAAAGCTGCAAACCCGCGTGCTGATGGCCGCGCGGCACGAAAAGTTTGACCGCGAGATCATGAACGAAGCCGGGGCCATGGGCTTTTTGGGCTGCACCATCGAGGGCTATGGCTGCTCGGGCTTGAACTACGTGAGCTACGGCCTCGTAGCCCGCGAGGTGGAGCGCGTAGACAGCGGCTACCGCAGCGCCATCAGCGTACAAAGCTCTTTGGTGATGCACCCGATCCACGAGTACGGCAGCGAGGAGCAGCGGCAAAAGTACCTGCCCAAGCTGGCCACCGGCGAATGGGTGGGCTGCTTTGGCCTGACCGAGCCGAACCACGGCAGCGACCCCGCCAGTATGATCACCCGCGCCAAACCGGTGGACGGAGGCTACCAATTGAACGGTGCCAAGATGTGGATCACCAATGCGCCGATAGCTGATGTGTTCATCGTCTGGGCCAAGATTGCCAACGCGGACGCCAGCGTAGGCGGGCAAGAGGCCATCCACGGCTTCATCCTGGAAAAGGGCATGAAAGGCCTGACGGCACCCAAGATCGAAGGCAAGATGAGCCTGCGCGCCAGCATCACCGGCGAGATAGTGATGGACAACGTGTTTGTGCCCGAGGCCAATCTGCTACCCAACGTGAGCGGCCTCAAAGGCCCCTTCGGCTGCCTGAACAAAGCGCGCTACGGCATTGCCTGGGGGGCATTGGGCGCAGCAGAATTTTGCTGGCACGCCGCCCGCCAATACACCTTGGATCGCCAACAATTCGGCAGGCCGCTGGCGCAAACCCAGCTCATCCAAAAGAAGCTGGCCGACATGCAAACCGAGATCAGCCTGGGCCTGCAAAGCTGCCTGCGCGTGGGCCGCCTGATGGACGAAGGCCAGGCCGTGCCCGAGATGGTGTCGCTCATTAAGCGTAACTCCTGCGGCAAATCCCTGGACATCGCCCGCATGGCCCGCGACATGCACGGCGGCAACGGCATCCACGATGAATACCACGTCATTCGCCACATGATCAACCTGGAGACGGTGAACACCTACGAAGGCACGCATGATGTGCATGCGCTCATACTGGGCCGTGCGCAGACAGGCTTGCAGGCGTTTTATTGAGACCGGCACCGCAAACCCAGGCCTAGCCCCGCCAGAACGCCGATCAAGAGCTCTCGACGAGAACCCACTCGCTATGCATTACATAGCTGCTCCCGCATATTTTTTGATGGCTACCGGCTGATTGCCACCTTCAGACAGGTCAAAATCCCGGTGGTGGCGCAGCGGGAAGCCACCAGGGGGCTAAAAATCGGCTGGAAACCGTAATTTGCCGGTTAACGAGCCATTTTTAGGTGCTTATCGCGCTGTAGCCAGCGACAATAAAGCGGGAGCAGCTATACTTTTAGAAGTACCCCATACTAGGGCTTGGAAGATCCACACGCTGCATTGAACGTGCTTCACCCCGCCCTACCCCACACCACCGCCTGCTTCGCCATGCCCCCAGAACTGAACTTTCTAAAACCCTGGCTCACCGCCTTGGCGTTGCCACCCGCAGGGCTCTTGCTCGCCATTGCGCTGGGGCTGTGGCTGATGGTGCGCTATCGCAGCCGGTTGGGTATCTCGGTGGCGCTGCTGAGCTTGGCTGCGCTGTGGATCGTCAGTTGCAATGTGTTTGCGGTGTGGATGGAGCAGCACCTGCTGTCAGCCGCACCCCACCTTCAGTTGGCTACGGCGCAGGCGACTTTGAAGCAGCAAAAAGTGCAGGCCGTCATCGTGCTGGGCGGCGGGGCCGAGACGCGCAGCCGCGAGTACGGCCAACCCCAGCCCAGCAGCAGCACCGTTACCCGCATGCACTATGGCATGGTGCTGGCCAAGAGCGCTGCGCTGCCAGTGGGCTTTAGCGGCGGCGTGGGCTGGGCGGCAGATGCCAGCTCTGACACCGAGGCTGGGGCCGTGCAGCGCTGGATGGCCCAGCTAGGGATGGCCCCACCGCGCTGGTCCGAGAGCAGCTCACGCGATACCCGCGAAAGTGCTGTCATGACTGCCGCCATGCTGCGCAAAGACGGCGTGGAACGCATCGCCTTGGTCACCCACGCCTGGCACATGCCCCGCGCCCAGCGGGCCTTTGAGAGCGCCGGTCTTTTGGTTACGCCCGCACCCATGGGGTTTACCGAGCCCGTGCAGTCTGCGGGCTTGGAATGGCTGCCCAGCACCGACGGTTTAAGGCACTCGCGGCACATACTGCGTGAGCTGTTGGGCACCGCCTTGGCCAAATAAGCCCTTATCAGCCCGTTTTGTACTTGACCCTGGGTTGCGCATACGCTACATTAATAACCAATCGGTCATTAATCTCGATTTGCTGTGCACCCAGAACTCCCAAACGACAGTCCAGGCACCCGCCGAGAGCGGCGCAAAGAGTCGCGCCCGGGCGAGCTGCTGGCCGCTGCGCTGGATTTGTTCGTAGAAAAAGGCTTTGCCGCCACCCGCTCTGAAGAAGTGGCCAAACGGGCTGGCGTATCCAAGGGCACGCTGTTTTTGTACTTTCCGACTAAAGAAGACCTCTTCAAAGCCGTGGTGCGCGAGAACATCTCCAGCAAGGTGAACGAGGGCTTTGACGAGGTAGAAAAGTACCCCGGCCCTACCGCGCAGTTGGTGCCCTACATGATGCAAGAATGGTGGCAGCGCTTTGGCTCTACCAAAGCCTCAGGGCTCACCAAGTTGATGATGAGCGAGGCGACCAATTTCCCCGAGCTGGCCACCTTCTACCATGCAGAGGTGGTGGAGCCCAACCTGCGCTTGATACGCTGCGTGATCCAGCGCGGCATTGACCGTGGCGAGTTTCGCAAGGTCGATCTGGACTACGCGGTGTACGCCATGATCACCCCTTTGATTTATCTGGTCACCTGGAAGCACTCCATGGGCTGCTGCGTGGGCAGCCACCAGCAGATAGACCCCGAGCGCTACCTGGCCGCACAAGCCGACATGCTGGTGCATGGCCTGCTCAAGCGCAATTAACCTGTGCTTCACATACTTTTGCTACGCTCCCAACCATCTTAGGTTTATACGATCTCATGAAAAAATATTGGAAATGGCTATTGGCATTGATCATCCTCGCAGCCCTTGGCACCGCAGGCATGCGCGTCGTAGCCGCTCGCAAGGCCGAGCAAGCCAAAGCCAACGCCCCCAAGCCCGAGGCCATCATTGAACTGGCCACCAGCGACATCGCCACCGCCCAGGTGCTCGAACTCTCTGAGGGCCTGGCCATCTCCGGCTCGCTCAAGGCGGCCCACAGTGCTGTGGTCAAAGCCCGCGTCAGTGGCGAACTGCAGGGCCTTACGGTGCGTGAGGGCGATGTGGTCAAAGCCGGGCAAATCATTGCCACGGTCGATGCATCCGAATACCAAGCCCGTGTGCGCCAGGCCCAGCAAAGCGCCGATGCGGCCAAGGCGCAAATCGACATTGCACAACGCTCATATGACAACAACAAGGCCTTGGTCAACCAGGGCTTTATCTCAGCCACCGCGCTAGAGACTACGGCGGCCAGCCTGGCCGGGGCTAAATCTACCCATGCGTCCGCACTGGCAGGTGTAGACGTAGCGCGCAAATCGCTGGAAGACACTGTCCTTAAAGCGCCTATCAGCGGCATCATCTCGCAGCGCACGGCGCAGCCGGGTGAGCGCGTGGGCATAGAGGCGCGGGTGGTGGAGATTATCGACATCAGCCGCCTGGAGCTGGAGGCCAATTTGGGTGCTGCCGAATCTGTTGACGTGCGCGTGGGCCAGCAAGCCAAGCTGCGCTTTGAAGGCCGCACCGAATCGGTGGCTGCCACGGTCACCCGCATCAACCCCAGCGCAGTAGCCGGTAGCCGCAGCGTGCTGGTGTACCTGAGCGTGGCCAGCACCGCAGGCCTGCGCCAAGGCTTGTTTGCCCAAGGCACCCTGGGTACGGCCAAGATCCAAACCTTGAGCGTGCCACTGTCGGCTGTGCGCAATGACAAACCCTCGCCCTATGTGCAGGTATTGCAAAACAACAGCATCAGCCACCAAAGCGTAGAGCTGGGCGCGCGTGGTGATGCCCAGGGCACCACCATGGTGGCGGTGAAAAACATCAGCGCGGGTACCCAGGTCACATTAGCGAGCGCGGGTTTTATCCGCGATGGCACGAAGGTGAAAGTCACCACGCCGGGCAGTGTGGCCAAAGCTGCCTCTGATGCCGCGTCGTCTGCCACAGTGCCTGCCACAGCCGCCAAGCCCGCTGCATCCTCCAGCAACTAAACCACAAAGCACCCTCCCCTATGTGGTTCACCCGCGTCAGCCTTAAAAACCCCGTCTTCGCCACCATGGTCATGCTGGCTCTGGTGGTGCTGGGCATCTTCAGCTACCAGCGCCTCAAGATAGACCAGTTCCCCAGCATCGACTTTCCGGTGGTGGTGGTGATCGCCGACTACCCCGGCGCTTCGCCTGAGATTGTCGAGACCGAGGTGTCCAAAAAGATCGAAGAGGCGGTCAACTCCATTGCCGGTATCAACGCTCTGACCTCGCGCAGCTACGAAGGCCAGTCGGTCGTCGTGATTGAGTTTGCGCTGGACATGAACGGCCGCAAAGCCGCCGACGATGTGCGCGAAAAAGTAGCCGCTGTGCGCCCTAGCCTGCGCGCCGAGGTGAAAGAACCCCGCGTGCTGCGCTTTGACCCATCTAGCCGCTCGGTGTGGTCAATCGCCGTGCTGCCGAGTGATGCCCCCACGCTTGCCACTGCGTGTGCTGCGCTGCCCCCCGAGGGGGCGCGCGCTTGCTTGGAGCGGTCCAGCGCGGCGCGCCCTGTGCGTCCCCTCAGCGCGGTGGAACTCACCAACTGGGCCGACCAAAGCCTGAAGAAGCGGCTGGAGAATGTGCGTGGCGTGGGCTCCGTCACCTTGGTAGGCGGTACCCGCCGCGAGATCAACATTTACCTCAATCCCCAAGCGCTAGAGTCTTATGGCGTGAGCGCCGACCAAGTGGCCACTGCCGTGCGCAACGAAAACCAAGACCTGCCCGTAGGCGCAGTGCGCTCGCTCACGCAAGAGCGGGTGGTGCAGGTGCAAGCGCGGATGCAGCGCTCGGAAGATTTTGCCAACATCATCGTCACCCGCAAGGCGGGCACGGCCATCACCGTAGGCATGCTGGCCCGTGTGAAAGACGGCGCGCAGGAGGTGGAAAGCCTGGCCCTGTACAACGGCCAGCGCACTCTGCTGCTGGCGGTGCAAAAAGCGCAAGACGACAACACCATCGACGTGGTGGACGGCCTGAAAAAAGCCATTGCCGACATGACGCCCCTGCTGCCGCCGGGCGTCAAGCTTGAACCCATTGTGGACAACTCCCGCCCCATCCGCGTGTCGGTAGAGAACGTGCGCCGCACTTTGATAGAAGGCGCGCTGCTCACTATTTTGATCGTGTTTTTGTTCCTCAACTCCTGGCGCTCCACCGTCATCACCGGCCTTACCTTGCCCATCGCATTGATCGGCACCTTTTTGTTTATGAACATGTTTGGTTTCACCATCAACATCATCACCATGATGGCGCTTAGCCTGTGTGTGGGCTTGTTGATTGACGATGCCATTGTGGTGCGCGAGAACATTGTGCGGCATGTGCAAATGGGCAAAACGCCCTACCAAGCTTCGCTGGACGGCACGCAGGAGATTGGCCTGGCGGTATTGGCCACCACCATGTCCATCGTGGCGGTGTTTTTGCCCATTGGTTTTATGGGCGGCATCATCGGCAAGTTCTTCCACGAGTTTGGCATCACCATCGTGGCCGCCGTGCTGATCTCCATGTTCGTCAGCTTCACGCTGGACCCGATGATGTCCAGCATCTGGCATGACCCGTCGATTGACCAGCATGGCAAGCCCTATGCACCCGTCACTTGGTACGACAAAACCATTGGCCGCGTGACGCACTGGTTTGAGAAAGCCACCGACCGCTTGATCGACGCTTACCAGAGCATTTTGCGTTGGAGCTTGAAGTTCAAAAAAACCACTTTGCTCATCGCCTTGTCCATCTTTGTCGCCAGCATATTCATGGTGCCCTTGCTGGGCACCGAGTTTGTGCCCAAAGCCGACTTTGGCGAAACCAACGTGACGCTGTACACGCCCGTGGGCTCGTCGCTCGAGGCCACCGAGACCAAAACCCGCCAGGCCGAGGCCATCATCCGCGAGTTTCCTGAGGTGCGCTACACCCTGTCCACCATCAACACGGGCAACTCGCAAGGCAAGATTTATGCGTCCATCTACATCCGCTTGATTGACAGAAAAGAACGCAAGCAGACGGTAGACCAAGTGTCCGCGCAAATCCGCGACCGCTTGAACCGCGTAGCAGGCATCACCATCACCAGCGCCGTGGGTGGCGACGCGGTGGGCGGCGGCAAGCAGGTGGAGTTCTCCCTCAAAGGCAGCGACCTGCGCGAGCTGGAGCGCCTGACCGTGCAAGCCATGGACAAGCTGAAAGACATTCAAGGCTTGGTGGACCTGGATTCGAGCGTCAAGCCCAGCAAGCCCACCATCGAGGTCGATGTGCGGCGCGAGGCGGCCTCTGATCTGGGCCTGAACGTCACCCAAATTGGCAACAGCCTGCGCACCTTGGTGGCCGGCCAAACGGTAGGCAACTGGCGCGCTAGCGACGACCAAACTTACGACGTGAACGTGCGCCTCTCGCCCGACGCGCGCAACACCGTGCAAGACCTGGAGCGCCTGCCCTTTGCAGTCACCTCCGCAGCCGACGGCAGCACCCGCGTGGTGCGGCTCAACCAGGTAGCGACAGTGCGTGAATCTACCGGGCCGAACCAAATCAACCGCCGCGACCTGTCACGCGAAGTCGCCATCAACGCCAACGTGTATGGCCGCTCTGCCGGTGAAGTGTCGGCAGATGTGCGCAAGGTGATGGACAGCATCACCATGCCGCCGGGCTACAGCTACCAGTTTGGCGGCAACACCAAGAACATGGCCGAATCCTTTGGCTACGCCGTGTCAGCCCTGGCGCTGGCGGTGATCTTTATCTACATGATTTTGGCCAGCCAGTTCAAAAGCTTTTTCCAACCCCTGGCGCTGATGACGTCTCTGCCCCTCACCCTGATCGGTGTGGTGCTGGCCTTGTTGCTATTCCGTTCCACTCTGTCGATGTTCTCGGTGATTGGGGTGGTGATGCTGATGGGCTTGGTCACTAAAAACGCTATCTTGCTGGTGGACTTTGCCATCCGCGCCCGCGAGAGCGAGGTGGACGACAAAGGCAACATCATCGCCCCGGGTCTGAACCGCGCCGATGCTCTGCTGCTGGCTGCCAAAGTGCGCCTGCGCCCGATTTTGATGACCACCCTGGCGATGATCTTTGGCATGGTGCCGCTGGCCTTTGCCCTCACCGAAGGGGCCGAGCAACGCGCGCCCATGGGCCAGGCCGTCATTGGCGGGGTGATCACCTCGTCCCTGCTCACCCTGGTGGTAGTGCCGGTGGTGTACTGCTATATGGACGATTTTGCCAACTGGTGCCTGAGACTTTTTACCGGTAAAGCCGCGCAGCGCACAGACACCCTCCAAAGCCCGCCTAAAATCAAAGGTTTGCCGCGCTCAGCCGAGTAAAGCACCCGAATACTATTTTGAATACCGCACCATGAACATCGAACAAGCCCGCTTTAACATGATCGAACAGCAGATCCGCCCCTGGGACGTGCTGGACAACAGCATCCTGCAACTGCTGGCCGCCGTCAAGCGTGAAGACTTTTGCCCGCTGGCGCACAAAGCCCTGGCCTTTGTAGACAAGGAGATCCCCCTGCGGGACGGTGGCAAAAACGGCCAAAGTATGCTGTCGCCCAAAGTAGAGGCCCGCATGCTGCAAGACCTGGCTGTGCACAAGCATGAGAAAGTGCTGGAGATTGGCACCGGCAGCGGCTACATGGCAGCACTGCTCTCGCACCGCGCCCAGCGCGTCATTACGCTGGAGATCGTGCCCGAGCTGGCGCAAACAGCCCGCGAGAACCTGCAAAAAGCCGGTATCCACAACTGCGAAGTTCGCACCGCTGACGGCTCCAAAGACCTGAGCGTTGACGGCCCGTTTGACGTGATCGTTTTATCCGGCTCAGTTGCGCACATCCCCGCCAGTTTGTTGGCCCAGCTCAAGCCCGGTGGCCGCTTGGTAGCCGTGGTGGGACAAGAGCCCATGATGCGCGCCACCTTCGTCACCAAGCCGGTGCAAGCCGCTGCCACCGATGGCACGGTAACCACCCAGCCGTGGGACACCGTAGCACCGCGCCTGCTGGGCTTTGCCGAAGACTCCAAGTTCAGCTTCTAGCATGATCCCGCAAATTCGCCCCGCCGCTTTCGCCCAGTGGACTGTCGCCCAAGCGGGCACCACAGCCCTGGTGCTGGACGTGCGCGAGGCATGGGAGTTTCATACCGCCGCCATTCGCCCGCTGGACGGCGCGCAGGCCTTTGACGTGCTCAGCATGCCCATGCAAGACATCCCCGCCCGCCTGGCCGAGCTGCCCACGGACCGCCCCATTGCCTGCCTGTGCCACCACGGCATCCGCAGCCAGCATGTCGCGCGCTATCTGCTGCAAAACGGGTTTGAACAGGTGATCAATATTGCCGGCGGCATTGCCGCGTGGAGCGACGAGGCAGACCCCTCTGTGCCCCGCTATTAATTCGATCAGTTACCCCAAAGGACCGTTATGAAAACGCCCCGCCTCCTGTTGCTAACCGCCTTGGTCAGCGCCACCTGCGCCCCTGCAATGGCGCAAAACCTCTCGCAGCTGTACGAGGCCGCCCGCGTCTACGATGCCACCTACCAGTCAGCCAAATCACAGTACGAGGCCAATCTGTACCGCGCCGAGCAGGCCAAGGCCGGCCTACTGCCGACAGTGGGCCTGAGCGCAGGCGGCAGTATTGCGTATACCAACAACACCAACCCCAACGCCAGCCGCACCCCCATTAACCAAAACGTCTCCCTCAGTGCCTCACAGCCCCTGTACCGCCCCGCCAACCGCGCCACAGCCGCCCAAGGCGAAAAGCAGGCCGTGTTGGCTAAAACGACCCTGGACAGCGCAGAGCAAGACCTCATTGTGCGCGTGAGCCAAGCCTACTTTGACGTACTGGCCAGCCAAGACAGTCTGGCCTTCGTCAAAGCCCAAAAAGCCGCTGTTGCCGAGCAACTGGCCTCCGCCAAACGCAACTTTGAGGTAGGCACCTCTACCATCACCGACACCCGCGAAGCCCAAGCCCGCTTCGATTTGGTGATAGCCCAGGAGATCGCCGCAGAAAACGACTTGCGCGTCAAAAAAATCGCCCTCGACATCCTGGTCGGCAAAGACAACTCCAAACCCAAACCTGTCGCCCTGCCTTTGGCCCTGCCCGCCCCCATGCCCAGCGATGTGAACACTTGGGTGCAGCAATCAGAGCAAGAGCACCCCAGCATTAAAGCCGCCGTGCTGGCCCTGGACGTGGCCAAGCTGGAGACCGAAAAAGCCGAAGCCGGTAACCGCCCCACCCTGGACGCCACCGCCAGCTTGGCCACCAGCCGCAGTACCAACCTGGGCCCGCTGAATAACCGCTCCCAAAGCACCAGCGTGGGCATTGCCCTGAACCTGCCGCTCTTTGCAGGCTACGCCATCCAAAACCGCATCAAAGAAACCCTGCAGCTCGAAGACAAAGCCAAAAACGACCTGGAAGGTGCCAAACGCAGCATCGCCCAAGCCACCCGCACAGCCTACTTCGGTGTCGTGTCAGGCCAAGGCCAAGTCAAAGCCCTGGAAGCTGCCGAAGCCTCCAGCCAAAGCGCGCTGGACGCCAACAAGCTAGGCTACCAGGTAGGCGTGCGCATCAACATCGACGTGCTCAACAGCCAAAGCCAGCTCTTCCAAACCAAACGCGACCTGGCCAAAGCCCGCTACGACGTACTGGTCGGTGGCCTGAAGCTGCGCCAAGCCAACGGCACGCTCAAACCTGAAGACATTAACGCTGTCAATAGTCTATTGGCCAAATAAGGCTGCGGGGATTAAACCCGTGCACCCTAAGCCTAATCAGCCTCTGGCATCATTCGCCGCATGCTGGACATCGTGGTGCTGTTTTTTCTGCTGGGCCTGCTGGCCCGTTTAGTCAAAAGCGACTTGGCGCTGCCGGGGGCGTTGTATGAAACGCTGTCGATCTACCTACTGCTGGCTATTGGGCTAAAGGGCGGCGTGGAGCTGTCCAAGCAAAGCGTGCAGGCGGTGCTGCCGCAGGTGCTGTGGTGCCTGGCCATGGGCTTGGCGATACCTTGTTTGCTCTACCCGGTGCTACGCAAACTGGTCGGGCTGGGTGGCTACGACGCAGCATCCGTAGCGGCGCACTACGGCTCGGTGAGCGTGGTGACCTTTGCCGTGGCCAGCGCCTATTTAGTGCAACAGCTGGTGCCGTTTGAGGCGCACGCTGCGCTGTGGGTGGCGCTGCTGGAGGCACCGGGCATTGTGGCGGGTATCGCGCTGGCGCGCTGGTCTGCGGCTGGGCAAGCCCCTGCACCCAGGTATGGCACAACGTCTTTGCCATCCCGCCCCGCTGAACCCACCGATTCAACACCTTCCACCATCACCGCACCACGCTACGCCAGTGCCTCCTCTCGCCCCACCACCAGCCCTTGGACGACGTTGGCGCATGACGTTTTTTTGGGCAAATCGGTGCTGCTGCTGGTAGGCGGCCTGGTGATAGGCACCACCATGGGCGAGGCAGGCACTGCACCCATCGCACCACTGTTTACCGTGCTGTTCAAAGGTGTGCTGGCGCTGTTTTTGCTGGAGCTGGGCTTGGTAGCAGGCGCGCGGCTGGGCGAGCTCAAGCGCTACGGCTTGCCTTTAATTGCATTTGCCATCATCGCGCCCCTATGTCTGGCGCTGCTAGGCGCTTTAGGCGGCAAGCTGCTGGCCTTAAGCACCGGCGGCGTGGCCATCATGGCCACCTTGGCTGCCAGTGCCAGCTACATAGCCGCGCCCACCGCCATGCGCATCGCAGTGCCGCAGGCCAACGCCGCCTTGTCCATCACCGCTGCGCTGGGCATTACATTCCCCTTCAACGTGATTGTGGGCATTCCGCTGTATCTGCAACTGGCGCAGTGGCTGGCCACAGCCTAAACACCCAAGGTGCACCATGGACACACACCCCAAAAAACTCCTCGTCATCATCACCGAAGCCGCGCTGGAAAAGCGCCTCATCCAGGATGCTAAACGCCTGGGCGCGCAGGGCTACACCGTGTACGACGTGCGCGGCGGCTCCCAGCACGCCACCCGCGAAGGCCAGTGGGAGGCCGACCGCAGCATTGAGCTGAAAATTATCTGCAACGAAGCCGTAGCCACAGCGATAGCCGAGCATGTGATGGCGCAGTACGCCGCCCACTACGGCGTGAGCTTGTTTTTTGCCGACGTAGCGGTTATTCGGCCGCAGAAGTTTTAACCTATTTAGCAGGCCGGTGCAGCGCGCAGATCTTGTTGCCATCTGGGTCGCGCAGATACGCCAGGTAGATCTTGCCCGCAGGGCCTTCGCGAAAGCCTGGGGGGTCTTCACACGTAGTGCCGCCGTTGGCCACGCCCGCCGCATGGAACGCGTTGCCCTGCTCGGGCGACTGCACTGCAAAGCCGATGGTGCTGCCATTGCCCTGCGTAGCGGGCGCGCCATTGATGGGCGTGGTGATGACAAACGTGCCCGAACATAGTTTTCTCCCCGGGGGCCAGCATGGGCATAGGGCTGACGATAAGTGCGCGACACCATGATTTCGAGACAGAACTTCAGTGCATACTTGGGTCGGTAATACTCTTGCGTACTCGATACACACTTTACTATGTTGCCTAAAACCACTCTGCCTCAGCCAACCACATTGGACTTCAGTGCCCTGGTTGCGGCCATTCAGCAAGCGCATGCGTACAGTGCCGCAGCGGCAAGCCGAGCGTTTGGGTAATGAAGGCATGGTGCGCACACAAGAGCGAGAGCTACGCCGGTTTCGCTCGTTTTATTTAGCATACCCGCAGATTCGGGAGACGCTGTCTCCCGAATCTTTGTCCGCCCTAGCCTTGCCAATTCGGGAGACAGTGTCTCCCGAATTGCCCGGCCAGAAGCTTCTGGAGTGTTTGTCGTTCAGTCATTTTGCAGAACTCCTGAACATTGGAGACCCACTGCAAAGAGCTTTTTATGAGCTGGAGTGCCTGCGCGGCAACTGGTCGGTGCGGGCACTGCAGCGGCAGATCAGTTCGCTGTATTTTGAACGCTCGGGGCTGACACAACAAGCTGAAAGAAGTCAGCGGCGCAATCTGACGACAAGTTTCCCAGCTATTTAGCAGGCCGGTGCAGCGCGCAAATCTTGTTGCCGTCTGGGTCGCGCAGGTATGCCAGGTAGATCTTGCCCGTGGGGCCTTCGCGAAAGCCTGG